>CAYHAR010000214.1:0-6248 GCA_964354595.1 uncultured Anaerolineae bacterium | reverse complement strand
CCCACTTGAATCCAGTACGTGCCAGGCAAGTCCTTTGGCAAAGGCAGCGACACCTGCTGAATTAGTGTGTCCCCTAGTCGCCAACCCTCTACCGGCACGTCTAAACCATCCCACTGAGCCACGACCTTGCCATCCGGCGAAAGCAGGTGCGCAAAGATGGCGCGAGGGTCATTTGGCAAAGCGGTCATACGCCAGGCCGTCCGCAAAGAGAGGCGATCAGCTTTCGGAGCGAGGCTCTCCACCTCATACCCCAGGAATTGAACCTGATCGCTCAAATTGATCGGAAGCTCAACAAGAGAGGGAGGCTGGTCAAGTGAAGGCGTCGCCGCAGAACTGCTCCAGGCGCGAGACGCGGCGCTCATGCGCTCGACCGCGGCCAGGGCAGCCGCGTGAGCCGCCGGGTCGGGTGGATAGAGCCGGCAGGTTTGTCCATTAGTCGTGGTGCAGGGACGGGTGCTGCTCCATCCCCACGAAGCCAAGTTGCCTTTATCAAGAATATACCAGACCGGTTGAGGCGGGATGACCAAGCTAGCGCGGGCGTCGAACCAGCGCAGGCGCACATCGTTCGTCCCCCAGGCCGCAAACGTTTGGGTGCCAATCTCGTCAACTTGAAGACCAGACAGAGCAACATCCACTGGTGAACCAGTCGGCTCTACCCGATACAGGAAAATGGAATAACCAGCCTTGGCAAAAGGGAGCCTCTCGCGGAACCACGCAAACGTATCCCACTTCTCAGGAGGTAAGGCCACGCCGCGCATGTTGGTGACGCTGATGGCATAGACGCCGGGCGATGGATGGTGAGGATAGAAAGTAATCGTCGCGGGATTGCCTCGCTCCGGGGTCAAATCCGCCGAGGGCAGCGGCTCAAAGTCGAGGCCGTAATAGCTGGGATAGGCGCTGCCAAAATAGCTCAACTTGATTCGGCCCAGGCCATATCGCTTGACGACATCGCGCAACGCGGGCAAGTCCTGTCCCCAGTCAATGTTCGAATCCACCAGGCAGCGCCAGCCGTTATCCGGGCCGCCGATCAGCTCGTTAAAGTAAGCCAGGTGATGCGGATAGATGCGCGCAGCGATCACGGCGCTCCAAACGAGCGCACCCGCTAACAACAGACGCCAGCGCCCCCGGAACAGGGACGCCAGACGGCCCGCGAACACGTAGAGGAACGGCAGCGCCGGGATAAAGTAGCGGTAGCCAATGTAGAGTGGACTGGCCAGCGTCGCAACAAAGTACGCGCCGGCCGGAAGCAGAAGCGCCATCAGGCGAGACCCATTCTTGGATCTACGGATCAAGCCAACCAGAGTTGCGCCGAGCAATAACGTGGCCGGCAGCGGCGACTTGATCGCAAATGCGACCGGAAAGTAATACCACCAGCCGGTGGCAGAATAGTCGCCGCATAGAAAGAAAAAACGATCACGGCCAAAATACCGGGTCTCCCAGACCAAGTCTTCGAAATAGGCCGGAGCCGGAAATGGAGCAAATCTCAGATTCCAAATTCCAAGTCTCAAAGGCTCGGAGAGCGGACGGAGGTCAAAGTGGTAGGTGGCCCAAACCGTTAATGCGGCTATCACAAAAATGATGACCAGACTGGCGACATGTCTCAAGAGCCAACGCGCCCAGTCGCCGCGTGCGACTCGCCCCAAGAACGGCCACAAGCCGACCACGGCGACAAAGATGGGAAGCAATGACAGCGCCGCGAATTTGGAAGCCTGAGCCAGGCCCAACGCGACTCCGGCAAATATCAGGTCGCGCTTGCGGTCGGTTTCCAGGTAACGCCACAGGCCGTAGGCGGCAGTAAAAAAGAAAACGCTCACGGGCACATCGTGAGTGATCAGTTGGCTGTGCGCCACGATGGTCGGGTCAAAGACAAACAGAGCCAGCGCCACCAGACCCGCCTCTCTGCCCCACAACTGACGCGCCCAGCGGAACGCCAGCGCCGCCATGAGCAATCCCAGGGCGACGACCGGCAGCCGACCGAGAAAAAAGATGAGATCAACGTTGTTGCCCGGCTTCCAGATGAAATAGCTGGCAAAGTCGCCCCAGTTGTTGCTGGCATACGCCGGGTCGTCGGCGGGAAGATTTAGGTCGGTCAACGCCGCAACCGGCAAGCCGCTGAGGGCATCGGCCAAAATGGGATGGCCGATCCTAAAGTGGGGATCGCCTGTCCTGAGGTAGAGATAGCCCCGAATCAGGTGCGCTTCTTCGTCCACGGTGGGCGATTGGACGACCATGCTAGTCACCGCCTGAGCAAAAAAAGCCCACAGCAGCAACACCGCCAACAGAGGGAGCCAATGGCGTTTCAGGTGCACGCTGCCCAATCCTACTTATCCCCCACGCGCACCTGGAGAAGCGCGTGCTGCTCGCCCAAGTAATGGCCATCGGTCGCGACAACCGGTAGTCGCCCCTGGCTCTCGTCAAACACTCCTACCTCGATGTTATACAATCCCACCGGGGCATCCGCAGCCACCGTCAACGGCCTCACTTCTTGAAACACCTGACCCGGCAACCAGCGGCGCATCCGCTTGGGGCTTGTATAGGGCAGCCCATCGTTCGCCGCTGCGATCTTGCCGGCGCTGGTGAGGTGCAGGAACACACCATAGTCCTGCTCGACCGAAGCGAGCGCCTGCCAGTAAAGCGTCACGCTCAACGTTTCCCCGGGCCGGATGACACGCGTGTTCAGGTCATAGCCGACCAGCGCCACTTGATTTCCAAAGTTTATCCTGGCCGAATTGGGCAGGTCGCCTGGACGCGGGACAAGCTTGACCGACGCGAGACTCGCCGCATCGCCCAGCGACCGACCGTCTGCGCCGCGCGCCACCAGGCGCGGGCCGTCCTTGCGATACAACCCCACCCACACCAGCGCCTCGTCGGGCGTGTAGGCGGTCTCGCCAATATCTACCCGGTATGCATCCGCGTAGACATCGCCGGGCTGCCAGTAGCTCGTCGGCAAGTTGCCCAGGCCGGGGAACACGTCGCGCTGGGCCGTAAACGCGCCCGCCGAATTGATCAGGTGAACGAACAAGGCGTGGCTGTCGCTCATCGGCGCGAGCGCCTCCCAATACAGCGTCACCGTCATCGGCTCGCCAGGACGCGCCGTGTCCGCGTCCAGCGCGTATCCCACCAATCGCGCCGGGTGATTTTCAAACGTCACATCCAGCCGGTGTGGAATCGCACCGATTTGCTGCGGCGTCAGCGGCGCGGGCCATTCAAGCGCGGCGGCAGCCGTCTCTAGCCTGAGGGGAGGGAGCACCGGCCCCCATGGAGCAAGCGCGCCTTGCCAGGCTGAAAAGATGGAAAGCGCGCTCAGCGCCGCAAAGACCAGGCGTCGCTGTAGAGTGCGGTAGAGAGAAGGTTGAATGGCGAAGAAAAAGAGAAGGGGCACGAATGTCACGAACCAGCGCACGCCAAAGCCGGCTCCACCAAAATCATAAGTGAACAGGGTAAGGTGAAGCACCGTCGCCAGGCTGGCCAGCCCCACCGTAGCCGCTTCGCCTCGCAGCCAATGTCCCCGCTCAAAGAGAACCATCCCCAACGCATAGATGGCCCAGAGCAACACGGGTGTGAAGGCAAACAGGCCGTGATCGCCGACAAGCGATCGAAAGCCGTAATCCAGCACATCGGCCGGCGCGTGCGTGCCCCCGACGGTTGCCGGAAAGACAGAGCCAGGATAATCAAATCCGGCCGTGTGCATTGTCGGCAGGAGCGGATCGCCCAACATCCACCAGTCCAATGCCGCAGTCACCGCCAGGGGGAGCAAGCCGCCCACGAAGAACGGCCACGCCTGAATGCGGTGACGCAGCAAGACGAAAACTGAAAAGAGAATCAAAAACGGACTGGTGCCGGGATCCATAGTAAAAGCCAGGGACGTGGCAAAGCCAGCGATCAAAAGCCAGCGGCGAGAAGAGTCATTGACCTTGAGACGAACCAGCGCGTAAAGTGCGGCCATCAAGCAGGCCGCCGCCGGGACGTGATTACTAAAGATGAGGCTATAAGGCCAGATGGCGGTCCCCAGTCCCAGGACGCCAGTGAAAAGGATGGCCGGGAGATTGGACAGGCCCCACAACGCGGTGCTGTGGTAAAACAAGGCCAACATCAGCGCCGAGGAGAGGCCAATCAGAATCACGGTGAGCCAATAATAGGCCCAGTCCGGCGGCTGCGGGCACATCAACGCGACGCAGTGACACGGGCTGGTGATGGGATTGCACTCCTGAGGACTGAGCGAGAGGCCCAGGCCATGGTGGAGCACGGCGTACACCCCGGCTCCCGCCAAAGAAAAGAGGGGAGGTTTGTCAGAGTAAAAGTGTCCATTCCAAAAGATCTTGTCGCCGGTCAAACTGCCCAGAGCCGTGTTGTCAATCGCCCAGGTACCATGCTGCACCAGCGCCTCGACCGAGGCCAGGCGCGAGATTTCGTTCCAGGAATTGATGTGAGACTGGGTGAATGCGGCATAGAGCAACAAGAAAAAGAGCGCTACCCAGAGTGCAAGATTGCGTCGCGGGGCAATTCGAGGTTTGGAATCTGACATTTGATCTTGGCCTATTTGTCTTTCACGCGCACTTGGACGAGCGTGAGTTGTTCGCTGATGTAATGGCCGTCGGGCGCGACGACGGACAATCGCCCCTTGTTGATGTACACTCCCATATCAATATCATACAAACCTGCTGGAGTGTCTACGGCGACTGTCAACGAGCGCACTTCTTGAAATATCTGGCCCGGCGACCAAAATCGTGTGCGTTTGGGGCTGGTATAGGGCAGCCCGTCATTCATCGCCACAATGTCGCCGCCCATGCTGGTTACGTGCATAAACACACGATAGTCCGCCGGCATCGTCGCGAGCGCCTGCCAGGTGAGCGTCACAGAAAAGGTCTCTCCCGCGCGGATCACGCGCGCATCCACATCGTAGCCCAGCAGCGCCATTTTATCGCCAAAGTTGATTCGGACGGAATTGGGGAAATCGCCGGGACGCGGGACGAGGCGGACCGATGCCAGCGTCACCCCATCGCCCAACGATGAGCCGTCCGTGCCGTGCGCCTCCAGGCGCGGGCCATTCGGAAGATACAGCCCGACGCGCACCTGTGCCTCGTCGGGTGCATAGGCCGTCTCGCCCATGTCCACCCGGTACGTATCGGCAAAAGTGTCGCCAGGCTTCCATTGACTGGTAGGGAAATTGCCCAGGCCGGGGAAAGTGTCACGCTGCGCGGAAAGCGCGCCCGCCGGGTTGACCAGGTGAACGAACACTGCGTAATTCTCATTCATCGGCGCGAGCGCCTGCCAATACAGCGTCACCGCAATCTGTCCGCCGGGGCGCACTGTATCGGCGTCCACATTATACCCCAGCAACCGGGCCTTGCCCTCAAACGTCACGTCGAGCGGATGAGGAATGGCGGCGATCTGTTGCGGGGTCAGCCGGACAGGCCGCGCAAAGGCCGGAGCCAAGATGCCCAAGAGCGCATAGACAGCCAGCCCGAACATTGCCGCGCTGACCATCACCGCCAAGATAGCCCGGTATCGCCGCGGCGCGAGCTGGCTCAAGCCCAACATCGTCAGGACGGCCAGCGCCGGAAGCGCCGGGAAGAAAAAGCGACCCATCGGCCCGGCCGTGCTGACGAGCATGTAGCTGAACAGCACGCACGCAAATACGCCGGCGGTGGCAGACAGAATCAATAGACTCTCTCCCCCGGCCTCTCTGCCTATCAAGGAAAGGGGCGCGCGCTCCTTCCCTCGGCCCCATCGAATCAGCATCAAGATCAGCCCCAATGCCGCCGCGATGGTCCCGCACAGAATCACCGTGTATATGTCCGATGGCATCGGAATCTGGCCGTAGCCGAATCGCCCCCACAGCGACGACCATGCATACGGCAGCTCGACGAGCGCGGTGTCCCAACTGCGCGCAGGGTCACGCCCGCCCCACAGCTCGTTCGTGCGTTGGATGGCCGTCGGCTCGCCATACAAGACTTGATTGCGAACGAACCACCAGCCCGCCAGCGCCAGCGCCACGGCCAAGAGGACCAGATTAGCGACAAGCCACTTGCGCCATGCGCGCTCACGCCAGGCGGGGATGAGCAGCGCAAGTTCAATCACAATGAGCATGAACACGAGATTGAACTTGGTGTTGAGCGCCAATCCGAACAGCAAGCCCAACAGCGCGGCGCGACGAATCGTCAACGGGCGACCAGCCTGGTCTATGGCGGCCAACACAATCGCCGAACCGGCCAACCCGGCCGCGATGTCGTTGTTGACCGCGCCGG
>CAYHAR010000213.1:0-6275 GCA_964354595.1 uncultured Anaerolineae bacterium | reverse complement strand
TCGGCGACCGAGTCCAGCCCTTGCTCGAAGGTGGTTTGCGTCATGGCGGCTCCTCAGACCTGACCCACAGGGGGCCTTCGGCTCCAGGTCTCGCGAAGCGGACCTGTCAGGTCTTGAGATTGTATGTCACGCAGGGGAAAATGTCAAAAGGCGGGTACGGCTCGGTCAATGATCCCATCGCGGCGGTTGCCGTGCTCGTCGTACTTGCCTTCCCAGACCAGCTCGGTCGTCAGTTGGGAGAGCGGGTGCGGGTTATTCGGGCCGTAGGGAATGGGTGGCATACGGGACTCTAGTGTCATGCCTTCACAGGGGGTACAAAGAACAGACGCCCCAGAGAGGGGCGCGGGGGATTCAAGATTTTGCATTTGAGCCTGCTCATGCTGAACTGAGCCGCATCAGGGCAAGGAACTGAGATGCTGTTCGATGTTGGTCAGCAAACCTAAAACCTTTTGGGCTCTGGTCGGAGGCCACTTGGACAGGTGACAACGATAGCGACTCTCCATGCTGAGGTTGTACAACTCAGAATAATCGCCATAGATTGGCTTCAACTCAACCATTGAAGTAAAGTCTCGACTTCGTTCAGTGTGGCTAAGCGAATGTACACTGTACTTGCGGTCAAAGTAAGCCTCGACAAGATGCACGGCGACGTAGAAGGTGACTGTGACAACCCAATCCGGGTATGTAGAGCTTCCCGTCCACAGCAGCGCAAGCAGGCCCTTGTTGTGTTGCGCCTGGGCGAGGTGATCTTGGGTCGCTGGCATTTCAGACCTCGACGACAAAAGCGCGGTCGCTCCACTGCATCAGGTCTTCCAAAGGGCTATCTTCTCGATCCACCAGGTTGAACTCGACGGCGCTTCCCTGAAAGGCTTGCATCACGTCCCATTGCTTGTCATAGATCGCATATCGCTGCGCTTCGGTCGCGTGGTTGACGATGGTCCAGATGGTCAATTCACTGCGCGAAGCGTCTCCCTGGCAAATGACCCGTTCCACTACCTTGAGAGGTTGCACCATCGCAGCAAAAGCCAGGGCAAGCAGTGGGCACTGCGGCCGAGTCCGCAGAAAGGCCCACATTCGGATGGCAACAGAAGCTTCAAGCGTATGGGCGGCAGAACAAGGGAGAGCCGGCTCTGTTATGACAATGGGAGCCGCTAACCGCTGCAAACATCGAGCTGATTCGGACCAGCGCAACCCATTTTCAAAAAGCGGCCAGTCTGGCCAAAGCACTGTTCCACCATCGTGAGTATCTGTGGTGAACGGGCGCCACTCTGAGTGTATCACTAGAGAACCACTGGTAGCAGAGTAGCGAGGTTCTCCCATAGCCGAAAATGCCACGAGGGCGTTCAACTTGCCACCAGGCTGAGCTTCCGCTTGCTCAATCAGAGTTGTGTTCATAGCGCCCCCAAAATTCGGCCTACTTCGTCGAACTGCGCAATAAAAGATTGGCGCAGTCCTGCCAAATCTGGCAATGGCCTTCCCGCAAAGTGAGCGTTCAAATGCACCTTGATTTTTGGCCCTTCCACAGGTTCCAGGCGAAGATCGTATCGGATAGAATCCCTGGAATAGACGAGTCGCGGAACCGCAGACAGGTTCTGCACTTGCAGCGAAGCCTGCAACGTATCTGCCGTCGGCAGAAAAAGTCGGGTTAGATGAGCGGCAGCTTCTGTCACATCCTCCAATACGACTCCGACATTGTAATTGAAGCCAAAAGCCACAAGCTTGGGTTCGTTCGCTGCTGCAAAGGCCGTCGCCGCAGGAGACCAAACGTCAACTTGTCCTGGCGCCGACTGTGTTTGGTCGCCAACAATGATTCGCTTTTCCGCTATCTGTACCACGATGCCCGGCGGCGCCATAACCACGAGCAAATCCGGGGTGTCCATCATGGCGGCCTGGCTCACGGATGCTCTGATTTTGTCCCGTGAAACACGAGCGAGGTCAAGGCTATCCAAGACAAGCGTGATGTTGGAGCCTAGGTAGGTATCAATTCTAGAGTTCATGGGACTGCTCCGCAGGCAGGGGGTGTCACAACCATATTGTACACCATAGGCGGCAGTATGCAACTCACCCGACTCTGGTTGCCGTACTCGTCGTACTTGCCTTCCCAGACCAGCTCGGTCGTCAGTTGGGAGAGCGGGTGCGGATCATTCTGGCCGTAGGGAATGGGTGGCATACGGGACTCTTGTTTGTCGGTGCTCAAGATTGTATGTCAGGCGGGGAAATGTCAAAAGGCGCGGCTTGCTCGCTTCGCGGGCTTACAGCCTGCTGCACCTCGTCCGTCATGCGCACCCGCTCGCGCCGCTGGCGCGTGCTGAAGGTGTGGGCAGCCCGGCTGACTAACGCTTGCTTAAACTTATTTTCGGTTATGCCTCGCCTCCTGGGCCGCCTCACCGGACCAACCGCGCCACCTGGTAAACGGCCGCTCCGGCGACCATCGAAATCACCAACAGAAGGCCAACACTCACCGCCGTCCATTTCCACGAACGGGTCTCTTGCCTGATCGTTGCGATCGTCGCGACGCAGGGGACAAACGACATCTGCACGACTAGAAAAGCCAACGCCGCCGCCGGTTTCACCGTCGCGGCGAGTCCTTCCGCCAGGCTGCCTCCCGGCTGACCGGCTTGATAGAGGATGCCCAACGTGGCAATCGTGTTCTCCTTGGCAACCACGCTGGTCAACAGAGCCATCATCATCCGCCAATCCAATCCCATCCAGGCCCCAAGGGGAGATAGAAAGTGGCCCAAGCCGGCCAGATAGCTGGTCCCAACATTGTTATTGGGGAAAATCGAAAGGTACCAGACCAACACCGAGACGACGACGATGACACTGCCTGCTTTTTTGAGAAAATCCCACGTTCGCTGCCAGACCGTGAGAGCAATGGTACGCACGTTGGGCAAGTGATAGAGGGGGAGTTCCATGATAAAGGCCACGTGTTCGCCTCCCAACACCAGTTCGTGGAGAGCAAAGCCAATTCCGACCAGCAGTAACAAGTTCAGTCCCACCACGCCCACTGAGGCCCACACAGCCGCTGAGCCAAAAAAGAGCGGGGCCAGCACGGCCAGCACGGCCAGTCGAGAAGCGCAAGGCACCAGCGGTGTCAGCAAGATCGTCAAGAGACGAGCCTTGGGTGAGTCAATGATACGCGTGCATAAAACACCCGGCACATTGCAGCCCAAGCCGAGGCAGAGAGGCAGAAACGATTTTCCGTGCAGCCCCATCCAGTGCATGAAGCGATCCATCACATAGGCAGCCCGCGCCATGTATCCCACGTCCTCCAGCACTCCCAACACTGTAAAGAAAATCAGGAGAATAGGAAGAAATGTGACCACCGTCCCGGCGCCCGCCATGACGCCATCTGCCAACAGCCCGACTGACCACCACGGTGCGCCGGCCAACACAGTGCGCACCCATCCGGCCCCGGCTTGCACAACATTGACGTTCAGAAATCCCTGCAACGGCGCGCCCACGCCAAAAGTCAGCCCAAAGACCACGCTCAATATTCCCAGAAGCAGACTAAAGCCCCAGATGGGATGCGTGGCGATTCGATCAATCCGCTCTGTCAATGTGATCTGACCTGCGCGCGGTCGGGTCACCGCGGCTCGCACCATGCGCCCGATCCAATCGTAGCGACCACCGGCGATAGCCAGGATAGCATCTTCGTGCGCCTTGAGGATATCGTGGACTGGCGCCCAATCTGCTTCACCCAAGCGTCCCTGCATCATCCGTGTGATTTCATCGTCCCCTTCGAGCAGCTTGAGCGCCACCCAGTCTGGCGGATAGGGCGCGGGTGTATGTTGCGCGATGAGCTGCCGAATTTGACGCAGCACGGCTTTGTGGTCTTGGCGAATTTCGGGCCGATGGGGCGTGTAAGCGGTCTTTTGGCGTGCAATACATTCGATGGCCTGGACAAGCTCTTGCACACCCTTGTTCTTGGTGGCTGTCATCGCCACCACCGGCAAGCCCAGGGCAGCTTCCAGCACGTGCGGCTCGACGTGAATACCCTGTTGGTCCGCGACGTCTACCATGTTCAGCCCCAATACCACGGGCACGGGCAACGCCAACAACTCACACAGCAGATACAAGTTGCGCTCCAGGGCCGTGGCATCCACGATGTCCAACACGACATCGGGCTGCTCTGTCAAAATATAATCACGCGTGATCCGCTCTTCACAAGAATTGGCCGTCAGACTATAAGTGCCCGGCAAATCCACCACCGACAGTGTGATGTCTCCGTGGCGACACAGGCCAGTCTTGAGGTCAATCGTCTTGCCCGGCCAGTTCCCTACGTGCTGGGCAAGACCGGTCAACAAGTTGAATACCGTGGACTTGCCCACGTTCGGTTGCCCCACCAGCGCGACTTTTAAATCCTGTGGAGCGACGGGTTGGCTTTCATCAGAGGATATTTGGATTTGCACCTTGGCGGCTTCACCCTGCCCCAGCGCGACATGGGTATTGCGCACAGCCACGATGATGGCGCCCCCGTTCGAGTTCTGGATGACCTCCACCTCGGCGCCGATTGTAAAGCCCAGGGCAGCCAGACGCCCGGTGAGCGCTGTGCCGCCGCGCAGTTGACATACCGCGCCACGCGCCCCAGACGGCAGATCACCCAGGGGTTGCCATGTCTCTGGCACGGTGATAGGTTCTTGGATCTGCTGATTCAGGTCTGGCATGAACACCTCATACACAAGCTTACGCTCGCAAGGTTGCTGCCAGCCAACGCGGCATGAGCAACAGATCGAGCGCCGCCTTATTCCTTGGACATACAATTGGCGCAGTACCCCTCAAAACACGCGCACCCATGCAAGATGTTAATGCCCAGTTCTTGCGCCAATTGCGTGCGCGCGCGGTCAATCAGCGGCGACTGGAACTCGATGACCTTGCAGCACTTGACACACGAGAAATGATAGTGCTCCTCCGCGCCGACGGGCTCGTACACCTCACGGACATGCTTGCGGCTGGTAAAATGCTGATCCACCAGCCCCATCTCTTTGAGCAAGGGCAGCGTGCGGTAGACCGTCGCCAGGCTGATGCGCTTGTCGCGCTTGTGCGCGCGCTCAAAGACTGTCTCTGCGTCCAGGTGGCCGCCCGCCTCTTCCAAAACCTGAAGAATCAGCTTGCGCTGCCCGGTGAGCCGCATCCCCTTAGAGTGCAAGGTCGTCTTGAAATCATCCCGATCCTGCGCCATGTTGACCTCATACTATTGAGAATAGCTTGCAATTATACACCATATTCCAAAAGCGGGCAATGACAAATGTCCCAGACAGTTGGCGATGGGCGTCAGCCCCCTGATCTCAAGAGACCCTCAACCTGGCAAAGACGTGGCGGCCAAGCGGGGACAAAGCCAATTCCTTACTGGAGTTTGGCAAATCCCGTAGTTGCGACTTTAGTCGCGCCATATCTGGCGGTTTCAACGACTAAAGTCGTGACTACGACCGCCATATCTGGCACTTGCCAAAGTCCAGTTCCTTGTTGACTTAGCCTGTCACTCGCTGTAAAATGTGACTGTACGCAGTCTCTAGCCGTCCCGTCTGCCATCACACCATTCGACCAACGAGGAAATCCATGAAAGTCATGACGTTATCTAAAGCCATTCGCGACTTGGTTCACGACGGCGATTGTGTCTACGCCGCCGGGTTCACGCACCTCATCCCGTTCGCCGCCGCGCACGAAATGATCCGCCAGCGCAAGCGCGACCTGGCGTTGGCCCGCGCCACGCCCGACCTGATCTATGATATGATGATCGCCGCCGGTTGCGCGCGCAAGGTCATCTTTTCGTGGGGCGGCAACCCCGGCGTGGGGATGCTCCGCACGCTCCGCGCCGCTGTGGAGGCGGGCAAAGTCGAGATCGAAGAGTACAGCCACTTTGCCATGATCACGCGCCTCACCGCGGGCGCGTCGGGGCTGCCATTCCTGCCCATCAAGTCCACCGCCACGCGCGACCTGCCCGCCGCCAACCCGCAATACAAGAGCGTGACTTGCCCTTACACCGGCGAAGTGGTGACGACCGTGCCCGCGCTCAACCCGGATGTCGCCATCATTCACGCGCAGCGCGCCGACGCGAACGGCAACGCGCACATCTGGGGCATCATCGGCGAGCAGAAAGAAGCGGCGTTTGCGTCCAAGCGCGTCATCGTCACCTGCGAAGAAATCGTGGACGAGTCCGTCATCCGCAGCGACCCGAACCGGACGATGATTCCCGACTTTATCGTTCACGCGGTATGCCAGGCGCCGCACTGCTGCCATCCCTCTTATGCACAGGGCTATTACGACCGCGATAACCC
>CAYHAR010000212.1:3217-6312 GCA_964354595.1 uncultured Anaerolineae bacterium | reverse complement strand
ACCAGCCAAAGTCAATGTGGTAAGGCGTGTCCAGGCTTGGCTTGATGAAGCGCAGAGTCTTGGGCGCTGGCACAGGGTCAGTCATGGATGTTCCTTGTTTCAAAAGATGAGGAGATTATACCATCGTTCGGGTTGGCTCTCAACCCGCGAACTAGTGCGTGTGACGCGCTACGAGACGCGCAGCGCGTCTTGCAGCGGCTTGACACCCGGGGGCGTCAGTCGCGGGAGACCCAGTATCCGTCACCGACGGCTCTGAGGGAGGGATGCGCCACCAACTCGGCAAATAGCGGCCCCGGCGGGATGCGCCGCAGGACATTGATGGCGCTATAGAGGGTCTTGGAGTGAACCGTGCCTTGCGGAGAGAGCCGCGCCAGTTGCGGGAACGCGTCCTGGATGAGGTCGGCCAATGGGCGATGATGCTCTTCGGCGCGCACCCAGACTTGATCCACGCCCGCGGGGTCATCCACGGCGACCACCATCAGCTCGTCGTACTCGCACGTCATCTGGCGCTTGAGCATCTCAAAGACCAGCTTGCCATCTTTGGCGGTCGCCACGCGCACCCACTCGCGCTTGGGGCGGCGGCTCTGCAAGTCCACCATCACAACGCCCGGCTCGTCCGAGCGGCGCAACTGGACCCACCCGCCCACCGGCACATCGTTCGCCTCGTACCAGGTGTCCAGCCCAAAGACGTAGCGGTGCTCGCGCACCACCCAGCCCGGCCAGCGCTGGCCGCTGCGCGCATCCTCGAATGTAAAGCGAATGCGCTGCGTCCGCCCGGTGGGGAAAGAGGGCGACAGGCTTGGCGAAAGCGGCAAGGTGCCGACGCGCCGATGCGGGAACGTCAACGCAAAGGTGATCTCGTCCGGCAGATCTTCGGGCGCGGGCAGATCGGACAACTCGTCGTCCAGATCGCGCTCGATGCGAAGCAGCGCATCGTCGAGCAGCTCGCGGCGATAGGGAGCGGGCTGGTACGTCAAGCGGCGCGGCGGGAACAGCACCTCCGGCGGCTCTAATCGCCGCAGGAACCACAGCACTTCGCCCGCCGGCCCGACTTCGTCAAAGCGATCGTCTCTGTAAAGCGCGTAATTGAGCGAAAACTCTTGGAGCTGCTTGTTGATTTCGGTGGGCAGCCCCACGTCACGCAAGAGCGTCTCGGTCGGCAACGGCCCGCCGCCCGCCACATCCAGCACGGCTTCGGCCAGGTTCAGATGCCCGACGTTCACGTCCGCTGCCAGGCCGGCCGGGAACCACTTGCCGAACAACCACACAAAATCAGAACGCTGCTTGAGCGCAGCCGCCAGCTTGTCGCGGACTTGGGGGCCATACAGGCGATACAAATCCTCGGACGAACGCTGCGCCCCGCCATCCGTCGGCATGGTCCCAGCGGATTCTTCATTCAGACGGTGCGGGTAAGGAAAGTTGGCGGCGAACTCGCGATCAGGCTGGCCGTCGAACTGCACCTGAATAACCTGAAATGGGCCGGCCTCCGGGTTGAGGCCGTCGCGCACGGCGACGACGTTGCCGACGGCATAATCGAGCGCGGGGAACACGATCCGCTGCCCGGCCTGGTAGACGTGTTTGGGTTGATACAGCGCGCCCTTGGCCAACTCGCGGCTGACCGCCGACTCTTCGCGCTGGCAGCGCCAGCGGACAATCGCCAGCGCCAGCTCGTCGTCGGCGCGCGGCAACTCGTCCTCAAAGAACAAGTTGAGCAAATGCTCCAGGTCTTGGTCTGTAATCGTAAAAGCGCTGCCCCAATATTCGGGGGTCTGTGTGGCACGCTGGATCAACTGTCGCTCCTGCGGGGTTTGGGCGTGGTCATTTTATTTTTCCGACGAAAATTATACCAGCTTCTAGCAAGATTGCAATGCCGCGCGCTCAGATTCGTCACACGCGGCCCGCCAGCCAGGCTTCCAGGTCTCGAAAGACAGTTTCTTTTTCGACTTCGTTAAACGTCTCGTGATAGTAGCCGTCGTAGCGATGCTGCGTCTTGTCGGCGAGCTGGGCGCGCTCAAAGAACAGGGCGCTGCCGGCCGGGTCGCCGATGAGGTCGTCGCCCGCGTAAAGCGCCAGCACGGGGATTTGCAGCTCGCTCGCGCGGTCGAGCGTGCGCGTCTGCGCGGCGAGGATTTCGGTGAACCAGCGCGCCGTCGCCACGTGATGATTCAGCGGATCGGTGTCATAGGCGGCCACGATGGCGGGGTCATGCGAGAGCCAGCTAGCGGGCAAGTCGTTGGGCATCGTCATCGTTGGGTTGAGCGCGGACATCGCGCGGGCCACCGCCGCTTTCCAGCCCGGCACCTTGATCTTGAATTGAAGGAACGCCGACGACATGATCAGCCCCGGCAGCTCGCCGGGATGGCCTTCCGCGTACGCAGCGACGATCAACCCGCCCAGGCTGTGGCCGAGCAGGAACACCTTGCGGCCCGGCTCGCGCTCTCGCGCGAGCTTGAGAAATGTGTCAGTGTCGGTCAGATACTCGTCAAAGCGGACAATGTGCCCGCGCTGCCCGGCGGACTGGCCGTGCCCGCGCAAGTCGTAAGCGTACAGCGCATAGCCGCGCGGCGCAAAATAGTTGACCAGGTTGAGGTAACGTCCGCTGTGCTCGCCGTATCCATGCACGACCGCCAGCGCAGCTTTCGGCTCACCCTCCGGTCGCCAGGCCTGATAATACAATTCCAGTCCATCGCTCGCGTTGAATTTTCCTTCGGTGTGTTGCATCTCCGACCTCCGACCCTCGACTTCTGACCTCCCATTATAACTCTAATTGAAATATGCGGTAACGCTTGTAAACCCGCGCGTCAAAGAGCGACGCCAGTTTATTCGTCTGCGGATTATCCTCGCCGGTCAGCGACATGTCAATCCAGGTAAAGCCTTTGCGAACAGTGTTCCGGGCCAACTCGAAATACATCAGCGCGTCCAGGCCGCGCCCCCAATAGCCCGGGTCGAGCGCAATGATCTTGAAGCTCATCCCGCGCAAGCGGCGAGTGCGCCACCACAACTGCAAATAGTTCCAGGGGTAGCGCAGGCCGTTGCAGCGCAGCAGCGCCTCGTTAATGTCCGGCAGCGCCAGCACGAACCCGACCGGCTTGCCG
>CAYHAR010000212.1:1750-3117 GCA_964354595.1 uncultured Anaerolineae bacterium | reverse complement strand
CGCGCTCGCGCCCAATCGCGCGCCACGCTCAACAATGCTTCGGCCACCGCGTAATCGTTGATGCACTCGAAAAAGCCAAGAGAGGCAAACGGCTCGTGCATCACCTTGTTGAGTTCGTAATCTATCGCGGCGGCGACGGTGCCGACGATCCGCCCATCGCGCCGGGCGATGAACGCTTGCGCTTCGCCGTAGCGAAACATCGGATTGGTCGCCGGATCAAAGCGCGCTAATCGGTCAGCGATGACAGGCGGCACCCAGCATGGATCATTACGATAGAGCTGCCAGGGAAACGAGATGATGGCGCGCAAATCGCGGGTCGAGCGCGCTTGTTCGATATGGAGTGAATCGGACATGGGGCAAGCTCCTGCGTGACAGTTTTGCGCTATACTCGCTAATCATGCACCCAAACGAAAGTGCCAGGCTCGGCCGGTGTGGCGCTCTTGCTCTTTGCGCCGGACGCCACGGTCGGCGTCGTCCAATCGTACAGCCACTTGGCGTCCAGAGGCGCGAGATTGATGCAGCCGTGGCTGTGCCGGAAACCAAAGCCATCGTGCCAATATGCGCCGTGCAGCGCATAGTCTTCGTGAAAGTACATGACCCAGGGCACATCCTCCAACGAGTAATAGTCAGGCTCGCCTTTCCGGCCCGTCATGCCGTCCAACTCAAACTTGTGGTGAATTCGATACAGCCCCTTGGCAGTGGGCCAGCGGCGCAGCCCGGACGAAATGAGCGTGGCGTACACCATCTGGTCGCCTTCATAGGCGGCCACGGTTTGCTCAAACAGGCTCACGTCAATCCATTTTTCGCCGGGACCTACGCTCGCCGGCGGCAGAGTCCGCTCAACTTTGGCGACCGTCGTCTGGATAATCCACTGATTCTCTCCAACGCGATACCACACCTGACCGCCCACCTCGCGCCGTTCGTAAAGCGTCGCAAGATTGTAGCGTCTGAATTCGACCGACTGCGCAGCGGGCTTGGCGCCGGGCTTTAGCGATGTCTTGACCGAGGTCAGCACCCACGCGAACGGAAACTCCGGCTGGCTGCGCACGGTGATTCCCTGGAAAGCCGATGGGCGATAGAGCGCCGTGCGAGAGGCCGGCAGGTAACCGCCATCGCTCGAAAGATAATATATCTGCCCTTTGTAGGTGATCCAGCCTGTGAGGCGCACCCACACGTAACCCGCGTCCAGCGTGCGCAACGGAGCGGCCCCATTCTCTGCGTCGGCAGGGCTGGCGTAGAACGCGACCGGGCCAGTTTTTACGTAGGCGTAACTATATGGCAGCACATCTTTGGACGGCGCAAGCGGGAACGCCGGGACCGGTGTGGATGTGGGCGGTCGAGCGGTCGGCGTTGGCTTGCAGTACCGC
>CAYHAR010000212.1:0-1650 GCA_964354595.1 uncultured Anaerolineae bacterium | reverse complement strand
CGCACGCCGAGCGATTGCATCTGGTCAAAGAACAAATTGCCGACGCCATAGTGAATGAACCCGCCGCGATACAGGTCAAACCCTTGCGGAAAGTGAGCCTGGCTTCCACTCACAATCGCCGCACCCGCGTCCGCCAACCTGCGAAAGTCGGCGACCTGGATCGGCGCGGTATTGTACGAGTATTCGCCCAGCGGCTGTTCGTCGTATTGAAGCGTGGCAATGAGCACCGCGCCGGACGCCTTGAGCTTTTGAAGCTCGGCTTGCATCACAGGATAGGGCGACTGGCACTTGGCCGAGCCGGGTCTTCCGTCGTTCAGCCCGTCGGCCCACGCAATCGCTCCGCCGACCGGGTTGCAGCCGACGAACCCCAGCACGTTGCCGTGATCGGTGAGCGTGATCGCTTTCTGCGCTTCGGTGATCGTCCGCCCGCCGCCAAAGTAAACCATGCCGGCTTGTTGATACAGCGAAAGCGTGTACGAGAACGGCTGCCAGCCATAGTCGTTCATGTGGTTGCCGGTGTTTTCGATGACGCGGGCGCGCACGTCCTTGAGCAAGTCAAAATACTTGGGCGCGCTGCAAAATGCCATCGTCGTGGTATTGGGTGTTGGTGGGGGGCAATCGCTGTTGAACGAGACTTCGTTGCTGACGTGGACAATGTCGGCAGTCGTCAGCCAGCTCTTGATCTTTTCGCTGGGATACAGCACGCCTTTTTGTTCCATCATCCAGGCCGTGTCGCGCGTCAGCGCGGTGACGCCCGTCATCGCCAAGATGGTCATGCGCGATTCGTCACGGTTTGTGAGCGGCTTGCCCTTGAGCGACTGCACCCATTCTACGCCGCGCCGGGGCGGCGGCAGCGTCACGCGGACCTTGAGCCAGTAATCGTTGTTGCCGTTCCGACGCAAGAGCGAGACGCCGTCGAGCGTCAGAACTTTGAGGCGGGCATCGAGCTGGTCGAACGGCACAATCGTCCACGAAGCTGGTCGCGCGGCCCAGACCGCTTCAACCAGTTTGTCTTGCGCCACCACTTGCATCGGCGCGTTGGGCGCAGGCGCATGTCCAAAAAAGCCGGCCAACGCGCGCAGCGTGTCGGTCGTGACGAACAGCGTCGGCGTCGCGCCGTTGTCGGTGATCGCGTTCAGCGCATCCGGCTTGCCATCCCAAAACTGGGTAATCAGCGTGCTCGTCACAACGTCCGAGTAAGTCGGGAACGGCGCGGCCACCGCGTACAGCCATTCGGCGACGACGGTATACGAAGGCGCTTGCGTCGTCGTGAAAACAATATCCGCTGCAAGCGCATTGTCTGTGAAATTGAATTTGACGTTTGCCGGCGGCTTGATCGCCTGTCGTAGCGCGTCGCGCGCGTCGCCCGGCATGGCTGGGTCAAAATAAATCTGGATCGGCGCAGGCGTGGCAGTCGGCGCTGGCGTGAATGTGGCCGTCGGCGCGCGAGTCGGTGTAACAGTAGCAGGAACTGGTGTAGCAGTAGGATCGAGTTGAACGTACAGCGAACAGGCGCTCAACATCAACGTCATGCAAAGCAGTTTGATAAATCTCATTCTGGAATCACCCGATGCAAGATTTTGGCAGTCAGCCAATCACTTTTCGATCAACTCGTTGTCTGCCACACAAAATGTGCGAGACACAAGAGGT
>CAYHAR010000211.1:0-6409 GCA_964354595.1 uncultured Anaerolineae bacterium | reverse complement strand
GTATCGAATATGAGCGAGTCGCTCCAGTTCTATACACAGACGTTAGGCTTGCGGCTTGTCTTTCGAAATGTGAATACTGAAGAACAAGAGGATTATGCCCTTCTGGAATTGGATGGCGGAAATCTAGAGTTGATTCAGCGTCTAGATAACGAGCCGTTCGAAAAGCCACAGATCAAGCCGCCCTTTTGTCCCCATCTGGCTCTTGCGACCGATGACATGACCCAAACCCTCAAGATGATAGAAGAAAAACACATCCCGGTCGTAAAGGGGCCGCTTGAAATTAAAGGGGCAGAAAAGTGGATTTACATCCGGGATGCAGACAATAACGTGATCGAGTACATCCAATGGTTAAAGTAGCAAGAGCCGCGCGCGGCGCGCGCAACTCGCTGTCGTCAGGCAATAACTCGGCGCAACTCTTCAATGTCGAGATTTCCCCCGCTGACAATGACCGCCGTAGGGCCGGCGGCCAGCAGGTCCGGCCACTGGCGCAGCGCAACAATGCCCACCACGCCAGAACCTTCCGCGATCAGGTGATGCGCCTCGACCAGCCAGGCAATCGCCGCGCGGATGTCTCGTTCCTCGACCAGCAAGATGTCATCCACAACCTGCGGGACAATGTCCAGCGTGAGCGCCCCCGGCTCGACCTCGCCCGATAACCCTTCGGCAATCGTCGGCAACTGGGGCAGGCGGGCGCCTTTAAAGTGATTGTAGATGGCCGGCGTCGCGCGCGAGCTGACGCCGATGACGCGGATGGCCGGATTGGCTGCCTTGAGCGCCATCCCGACGCCGCTGATCAGTCCGCCGCTGCCGACCGGCGCAATGACCTGCGCCACGTCCGGCAAATCCTGGAGAATCTCTAATGCGACGGTTCCCTGCCCGGCGATGACGAGCGGGTCATTGTACGCGGAGACAAACACGCGCCCGCTTTCGCGCTCGATGCGTCGCGCCTCGGCTTCGGCCTCGTCATAGGTGGAACCGAACAGCCTGACCTCCGCGCCCAGGCCGCGCGTGCCATCTATCTTTATGCGCGGCGTGGCCTCGGGCATCACGACGACGGCGCTCCCGCCCAACTGCGCGCAGCCGAACGCCACACCTTGCGCGTGGTTGCCCGCCGAAGCCGTCACCACTCCGCGCCGCTTTTCCTCGTCTGTCAACGCCAGCACGCGATAGAGCGCGCCGCGCAGCTTGAACGAGCCGGTGCGCTGCAAATTTTCCAGCTTGAGGTGCGCGCCCAGTTGCGGGGAAAATTCGAGCGGCGTGCGCCGCACGAATGGGGCGATGCGGGCCTGGGCCGCCAAGATGGTTTGCAGATTTACCTTGGTCATCTTGTCGCCAAGACGAACGACGTATCCCTTCGTCTTTTGTCTTTCGTCAACTTTCGACGGAACGCTTGGCCACAACGAGTGTCAGATCATCGAACGGCGGCTCGTCACCCACAAACTCGCCGACGGCATCTTGAATCGCCGCCACAATGCGCTCCGCAGACTGGCGGCGATGCGTGACGATGGTCTGCTCGAGACGCTCCAACCCGAACTCGTCGCCGCGCGCATTGAGCGCGTCCGTCACGCCGTCGGTATACAGCGCCAGCACGTCGCCATTTTCCAGCTTGACGTGCTGATCGTGCAGCGTCACTTCAGGCATGACGCCCAGCGCCATCCCGTGCTCTTTGAGATATTCCACCTCGCCGGTGGCCGCGTGCACCACGAGCGGAGGATTGTGCCCGGCGTTGGCATACATCACGCGACCCACAGGCGAAAGGTCGGCAAAGAACATGGTCACGAACAAGTCCGAGCGCGCGTCGGAAAGAATCATCTCGTTGATGCGCACCAACGCCTCGCCCGGCGTGCGATGGCCGCCCAGGGCCAGCGAGGCCGCGCGCGTGAGGGTTCGCGTGACCGCCATGAACAGAGCCGCCGGCACGCCCTTGTCGGCCACGTCGGCAATGACCAGCCCTTGATGATCGCGCGGCAGCGGAATGAAATCGTAAAAGTCGCCGCCCACCTGGCGAGCCGCGCGCCAGAACGCTGCCAGCTCCCAGCCGGGCACCTCGGGGCAAGACGAGGGCAAAAAGCTCGCCTGGATGTCGCGCGCCACTTTGAGCTCTTGTTCGAGCCGCTGGCGCGCAGCCAGCTCGGAGACCAACCGAGTGTTTTCAATCGCGATGGCCGTCTGGTGCGCGATGCCGGAGAGAATGTTCATCGCGCGGCTGGCTTCTTTTAGCTCTTCCACCGCGCCCTCGACGACCATCACGCCGACGACCTGGCCTTTGGAGCGCAGCGGGAACGCGCGCGGCGAGTCAAGCCCCAGCGTCACCGAAATGTTGCGCGGCACGCTCTGCGCCGACATGACCGCGCCGCCGGATTTCTTGTCCCCCATCTCCCACACCGAGCCGGGCACGTGCAGCGTGTGGAACCCGCTCAGCCGGTCGCGCGGCAATCCATACGCCGCCCCGGCCACGAACGCGCGCCGCTCTTCGTCCCACAAGAACACCAGGCAGGCCTCCACGCCGACGAGCAGCGGCGTCAACCGTACGACGGTCGTGAGGATTTCGGAAAGGTCGGTCTGGCTGCCGACGGCTTCGGCCACCTGGAGCAGCGCCATGTTGACCCACGCTTCTTCGCGCTGAGCCGTCGCCAGTTGCGCGCTCTCAATCGCCAGCGCAGCCTGGTTGGCGATGCCCGTGATCATCTCTACGCGATGCGGGTCGAGCGGGCCGCCATCTCTAGTGCCCACCAGCATCGCCCCGGCTACCTGCCCACGAGCAATCAGAGGCAGCGCCAACAAAAAGCCTGGGCCAAACACGACCTGCACCGGGCGCTCTGGCGCAGCGACCCGAATGGGCATCTGCAACTCGCGCAGCTCGTCCAGTGCGTCCCACTGGCCGGGCGGGATGCGCAAATCGGCAAAGAGGCGAGACTGCTCGCGGCTCAAGCCGTATTCGTGCGCCGCGCGAAAAACGTTTTGCGCCGCGTCCCACAAGAGCACCGCGCAGCGATCCACGCCGGAAAGCATCGGCGTGATACGAACGACGGTCGAGAGCACTTCGTCCACGCCGGCGGCGCGCGTCGTCGCTTCGGCCACGCGCAGCAGCGCCGTGCTCACCCACGCCTGCTCGCGTTCGGCTTCATACAGGCGCGCATTGGTGATGGCGAGCGCTGCCAGTCCTGCCAGCGCAAAGACGACCTCGGCGTCATCTTGTGTATAGGATTCGGGCTTGATTTGCTCGACCGATAAAAAGCCGATCAGCTCGTCGCGCGCGATGAGTGGCGCGCCCAGGCAAGAGTGATCCGGCGCCAGGCCAATCAGGTCGTGGAACGCGCCGCTGCTGTCCTCCTTGCCAAAGATGAGCGGGCGACGCGCTTCTTGGAGCCGCATGAACCGACCCCCCTCGCGCATCGGCACTTGCTTTCCGAGGGTCGCCGTCACCGCGGGTAACCCGTGCGCCTCGTGAACTGTCAGTGTGTCGTCATCATTCTTTAACAACACGGCGACCGCATCATAAGCCACCAGGCGCGACAGGCTTTCCAGGATATAGTCCAACAACTGATCCAGGTCGAGGGTGCTGGCTAACATGGCGGCAATGTCGCGCAACGTATCGGCCACCTGGCGGCGGTGCCGCTCGGCCTCGTACAGTTGCGCCTCGCGGATGGCAATGGCGACCTGGTCGGCCAGCGTCTGCAAGACGAACAGATCACTTTCGCCAAAGGCATTCTGCTGGTCGCTCTGCACGTCGAGCACGCCCATCACAATATCGCCGAACTTGAGCGGCACGGCCAGCTCGCTGTGGGTCTCTGGCAGCCCGTCCAGAGGGATGTAATGCGAATCGGCGGTCACGTCGTTGACCAAGAGCGCCTGGGTGGACTCGGCCACGTGGCCGATGATGCCCTGGCCCAACCGCGAGGCATGTCCGATGAGCGCCGGTTGCGTGCAGGCGCGGAACACGATCTGATGGTTGCGCTCGTCGAGGAGGCACACGGCCACATGATAGTAGCCGAACGTGCGCTGCACCAACTCGACCACGCACACAATCAGTTTTTCAATCTCCAAGATCGCGGCAATCTGGCGGCTGACCTGGCCGATGAGGTCGAGCTGCTTGGCGCGCATCCGTTCGCTTTCCAACAAGCGCGCGTTGGCGATGGCCGCGCCCGCCTGGCTGGCGATAATCGAAAGCAAGCGGAGGTGATCGTCGGTGAAAGCGGCCGCTTCATAGCTTTGAATCGCCAACGCGCCGATGACCTCGGCTCCGGTCAACAGTGGGACAAACACGGCGCTGCGCGGCGGCTCGGGGCTGATGTAGCGGGGGCGAGCGGGGAGAGTGTCGGCTTCGGCGGCAAAATTGCGCACCAGGAGTGGCTGGCCCGTGCGGCGCACCCATCCGACAATGCCTTCGCCTTCCTTCAAATCAAAGACGGCGGGCCGTTGGCGGACGCCGCTCACTTGCCACAGCTTGATGTGGTAATGGTCGTCTTGAAACAATCCAAGCTGGAATGTAGAAGTGTCTACAATGCTGCTGGCCTGCTGGTAAATCAACTCGCACAGCTTGTCTACTTCCAGCGTGGCGCTGGCCATGGCGCGGCCTGCCTCGGCCAACGCGGAAAGCTCTTGCACGCGCTGCTCTAACGCGCGGCGCGAAGCCAGTCGCCGGCGCAGGATGAACGCCAGCGCCGCCAGGCTCAGACTACCGATAAAGATGAGCAACCAGGTGATTGGGGACACGTCAGGACCAACAGCTTCAAAAAGCCATTCCGCAGCCGTCGCCTCTTGGCGCGGCTGCGGGCGACATGGCGCGAAGCGTGTCGCCTCCACTCTGCTCGGACAAAATATCGCCCCGGCGCGCGGCCAGGGCGAAAAGCTGCAAACGCGCTCTAGGCGGCCGGGGTCCGCGGCGGAAACGCGCCAGCCGCTTCCTGGCACGTCGCGTATACGCCGAACACTGAGATAAAGCCCACCATCTCAAAAATCTCGCGCACGCGCGGGTGGAGCTGGCATAGCAACACTTCGCCGCCTCGGATGCGAGCCTGGCGGCGGGCGGTCAACAGCGCGCGCAGGCCGCTGCTGGAAATGTAGTTCACTGCGCCCAAGTCCACGATGATTCGAATCTGCCCATCGGCCAAGAGCCGCTGCAAGGTCTGTTCAAACCCCGGAACCGTCACCGCATCCAGTCGCCCTTCCACCGTGACGCGCGCGACCCCGTCCGCCAGGCGCTCCTCGGACACTCTCACTTGGGCCTCCGCTTTAGCATCGTCAGCGTGTTGCCGTTTTGCTCGTCAAAGTGAAATGTCACTTGGTCCATCAGCCTTCGCATGAAATACAAGCCCAGCCCGCCTTCTGGCAGATTCTCCCAATCGCTGCCCCTGGGCAGCTCGGGCACCAGCGTCGGGTCGAATGGCCGGCCGGCGTCGTGAATCGAGATGACCAGGTCTCTTTCTGCTTGGACGCGACAAGATAGTTTGATATCACCTTGCCGGTCCGGCCCGTAAGCGTGCTCGATAATGTTGGAGCACGCTTCGTCTACCGCCATCTGCACACGGTAAATGTCGTCGTCACTCCATCCCGCATCGCGGGCTGTCACCTCAATAAAATTTGCAATCTGCGCCAGGTACTCGAAACGCCCAGGAACCGTTAGACAACATTCGTCCACTCAACACCTATCCCCAAACAAGGATTTTGGGCCAATGGGGGGAATCGGCCATTGGATAGAATTTGACAAGCCAACGCCGGCCTTTGCCAGGCCAGCTTGACCAGACAGCCCGCGCCCAACGAGGGCAACCCGCCGAGAGCATAGAAACACACAAGCTCCAAGCCATTGGCTGCCAGGGTGGGCTATGTTCAGGTTGCCCGGCGGCCCGGCCGGAGGCTATGCGAGTTGCGCCCCAGTTTCTGACCCGAGCCTAGAAAGAGCCAACCGCTTCAATCAGGTCTTCGTGGATCGCAAAGATGGTAGTAAGCCCGGCCAGCTCGAGCACGTCGCGCGCGCGCGTCGAGGGTTGAGCGATGCACAAATTCCCGCCGCCTGCCTTGGCCGCCTTGAGCGCGCTGACGAGCGCACGGATGCCGGCGCTGCTCATGTACTCTATACCTTTGAGGTCAACGACAATCTGATTGCGATTGGCCTGGATGAGCGTCTGCAGCGCCTTGTCGAGATCCGGGGCAGTTGCCGAGTCCACCCGTCCGCTGACGGTGACCAGGCTGGCGCGCTTCATTTCTTTGGTCGAGATTTCCACTGTCGGCCTCCTGAAAGTTTGATGAGCGGATTATACCATCATCAACGCCCCATGACAAAATGAGAACCGAACTTGACACTCTAAGCAAAATTGTTATAATGGCCCGCGTTGGGCCGCTAGCTCAATTCGGTAGAGCAGGGGACTCTTAATCCCTTGGTTACAGGTTCGAGTCCTGTGCGGCTCAC
>CAYHAR010000210.1:0-6423 GCA_964354595.1 uncultured Anaerolineae bacterium | reverse complement strand
GCCAGATAAATTGGCATGTCAATACCTCGGTTGTCGAGAACAGTTGAAGCGATTTACCCAAGCGGCGCGTTAAAAGGCTTGTTCCAATCGGTCGAAAGGACGCCTTTTAACAAGAGGCTTACTGAGGGGTGATCTGCAATGGTGTCGTAATAGTAAGGCAGCCGGATGCGTCCATCGGCGCCGATGATGAACGTGCCGGACATTTGCAGGGCATCCTGCCCTTGGGGCGGCAGTTCCGGCTTGTAGCCGTGTTTGCTTGCCGCGGCATTGCCTGACCAGACCTGGGGAGACAAGAATGCTTGATAGACGTTAGCGCGTCCCAGTCCATAGGCTTGATACGCCCGGCGTTCAGGATCGGAAAGACAAAAGATGCCCGGCGCACGCTGCCGGCAAAACGCCAGGGCTTCTTTAGGCGTGCCTTGCGTCACCGCGGCCAGCCGCAGGCCGGAGGCTTCCAACTCTGGCTTGAGCTGGACCAACTGGTCCAGCATTTCCTTGCACTGCGGTCAGCCAAAGTGGCGCGTGAAGGCAAGCACGCAAGTCTTGTCAGCCCACAGCGAAGAGAGGCGGATAACCTCGCCGGTGGCTGTTGTGATGTCGAGGTCTGGCGCCGGATCGTTATAGTCGAGACGAGTTATCTTGTTCATAGGTCCTATTTTACCACCAGGGCTGTTCAGTTCTCTGCGTATGTGTCATGCTGAGCGCAGCGAAGCATCTCTTTCCTGCGTGAAAGAGACCCTTCGCTTCGCTCAGGGTGACAGAACTGAACCCTAATTTTACCACGAAGCTAGATAATTGCCACTGCTATTGCGAATAGTTCGCATGTGCGGCGATGTCAGCCTGGATCACCTGGCTTCGGCGTGTTGAACAATCTTGTCAATCAAGCCGGAAAAGATGAACGCGTGAAACGGGACCAACGAATACCAGTACAGCAAGCTCATCAATCCGCGCGGCGCGTAGAACGCGGTCTGGAGCAAGCGAGTTGCGCCACCTGGCTGCGGCTGCGCTTCGAACTCGAGCCAGCCGGGGCCGAACATTCTCATCTCGGCCCGCAAACGGAGCAAGCGGCCCGGCTCAACTTTTTCCACGCGCCAAAAGTCCACCACGTCGCCCACGTGAACGCCGTCGGGATTGCGGCGCCCTCGGCTGACGCCCACGCCGCCAAAGAAGCGATCAATCGCTCCGCGCAATTGCCAGAGCCACGTGCCATACAGCCAGCCATGCTCGCCGCCCAGGCCGGCGAAAACGCGATACACTTGTTCGGCTGAAGCAGACGTGATTCGCTGCCGCCGCTCGATGAACATGCCTTCGCGCCATTTGAATTCTACGGGCGTCACGTCGCCCTGGCTGGTTGCCAGCGCGTCACTCCACGACGTATCCACCTGGCCGGCCTCCACGCGCGCTAGCGCAAACCTCAAGACGATGTCGTAATCCATCGGCTTGATCTGAGGAAACAGGCGACGCGCTGCGTCGTCGTGGACGATCACCTCGTCGCGCAAGCCTTCGATGAGCGAGTAGGCCATTCGGGCCGAAATCGGCGTGGCCCAATGCACCCAATACGAGGACAGGCGCGGGGCGAACATGGGCAGGTGGATCAGCAGGTGATGCAGGTGGCGAGCGCGAGCATAGCCCATCACCATGTCTCCATAGCTGAGCACCTGCGGTCCGCCGATTTCGATGATTCGCCCGGCGCTCTCTGGCGCGCTCAACGCGGCGATCAGGTAACTGACCACATCAAAGACAGAGATGGGTTGCACGCGGGTATAGACCCAGCGCGGGGCCAGCATGACCGGCACACGCTCGGTGCCATAGCGGATCATTTCAAAGAACATGCTGCCGCAGCCGATGATGAGGCTGGCGCGAAACTCGGTCACCGGCACGCCCGACTCTCGCAAGACGTGGCCCGTCTCTTGCCGGGAAAGCAGACGTTGCGAGCGATCCGCATCCACGTTGCCCAGGCTGCCCAGGTAGATGATGCGCTGCACGCCCGCGGCTTGCGCGGCTTGCCTGAAATTGCGTGCAGATGTTTTGTTGCGCTCGCGGAAATCTCCCCCGCCGTTCATGATGTGAACCAGGTAAAACGCCGCTGTGACGCCCGCCATCGCCGCGGGCAACGTGTCAGGCTGCAAGACATCCGCCTGGATCACCTCGACCTGCGCCAGCCACGACCGACCTTGCAGACGAGCCGGATCGCGCGTCAGTACGCGCACGCGGTATCCGGCTTTTAGCAGGCGAGAAACCAGTCGCCCGCCGATGTAGCCGGTCGCGCCGGTGACGAGGACGAGGTTGTTTTCAGGCGTCATGTTTGCTTTTTCGCTCTTCGCAAAGGTCAAATCGCCGGTGGGATGGACGTGATGTTGGGTCTGGGCCAGTCGTCAGGCCGACCTGCAAGCCCGCGGATTCTTTCGCGCAGAAAGCCGAACATGGCGGCGGCGGGATTGAACAGATGCACTTCAAGGCCGGTGCGGCCATCGGTGGCAGAGCTCGCCAACCACACCGCTTTGCGCGCGGACACCTCCGGCGGTTTGCCCAACACGCGCAACACCATCGGCAGCGATTCGAGCTTGTGCTCGAATCCGGCCACCACCTCGACGCGCATGAGCATGTCCGTGATCATCATGCCAGGGCCAAAGGCGTAGACTCCTACGCCGCTGTCTTTGTATTCCTGGGCCAGCGCGAGCGTGAAACTGCGAATCCAGGCCTTGCTCGAAGCATAGGCGTTCTGCATCGGTACTGGCCCGCGCGCGCCAGCGCCCATGATGTTGATGAGCTTGCCACTCTTGTTCGGCAAGAAATGACGCAGCGCGATCATTGAGCCATAGTACGTTCCCAGGATATTGGTCTGCGTCGTCTTGACGAACGCTTCGGGCTGGACGTGAGCCGTCGGCCCGTAGGCGGGCGATATGCCGGCATTGTTGACCCAGACATCAAACCGCCCAAACGTCTTGACTGCGTGCTCGGCCAATGCTTCGACCTGTTTCATGTCGGACGTATCACAGGCAATGCCGGTGACTGGAGCGCCTGTCGAGCGCACTGATTCGACCGCTTGTTGAATGGCGGCTTCCGAGCGCGAAGCCAGCACGACGGCTGCGCCTTGACTTGCAAACGCTTGGGCCATTGCCAGCCCAAAGCCGCGCGAGCTTCCGGTGATGACGGCGATTTTGTTGGAGAGTAGTCCCATGTGTTGCTCCTTTGTTCAACCCCTGCCCCAGCCCTCCCCCTAGGAAGGGGAGGGGGTGCTCCCTTCTCCCCTCTAGGAAAAAGGGCAGGGGATGATGGTTCTATCTTCTCGCACTCGCCCGGATGAAAGGTAGCTCGACCTCGAGCGAGGTCAAGAGCGAGTAGCGGCGCGGCTTGCGGAAAGCGTTGCCCCACACTTCATGCTCTCGCCAGGCGCGAATCTTGTCCATGTCAAATTCTGCCAGGTAGATGCCTTCGCTTTCGCCAGCTTCGATAATGAGCGTGTTGCGCGGGCGACCGTCTTGATCGAACGCAATGGGGTCAAAAGCGAGAGAATGGCCGTTCTCTTGCGGGGCGGCGTAATTCGTCATCGCCACGCCGACCATGTTCTCGTAAGCGCGCGTCCTGAACTGGCCGATGCGGTTCTGTTCCAGTTCGCAGGCGTTGGGCGTCAAAATGAGTTCCGCGCCTTTGAGCATCAGGATGCGGGCGCTTTCTGGAAACTCGCGGTCAAAGCAGATCATCAGGCCGATTTTGACTTGTCCGCTCTTCGTGTCCAGCGTGCAGACGTAGAAATCATCGCCCGGCGTGCAGGCGGCTTCCATGTCGAAATCGCACGTGTGAACCTTGGCATACGTCATCACGATTTTGCCGTGCCGGTCAATCAGGGACACCGAACCTCGCGGCGCATCACGCTTCGCGCAGCGCTCAAGATAGGTGAGCGCAATCGCCATATCGAGTTCTTCTGCCAGTTTTTTAAAGTGCGTGACAAAATCATCTTGGGGGCCTATGGCCTGCGCTTGCCACGCCTTGCGCGCCTCGAGTTCAGAAGGGCAGGGGGTGTAGCCAATGTTCCACATCTCTGGAAAGAGCGCAATGTCTGCGCCCATCGCGGCGGCGCGGCGACAAAACGTCTCGCCTTTGGCGAGATTCGCGGCCTGGTCAGTGCCGTGGGCAGTCATTTGGAGTAAAGCTGCTCTTATCGTGCCCGTGCTGATCTCTCCCCTGCGATAAGATAGACGATTATTCTATTCGTCTTTGGTCTTTTTACATGGCCGTTTCTAAAGAGACCGGATGACTCGATATGGGCTCATTACAGACTCTCACAATAACCATGCCATAAAGGCAGGCAAGATGAGGAGCATGTTAGCTCGTCAACGACAGTTTGAATGAATGGCTGCGGTCGCACTCTAGCGTTGCACTATCCTCTGCACCGGCGATTAACATTCTATCACAACTGCGTGGCAGAGTCTACCACAACCTTGGCAAGGTTCAAATCTCGTCCACAGAAGTCCTCCATTGCCCGCCTGCCTCCGCGCATCATACATTTTTAAAGTAGCGAGGGGTATGTAGACGTTGGTGGATTTTGGCTCAAGCAGCAACACGTGCGCTTCCTCTTTGGCGATGGGGAGATGTTCCACGCCTCGGGGGATGACGACGAACTCGCCCTCGTCCAACTGGATGTCTCGATCCCGCAGCCTGATCAGCAGCTTGCCCTTGACGACCAGAAACAATTCGTCTTCGGCATCGTGGTGATGCCAGACAAACTCGCCCTCGAGTTTTGCCAGCTTGATGTACGAATCGTCGAGTTCGCCCGCGATGCGGGGATGCCACTAGTCCTGAAAGAGATTAAACTTGTGCGCGAGATTGACCTTTTCCATGTTCGCTTCCTCACAATCCTTACAGGTGCTTTTCGAGGAACACGGCTTCGTCCACGAGACCGTGCGACCGGTAAAAGCGTTGTGCCTCTTTATTGTCGGGCATCGTCGTGACTGAGACCTCCGCGCAGCCGAGCAAAGGCAGTCGGCGCAGCAACTCGGACACGAGCGCGCTGCCGACGCCACGACCGCGCGCCGACTCGCGCACGACCAGTTCTTCGATCAGAGCCGAGTTGGCCGCATGATAAAGATTGGGTCGGACAGAGTAACTGAGCAGCCCGACGACGCGATCCTCTTCTTCGGATAACAAAATGTTGCTGCCCGGGAAGGCCAGATATTTTCTGACATAGTCTTCCGTGATAGGACTTGTCTCGCTGGTGGACTGCGCCAGCTCTCCAATCAGCTCGATGACGGCGCGCTCGTCGCCTGACTTGGCTTCCCGTACGGTGACGGCCATGGCAGTATTGACTCCTCTCGTATGTGGTATTTTGATACGATATACCCAATCAAGCAATTGTGCCAGGTAGGCAATCTCCACGCAACGTAGGGGCGACCCTTGTGGTTGCCCACCCGTGGGTCGCCCGACTTGCCCGGCGGGGGACTTTGGACTACAATTCTGATTGAAACTGAATCCAGGCGAGGTGAAGCATGGCCGACGAAAAAGAGAAAGACTATAGCAGCAAGTGGATCGTTTCCTCGGAGCCGTATGCGCTGGGCGGGGGCTGGTACGTCCAGGTGGGCATCATCGAGGATTCGCAAGGCGGGCGCAAGGTGCGCGTGGCGCGTGGACGCGCCAACCCGCAGGGCGGCATCGTCCAGGCGCAAAAGATCAACCTCAAGGCCAAAGAGTGGCCGTGGCTGCGCGAGCAGATTGAAAAGTACGTGGCGCAGTTGGTGGAGGAGGCGCAGGCCAAGGCCGGGGAGTGAGCAAGCTCTCTCTCCCGCGAACACGGGAGGCGCAATATGATCGTGATCCTGAGGGATCGAGCGACGCCGGACCAAGTCGCCGAGATGCTCCAGGCATTTGGAACGTATAAAGTTAGCTGTGGACGTAGAGCGTGAAATAGTGGCCGGAGACGGCGACTGCACTATGATTGCGAGCAGGCTTTGCTCGACGACGGCAGTCGCCAGGCCGATGTTTGGGGCGCAGACTGGGACCCGGTGGGCGAGGTGCGCTTTGAATCGCTGATCAATATCCGCCCCAGGCAAGGTAATCCAGGCATAGAACTGCAATCACTACAGTTGCGCGAACGAGTTGAGCACATTGTGCGTCGAGTGTTTGAGGGAGGCTGAGAATGGATTGGGGGCGACTGCACACGCGCTATGCTCGATTACCGTGGCAGCAGCGGTTGGGTAATTTAGCCTCGACACTCGCCCGCGCGGCGACGGCGGCGAGCAACCCGCGCACCGCGGCATCGGTGCCCGACATGCTGCGCGAGGGGATGTGGGTGATCGAGTGGAGCCGGGCTGACACACCGCTAGAGACGCTTGTCGAGTTAGCTCCGATGCAACGAGAGCTAGGACTGTTACGGCGCGCGTGGGAACAGGATAGCCAGGTGGCGCGTCCACTGCTGGCGTTCCGCGC
>CAYHAR010000209.1:0-6524 GCA_964354595.1 uncultured Anaerolineae bacterium | reverse complement strand
GCGTCAAAGGCGTCGCTGGTGGCGCGCAGTTGCCGGACGAACGCGCCATCCGTGTTGAGCTGCACGATGCGACTGCCGCCTGCATCGGCCACGTACAGCGCGCCGCGCCGCGCCTCGGCGTCCACCGCCAGCGCCACCGGCCGCTTGATTTGCTCGGCCATCCCGCTGGCGGCAAACGCTTTTTCTTCGCCGCCGAAAAACTTGCGGACTTGGCCCGTCGAGTGCAGCAGGTACACGCTCCCATCAATCGCCACGTCTATCACGTTGCTCAGGTCGCCGGGCGGTTTAACAAAGTAACCTTCGGCGGCCCCGGCGTACCCGTCGCCTTGCGGCTTGTATCGCCACAGTTGATTCGCGCCCACGTCGAGCACGTACAGGTTCCCGCCGAACGCGGCCATCGCGCGCGCGCCGGTCGGAACCGGCCCCTGCCCCAACGCGGCCGCGCGCAGATTCCACGCCGGGTCGTAATCGAGCAAGCCGCCGCCATCCAAAATCAACAGGCTGCTGCGCGTGCGCGTCCCGCCCGAGGGCATCCACACCAGGTCAACCAAATCGCCCACTTGCCGCTCGCCGACGTTTTGCGTGCGATACACGCGCACGGGCGGGCCGCCGCCCCCCTGCGGGTCGCGCGCCACGCCGTCGCCCGCTTCGTTGAGCGTCAACTGGAACACGCGACCTTGGGCGCGGTCGAGGACGAACAAGGCTAATCCCTGCGAAACCAATCGGTGCGGGCCTGGCGATTTGAAATCCCACACGAGCGTCGTGGACAGGCGCACGACGTTATCGAGCTGGTCGAGCGCGCGCTGCGCTTCGTCGCGCATCTTGCGCGCCTCGGCGTTATCCGGCTGCATCGCCAGCGCGGACTTGGCCTGGTCGAGCGCAGAGGCCCAACGCGTGCGCCGCGCGGACGGCTCTCTGAGCGTGGCGGCTTGCGCGGCCTCACCGCGCGCGCCGGAAAGCAACGCCTGGAATCGCGCCAGCGCGCTTTGCTGAGTGTAGGCAGTGGCAACCAGCAAAAAGACGGCGACCGGAATCGCCAGCGCAACGACCATCAACGCCCTGTCCGTCCCTCTGCCGCGCGGACGCGGAGCGACCGCGCCTTCCGGCAGTGTCCGCTGCAATATAGTCGCCAGACCTCGCGCGGCAACGGCCAATCCCGCCACGAGCGACCCGCCGATGGCGATGGCCCGTTCGCGCAAATTCAGCCGCGTGATCAACTCACTCGCGCGCTGTTTCCACGCGACGGGTTGCGCTTCTTCTTCAATCCCCGGTTCTAGTTCTGGTGTGGGAGTTGGCTCAGGCGGAGCGGGCGCGGGAGGCGCTTCCGGTTCTTGTGGCGACCATTCAGTCGCCAGAGGCGCAGCTTCTTGGACCGCCGCAGCGATGGCGGCCCTCGCCCTGGCTTCTGCCGCACCTTCGACGATCAATGCGATCAAGTCGCTGGAACCAGCCAGCTTTTCGAGGCTTTGCAACGCGGCTTCGACGCCGGTGTAGGCGATGGCGCGAGTGATGTCTTCTTCCGATACCCGCTCGGCGGTGGCCGAATCGCACAGCAGCAGCGTGTCGCCAGGGCTGAGCATGGCGCGCGAGAAACGCAGCTCGATGCCGCGCGATGCGCCCATCGCCGGGGCGACCACATCGCGCGCCGGAAATCGCTCGACCTGGCCGTGATGCGCCACGTAGGCTGCCGCCGGCCCGGCCTGCGCGATAAAGACTTCAGCCCCGCGCAGCACCGCGCAACTCACCCCGGCGTGGAATCGGCTGGCGACAGCGGCCTGCACGTTGTGATCCATCAGCCAGTCGTTGGCGGCGGTGAACGCGGCGCGCAACGCCGAGGTGACGGTGCCGGGCGTGCTCCAATACGCCGCCTCGACGCAATCCATCAACGTCTCGTAAGGCAGCGGCTCCGGACCGCGCAGATCAAGGAGGACGAACAGCGTGTCGCCGGCGCGGCCGCGCGCCGCGCGTCGGGGCGCGACGAGCGTCGCCGTGGGCAGCGTCACGCTCTGCCGCGCGCCGCCAAGGATGTGCAATTCGCCGACGACAGCTTCCAGCGGGATAGACATGGGGTCACACGGTCTTGTCGTGTAGCCCACTAGTCAGACGATCTGACCATTCGACTACCAGGCTACCTGACTATTTTAGCACAGTCGGTAAGCACACACAAAATGCAGTGGCGACCCTCGCGGTCGCCCTCTATCGTATCGGCAGCCAGATGGCAAACGTGCTCCCTTTGCCCGGCTCGCTCTTGAGCATGATGCGCCCGCCGTGCGCCGAGACGATGCGCGCCGCAATCGTCAGGCCCATGCCCAGGCCGCCGAACTTGCGCTGGTCGCTCATGTCCACCTGGGTGAACGCCTTAAAGATCGCTTGTTGCTTTTCCGGGGGGATGCCCACGCCCGAATCGGCGACTGCCATCACCACAAAGAAAGATGGACCCGCTTCGGGCCACGGAGCGCGCATCGGCCCGTGCGCGCCCACCACGATTCGCCCGCCGGGCAATGTGAATTTGATGGCGTTGTCGAGCAACTGGCCGAGCGCGTGCTGCAAGCGGGAGCTATCCGCGTTGAGAACAATGTCGCGCTCGGGCATCGAGATTTCCAATTGGAGTCGCTTTTTTTCGATCCGCATGCGCCACAACTCGACTGTGGAGTTGACCAGCGCGGGCAGGTGACATTCGCCCACCGCCAGCTCGAATTCATTGCGATCCATCTGGCTAAAGTCGAGTAGATTGTCAATCAATCGCCGCAGCCGTTGGCCTTGCGAGACCAGATCTGCCAGGTGGGCTTGCGCGCCCGCAATCGAGTTCTCTTCGAGCTGGCCGCGGACCAAGTCGGCGGTGAAGAACAATTGGGCGAGCGGCGTGCGCAGCTCGTGCGACGTGACGGATACGAACTGCGCTTTCATCTGGTCGAGGCTCTGGAGTTGCTGGTAGGCATCGCGCAGTTGCCCGGTCTGCTGGGTCACGCGGCTCGACAGGCTGGCGTTGAGCGCGCGCAACTCTTCCATCAGGCGCTGATTTTCCAGCACCAAGCTGCGATGTCCCAACGCGCTTTCGACGACGTGCCGCAGGACGTCGAGGTTTTCCACCGGCTTGGTCAAATAGTCATACGCGCCTTCGCGCAAGGCGCCGATGGCCGATTCCAGCGTGGGGTTGCCGGTGAGAATGACGACCTCTGTGTTCGGGTCGCGGGCTTTGGCCGCTTGCAGCACCTCCAGCCCGTCCGCCCGGGGCATCTGCAAATCGGTGATGACCAGCTCGAACGGCTGCTTGCTGATAAAGGCGATGGCCCTTTCGCCATCGTAAGCGGTCTTGACGCGATAGCCCAAATCCGTCAGATATTGAGTGACGAGGTCGCGCACCTCTGCGGCGTCGTCGGCGACGAGGATGTTTGCGGTAGGCATGATTTTCCAAACCTTATCAACTGCCGGCAAGTGGCTTGGCCGAGCCTCTCTGATTATAACACACAAGTCACCTCACAGAAGGACAAGGAGACAGGAAGCGTTTCGACCCGGGGATAAGGCCGCGCACATAATCTGAGCGCGCCCGACGCTTTCTATCCGCCGGAGTCGAGTCTACAGGCGGATTTTCCGGCTAAAGCCTTGACTCCTGAGCGGGGAAGCTGTCCCCAACGCGAAACGCTCTCGGAGACAAGGTGACTGATCACTGATCACGGGTTGACAGAGTAACTGATTGACGGGTTGCCTGGTTGACCGATTCCGCGTCCTGTGGTAGAATCCCGCCCGCAAGTTCATAGGCAAGTGAAACTAGAAGGAGCGCGTGACGTGGCGCTGTCAAAGACTGAGAAAGACACCATTATCCAACAATATCACCTGCATGGCGCAGACACCGGCTCGCCCGAGGTGCAAATCGCCATCCTGACGACTCGCATCACCCAGTTGACCGAGCATCTCAAGGCTCACAAGCACGATGAGCATAGCCGGCGCGGGCTGCTCAAGCTCGTCGGTCAGCGCCGCCGGCACCTGGCGTACTTGAGCCACAGAGCGCCCGACCGTTACAAGGGCATCCTCGGACGTTTGGGGCTGCGCAAGTAGCCGGTAGCAGATAGCCAATAGCAGATGGCTGGCAGCAAACACAAGTCTAGCCTATGGCTGAAAGTAGAGTCCATAGGCTTTTGTTATTCTCAGACGGTTCGCCATCCGCCATTTGCCTTGATCCAACCTGGAGCGTTGAGAGCAGGAATTGGAGAGTGTCCCGCAGAACGGCTGGCATCTTGGGCCAGCGCTGTGCGAGGCAGTTCCCAGTCCCTGATCTCCGCGCCGGGAATCTAGTCTTCCGGGAACGGATCGGCATGTCCGGTTTCCCGGTACGGAGGTTACACCATGCTACATAGTCAAATCTTTAAAACGACCGTCGGCTCGGACGAGATCATCATCGAGACCGGCAAGCTGGCCGGGCAAGCCAACGGCGCCGTCACCATGCGGCAAGGCGACACGCTCTTGCTCTGCACGGCGACCATGGCTCGCAACCCGCGCGAGGGCATTGACTTTTTCCCTCTCAGCGTGGATTACGAGGAGCGGCTGTACGCCGCGGGCAAAATCCCCGGCTCGTACTTTCGGCGTGAAGGCCGCCCCACCGACGGTGGGATCCTCGTCTGCCGCCTGATTGATCGTCCGCTTCGCCCCTTGTTCCCCAAAGATTTACGCAACGACGTGCAGGTCATCATCACCAGCCTTTCCAGCGACCTGGAACATCAGATTGACATCCTGGGCATCGTCGGCGCGTCTACTGCGTTGACCATCAGCGACATTCCGTTTGGCGGGCCGGTCGGCGCAGTGCGCGTGGGCCACATCAACAACCAATTCGTCGTCAACCCGACCGCTTCGCAGATGGCCGAAAGCGCGCTCGATTTGCGCCTGGCTGGAACGGCGGACGCGATCCTGATGGTCGAGTGCGGCGCGAACGAATTGCCAGAGCACCTGATGGTCGAGGCGCTGCGCTTTGGTCACGAGCAGATGCAGCCCATCATTGCGCTGCAAAACCAGATGCGCGAGGCCTTGGGCAAGCCCAAAGCGGACTATCAATCGTTTGCCGTATCCGAAACCGTCGTCGCCGCTGTGCAGGGCAGGCTCAATGGACGCATCGCCTCGATCCTCAACTCGACGTTCGACAAGGACGAGCGCAACATTGCGCTCGATGAACTCGAAGAAGAAATCATCGCCGAGCTGACCGAAGAAGCCAGCGGCGAGGCAGTGCAAGCGCCCGGCGTGCCGATGGACCCGGCGCAGATCAAAGAAGTCTTTCACGACGAGTTAAAGGCGCAAGTGCGCGGACGCATCCTCAACGAGGGCGTGCGGCCCGATGGCCGCAAGCTGACCCAGATTCGCTTGCTGTCCGCCGAGACGGGGCTTGCGCCTCGCGCGCACGGCTCCGGCCTGTTCACGCGCGGCGAGACGCAAGTGCTCACCATCGCCACGCTCGGCACTCCGCGCGACCAGCAAGAGATCGAAGACCTGGTCTCGCCGGAAGAGTCCAAGCGGTACATGCACCACTACAACTTTCCGCCTTACTCGACCGGCGAAGCGCGCGTGCTGCGCGGCAAGAGCCGCCGCGAGGTGGGCCACGGCGCATTGGCCGAGCGCGCGATCATGGCAGTCATCCCGCCGGAAAAAGATTTCCCCTACACCATCCGCCTGGTCAGCGAGGTGCTCTCGTCCAACGGCAGCACTTCGATGGCGTCCGTGTGCGGCAGCACGCTGGCGCTGCTCGACGCGGGCGTGCCGATCAAAGCGCCGGTCGGCGGCATTGCGATGGGCCTCATCACCGACGGCGCCCGCTACGCGGTGCTCACCGACATCCAGGGGATGGAAGATCACCTGGGCGACATGGATTTCAAAGTCGCCGGCACCGAAGCCGGCATCACTGCGCTGCAAATGGATATCAAGGTCAAGGGACTGCGCTACGAGATCTTGGAGCAGGCGCTCTCTCAGGCGCGCGAGGCGCGAATGCAGGTGATTGGCGTGCTCCGCGAGTGTATGCCCGAGCCGCGACCGGAGCTTTCGCCTTATGCGCCGCGCATCACGACGATCCACATCCCGGTGGACAAAATCGGTGCGGTCATCGGCCCCGGCGGCAAAGTCATTCGCGGCATCCAGGACGAGACCGGCGTCAAGATTGACATCGAAGAAGACGGCACGGTTTACATCGCGGCGACCGACGGCAGCGCCGCCGAGACCGCGCGCAGCCGCATCGAGGCGCTCACCGAGTCGCCCGAGATCGGCCGCATCTACACCGGCAAGGTCGTGCGCGTCACCGACTTTGGCGCGTTCGTGGAAATCCTGCCCGGCCTGGACGGGATGGTTCACATCTCGCAACTGGCCGATTACCGCGTGAACAAGGTTGAAGATGTTGCCAAGTTGGGCGACGAGATCATGGTCATGATCACCGACATTGACCCGGCGGGCAAGATTCGCCTGAGCCGCCAGGCCGTGCTGCAAGGCTGGACGCCCGAACAAGCGCGCGAGCACGATTCGCCGCGCAGCAGCGGCGGACGTCCGAGCGG
>CAYHAR010000208.1:0-6539 GCA_964354595.1 uncultured Anaerolineae bacterium | reverse complement strand
GCCGGTCATGGTGGAAAAGCCCATCGCCGAGACGATCGAACAAGCCCAAAAGCTGGTGCAGATGGCCGAAGCAAAGAACCTGGTGCTCCAGGTCGGCCACATCGAGCGATTCAACCCGGCCTTTATCGAGCTCAAGCACGTCACCGACGGCATGAAGCTCACCGGCGTCAACGTGCGCCGCCTCAGCCCCTTTGACACCAGCAACACGGATGTGGACGTCATCCGCGACCTGATGATTCACGACCTGGATTTGGTCATGAACACGGTCGGCCTGGAGGTCGAAGGGGTCAATGCCTGGGGGCGCACCATTCACACTGGCGCGATCGATCACGCCGTGGCGACCCTATCCTTTCGCGGCGGGCCTATCGCCACACTGGCTGCCTCGCGGGTCACGGAGCAAAAGGTGCGCGCCATCGAAGTCACCGCCGAAGGAGCCTACATCGAGGCCGACCTGCTGAACAAGTCAGTCCTGATTCACCGGCGCATGTTCCCGCAGTATCTCGACAATCGCAGCACCACCAAGTACCGCCAAGAGAGCGTTATCGAGCGCATTCACGTGCCCATGGCCGAGCCTTTAATGTTGGAACTGCGCCACTTTGTGGACTGTGTGCGCGAGAATCGCCCCTGCCAGGTGCCCGGCAGCGAGGGTCTGCGGGCGCTGCAATTGGCCGATGCCATCACCCACGAGATCGCTTGTCCCACCCTCAAGAGTTGGCAAGCATAGAGAAACGAGGCATCAAAGAATCCCCCGCAGGCCCTGACCTGCGGGAGATTCTTTTGATTGCGTAACTTTGGGTCACGCTTGCGCCCTGCGTCCCGCCACCGCTGCGCGGTGGGCACACCCCTGCCCCCAGGGTACCCTGAATGGGTAAAGGGTGTCCTGCGCGCAAGCGCGGGAAAGCGCGACCTACGATTCTTGTCTAGTCTTGCGGCAACGGGGCGAGTTCTTTCATGCCGAACTGTTGAGCGGTCTTGGTCGCAATCTGCCGCAGCTCGGCGCGCAGTTCCGCCGAAATGGGCGAAGGCTTGTACTTGGCTAATTGCTCCTCCACCCGGTCGTGAGCGCGTTGGCGCGCGCTCTTGGCCCCGCGCTGCTTCCACGCATCCACCGAGCCTCGGTCAATCACCGGCGAGGGGATGTATTGCTCCTTGCGGAACCACTTTTGCGTGTGGGGAAGTGTCAAATAGTCGGCGCGATGACCCAGCGACCGTATGAGATTCAAGGCGATGGGCTGGTCGCGCACTTCGATGCCGGCGATCAGCCGCTTGGCCATGCCAATGATCTCGGCATCTACCAACAGCTTTTCAAAGCTCTGGCAGCTTTCAAAGTCCATCATGCCGGCGCCGGAAATCATGTTGACCCCGGTTAGCGCCCCTAGCACTGCGCCAATCCCCGATTCCAGCCCGGCCTGGGCGTCCACGATCTTGGCATCGCTCATGCCCAGATAGGCGTGGGTCGGCATCCCCAGCGTCTTGCCCACCTGCGCGTAAGCGCAGTCAATCATATGTGTCTCGATGGCGCCCATCGGCGTCGTGCCTTCGCGCATGTCAAAGGCCGCCGGCGAGCCGCCCCACACAATCGGCGCGCCTTCTTTGGCAAGCTGGCAAATCGTGACGCCGCTCAAGCATTCGGCGGTGTGCTGCACTACTGCGCCCGCCAGCGTGACGGGCGAGGTCGCTCCGGCCAACGGCATGGAGACCAACTCGGACGGGATGCCAAACTTGGCGCAGTCAATCATGTTCTGGCAGGTCAGGTCGCTCCACAGCAGCGGCGGCGAAGGACACACGTCAAAGACGGCAATCGGCTTGGCCGCCAGTTCTTTTGCGCCGCCCGCAACCGCCACGAGCATATCCTTCATCGTCCACCAGGTATCCTTGCGGAACGCGCCGGTGACGATGGGCTTGCGAATATAGTTGAGCGCCAAAAAGAGCCGGTAAAAGTCTCCCATGTTTCCCGGCACATCACCGGGGATCATGGCCGTGCTTTGGGCGTCAATCTGCGGCAGCGTCTCCACCAGCTTGACAAAGCGGATGAAATCAGTCGTGGTCGGAGCGCGCTGCTCGCCCGTCTCGCTATCCAGGATGGTAATGGCCGCCGAGCCAGGGTCGAACTGGACGCTGTCGCCGCCATAGTGGACGACCGGCTGACCGTCGTGGTTGTATAGATAAAACTCGCGCGGCGCGGTCTGAATGGCTCGCTCGGCAATCTTGCGCGGGATGCGCGCGATGCGCGCATCCAGGTCAACCTCGGCGCCGGCCTCGGCCAACAGTTTGAGCGCTTCGTCGTTGTGGACGCGCACGCCTGGGTCCATCAACAGGGCATAGCCCTCGTCAATAATCTGAGCGACGGTTGCGTTATCGAGCAAGTAGAGTTTGGGTCTCATGCGTCTGTTCTCCTTGAAGAGGATTGGGGATAGATTGCGGCGGCGGAGGCCGCTTTGCTCCCGCCGCGAGCGGATTGTAGCATCATTCCCCAAAACCGCCAAACGACAACGGTGGATGTGTCGTTCGTCACACTTGCGATGCTGCCCCATTTGGCTATAATGGCGCTATGCCGCCACGACAAACCGAAACGACGCGCAAGCCACTAACCGCCAATCCAATCCCCTTGAAGGGGACAATGGTTGCGGCGTTGATTTTGGCCACCGCCGGATGGCTGGGATTGGCCTACCTGGTCACGCAAGCTCATCCCACACTGCCCGCCAAAGCCGCTTTCCTCGTCGTGTGGGCCTGCGCGCTGATGGGGACAGCCTGGCCAGCGCTGCTTGCGGTCCATCGCCGCTTTCGCGGCGAGCCTTCGCCGTGGACCGTCTGGCGGCAAAGCGCGTGGGTGGCTATCTTGGGCGCAGTGTGCGCATGGTTGCAGATGAACCGCTGGCTCACGGTTGCGCTGGCGGGGATTCTGGCGGGTGTATTCGTGGTGATGGAATTGCTCCTGACCATGCGCGCACGACAGGAGGCACACGACCGTGACTGAATCACTTGCTCGCTTACCCAGTGTGGACAAATTGCTCGCTCACCCAGAAGCAGAAACGCTCGTCGCCTCTTTCGGCCACGCACTGACGGTAGACGCGCTGCGTGTTGTGCTGGACGACGCGCGCGCCAGCATCCGCGCCGGAAGTATTGTGCCGGAAGCCGATGCGCTCATGGCCTCGGCCAGCGCGCGATTGCGGGAGTGGGTCACGCCCAGGCCGCGCCCGGTCATCAACGCGACGGGCGTCATCATCCACACCAACCTGGGTCGCGCGCCGCTTTCGGATGAAGCGCTGGCGGCGATGAGCGCCGCGTCGTCGGGCTATTCCGATTTGGAGTACGATTTGAGCAGCGGCGAGCGCGGGCATCGCATGGCCGCCGTCGAGGACATTCTGTGCCGCATCACAGGCGCGGAAAGCGCGCTGGTCGTCAACAACAATGCGGGCGCGGTGTTGCTGGTGTTGATCGCTCATGCCGCTGGACGCCAAGTGGTCATCTCGCGCGGGCAGCTCATCGAAATCGGCGGGGGATTTCGCATCCCTGAACTGCTGGCGCAATCGGGCGCGACACTTGTCGAAGTGGGCACGACGAATCGGACGCATCGCCGCGATTACGAGGCCGCACTGAATGAGCACACCGCCGTCATCTTGCGCGCGCATTCGAGCAACTTTCGCATCGTCGGTTTTACCGCCGAGGTGAGCATTGCCGAATTGGTCGAGGTGGGCCTCGCACGCGGCGTTCCCGTGATGGACGACTTGGGCAGTGGAGCGCTGCTGGATACGTCGGCGTATGGCCTGGCGCACGAACCGATGCCGCAGGAAAGTTTAGCGGCGGGCGCGGCACTCGTATGCTTTAGCGGCGACAAGCTGCTCGGCGGGCCGCAGGCGGGCGTAGCCATCGGGCAGAAAAAGTACGTCGAGCCGCTCAAGCGCCATCCGCTGGCGCGCGCGCTGCGCGCGGACAAGCTCTGCCTGGCCGCGCTTTCCGCCACACTGACGCATTACCTCAAGCGCGAAGCCGAGCTCAAGGTCCCCGTGTGGCGAATGATTTCGATGCCGCTGGACGAAATCGCCAAGCGCGCCAAACGTTGGGCGCGCACACTTCGAGTGCGCCCGGCCGGAATCAAGGCCGAGGTCGTCGCCGGACGCTCGACCGTGGGCGGCGGCAGCCTGCCGGGCGAGACGCTGCCGACGTGGCTGGTCGCCATCGCGTGCGACTCGCCGGATGCGCTGGCCGCGCGCTTGCGCCGCAATGACCCGCCCGTCGTTGCGCGCATCGAGGAGGGGCGGCTGGTGCTCGATCCGAGGACGGTGCAGGTGAGAGAAGAAAAAGCGCTGCTTGAGGCAGTATTGATGGCTGTCGGCTGAAAGCTAGTGAGATTTGTCAAGATGATAGAGTATGATGTCCTCATCCATTGGAGTGGAGAAGACAATACATTCATTGCTGAAGTGACTGAATTACCCGGCTGCATGGGCCACCACATGATCGAGGTATCTTGAGCCAGCAGAGGAGTCAGAACATGTCTTGGTTTGTTGTTCAATGCGAGCGAAAGACTTGGACGAAGTACCTCGTGGAAGCGGCTGACGAAGAAGCTGCTTTTGAATCCAGTGGCAACTGGCAATATTTGGGCTATGTTGACGGCGAAGACACAGAATCCCAAGTGGTAAGCGGCTCATTTGAAAGCAAGGTTAAAGCACTGGCTGATACTTCCAGCTATGTCGAAGGTTAGGATGGGGCTTCAACCTGTGGCAATCAGTACGCGACCTCGTCAAGGTCCATCCGACAGTCGTCCGCTTGAAATGAGTTTAAGGCAACAGGTGCAAAACTAACCTACAAGCCTACACTGCGAATAATGTCACGATTGGCTACTTGCAACCTGACCGGGTAGAATACTTATACCCTCGTTCAGGACAGTTCAATGCGAAAAGCCAAAGACAACGAAAATGTTTCCAAGCATTACTATCGTCCAACGATCACGACTTGTCCGCGTTGCGGTGTGCCCCTCCGTCGGCGTTGGACGCTGTGGGACAAATATCTGGTAACTCTGGAAGGGCGCGTCCATATCTTCAGTGTGGGCTACAGTTGTAGCCGTACGCGTTGCTTACAGGCTCGTGTCATCTATCGTTCTGTTGAAGCTGAACAATTGAGTCCGAAGGGCAGTAGCTTCGGTTATGATCTGATTGTCCAGATAGGCCGGTGGCGTTTCTGGGAACATCGCACTCTGGATGAAATTGCGATGTTGTTGGCCGCCAAACACTTGCCGGTCTCGCGGCGTCACATTCACAACTTGATCGGTGATTTTCTGGTATTGCTGCGCGCGGCCCAACCGGCGAAGATCGAAGCGCAACGCGCCTACTTCCAACGACACGGCATGGTCATCAGCCTAGATGGCATGGAACCCGAGCAAGGCAACGAGATGCTTTTCGTCGTGCGAGAGGCCATTTTGGATTTGACGTTGGTCGCCGAGACCTTGTATAGCAGTCGCGCCGATCTGATCAGCCGCCAGTTGTTGGAACCGGTCAAAGCGTTAGGCTTTCGGGTTCGGGCGGTGGTCAGTGATGCCGACCAAAACATCCGCCGCGCGGTAGAGACCAGCCTGCCCGGCCGTCCGCATCAGGCTTGCCAGGTGCATTGCTTGTGCGAAGCCGGGGCGCCCATTTTTAAGGCGGATCGGGCCATGAAAACTGACCTCCGACGCGATATTCGAGCCAAATTGCGCCCGATTAGCCGAGTTTTGAGCCAGTCGCCGCAGGCTGACCCACAAGATGCCGTGCTGACAGACTATTGCGAAGGACTGCGAGATGCCTTGCGGGCGGATGGGTTGTCGCCCTTCGAGTTGGCCGGCCTCAAGCTCTATGACGAGCTCCAGCGTCTCGAAACGTCATTGCGCCGTTGCCAGAAAAAAGGGGGCATCCCCTCTTGTCGGCGTTGCTCGACATCACGGCCATCCGCCATCACTATGCCGAGCCGTATGCTCAACTGAAACGTCAAAGCGAATGGGTGATCGAGTTGGCTCGCTTATTTGAACCTTGCGATAAACAGGGCCACCTGCGAAAGGCTCGTCAGGTCAAGCGGGACGTCAAACAGTTCTTGGAACGATTGGAACAGGAAGCAGCCGAACAGCCTGACGAAGCGGAGGTCATCGCTTGCATCGTGAAGGCTGTGCGCAATCGCTGGTGGGGCCTCTTCACCTGCTATCGTGTCTCGAATGTCCCCTCCTCCAACAATGATCTCGAAACGTTTTTCAAAGACATGAAACATCATCAACGGCGTATCACCGGACGCAAGTCGGTTCACGAGTTCATCTTGCGCTACGGACCATTTGCGGCCTTCATTGACTACGCTGAGTCGTTTGATGATTTGCTCGCTCGACTACGCCAGGTGAAACCCGAAGATTTCAAGCAGGCGCGTCAGGTCTTGCGGAAAGTCGAAACGCGCTTGAAAAAGTTGTATCGCTTTCGCCATCACCCCGACAAATACTACCGTGACTTGGAAACTCGATGGGAGAAGGCGATTTCGTCCAGCGGGTAGTGTGGCCCGCTTGTAGGTTAGTTTTGCACCTACTG
>CAYHAR010000207.1:0-6585 GCA_964354595.1 uncultured Anaerolineae bacterium | reverse complement strand
GCTTTTTTCAGATTTTCCTGTTCCTTGATCTTGGCGTCCAAGAGTTCTCTGATTTTTCCAATCATGATATTGAAACTCATCCCCAGCTCTGTGATTTCGTCAACATTGTCATGGGTCACAAGAGCTTGCAGGTCATTCTTGGTGATGGTAGTCGTCACATCATGCAGTTTTTTGATGGGGATGTAAATGCTTCTGGACAAGCCCCAGGCAGCCACCACCGAAAAGCCGACTGCGCCAAACATGAGCAGGATGGACAAGATCTCCCAGCGGGCAAAACTTGCACGCATTTCTTGGTATTGCGTGTTCGTCCGTTGTACCTCGAACAGCACGTAATCCTGGACAGTGTCCTCAACCACACCCGAGACAAACCGGATGTTTTCCAAGACTAGCTCATTTTCGTCCGCCGTGCTTTTATGCTCGATTTGTTGCCCCATAAGGTCAACATAGTGGGTGAGCGTTTGCATTGTCCTGAGAATTATATCCAGCTTGACCTTGGCTCCGTGCGAGTCGGTATTTGCCATCATCCGCCGCACTTGCGTGTTCACATTATTGATGATTTGGTACTGTCTACCTTCCTTGAATTCAATCTTTCCGGCCACGATCCTCCACATTTCCGTATCAATGTCCGGCTTGATGTTCCCGCCGATGCTATTCGCGGCGGTGATATTGGTGATAATGGCATCATATTGGCGACTATAGTTCAGCACCTGCAGCATCAACACCACATTGGTCGTGCCCATCAGCAAGATCACGATACACAGTGAGAGCAAGATTTTCGCCCGGATGGATAAATTGATGCCGGCCACCAAATCGGCGACGCGACTAATCGGCTTGCGCAGAGTTCTGCCCAGCGAACCTATGGCTAGATTTGACCTGGGCAGAACATGCCCGTAATCCGCCGCAGATGCTTTTTGGATCATGCTTGTCCCCTCATGCCCATTTCACGCCGCCTGAACTTGCAATCGAAATTCTTTGGGCGTCAGACCGGTATTCTTTCTAAAGACGTGGCTGAAATAGTGCGGGTCGTTGTACCCGATCTGATAGCAAATTTCAAAAGCCTTCAGAGTCGACGTCCGCAGCAACTCTTTGGCCTTTTTGATTCTGATCTCGGTCAGGTATTCTTTAAACGTCTTGCCGGTCTCCTGGCTGAACACGGCGCTAAAGTGACAGGGGCTGAGGTTCACCTGGGCCGCTACTCTGTTCAGCGACAAGGTTGGGTCCATATAGTGCCGGTCAATATATTCCTGGGCCTGCTTGATCACCGCCGCATACTGATTGTTCGCCTGGCCGTCTCTAAACGACAGGGCGTTGCCCAGGATTTTGTGCACCTGCTCTCCGAGTTGTTCGAGGGTCTTGATGTTTGCCAATACCGTTTCCATCGTATCCAGCTCTGGGATGACGCGATGGGCGTCGCCGCCCAACTCATCCACAAATTTCGCTGTAGCCAAAACAATGTCCATGAAAACATAGTTCTTGACCATGGGCGACTGGAGCGCAGTTTCGCCGAGTGGCTGAACAAACGCATCAAAGAAAGCGTCAAAATCTTCCTTGACCCCACACCGCAGGTAATCCTCGACAGCCGACTTGTCTACCTTGAGTAATTCTGCCCTGATTCCACTATGGCCACCGGCTGTATGCCCATTCGCGGCATTTTGAAGGCTGACCAGCGCCTCGGTAAAAGACTGGTGGATATCGGTGAGCCGTCTCTTGGGATCGCCAACCCCAATCGTCAGCTTGCATAGAGTCTCTTCTACCTGTCGTTGAATCAGCGCCAGGAGAAGGTCTTTTTCCTCTTGCAGAAATTCGGGCGTGTTCCCTTTCATGACCAGCACCAGCTCTTCCATGTCCTTTTTGAGCAGGAAAACATCTGGATTGTTTTCCGCCAGACCGGACACGATTTGCTGAACTCGCTGATATTCACAATAGTCAAATTGTTCCAAAGGATCGGGCAGTTCAATCCGGATCACGACGACCAGGTAGCATCTGGCGATGAGGTCTATGCCCAACGACTGGCTTTTCTCAACCGCTTCTGCCGAGGAAACTGCGCCCGCCACCAGCTTGAACAGGAGTCTTTCTCTGAGAGCAGCCCGATTCTCTTCAATCTGTTCTCGCAGCTTTTGCAGGGCTTCGTGTTCTTGCCTCTCTTGCCCCAGTTGCAGGGCAACCTTTTGCAGCACATTATGCAAATCCTGCACAGAGACAGGTTTCAAAAGATACTCTGTGACGCCTAACTTGATCGCTTCCTGGGCATACTCGAACTCGTCGTGCCCGCTGAGAATAATGATCTTGGCCCCCGGCATACGTTCTCGCACGATCCGGCAAAGCTGCAAGCCGTCCATGAACGGCATCTTGATGTCCGTAATCAGGACATCGGGTTGGGCTATTTGCAAGAGTGGCAAGGCTATCTCGCCGTCGGGAGCTTCGCCGCAGAATTCAAAGCCATTGGCCTTCCAGTCAACGTTATCTCGAATACCCTCTCGGGTCACGATCTCATCTTCAACGAAGAAAACTTTGTACGACATGCTAGGCCCCCTTTCAGCCCTGAAAATGTTTTCTTCACACGAGATTTGCTCCAACTCTTGGGCTCGGCGAACGATCCACGAACGTTTCTATTGGCCATAGACGTGCGTGTAGCGATGATGCAGCTTGGCTACGTCTTCCGGCGTAATCTCATCGGGCTGACCGAGCTGCAGTGCAAGCCACACCGTCCGTGCCACGTCCTCCACCATCACGGCGGCCTTGACGGCGGCCTCGGCCGTCTTGCCAATCGTAAACACGCCGTGATTCTTGAGCAGCACCGCAGGTGAGCTGCCGATGGATTCTACGACCGCCTGGCCAATCTGCTCGCCGCCGATCAGCGCAAAGCCGCCACACGGGACGGGACCACCGAATTCATCGGCCATTGCGGTAAGGTAGACCGGGATGGGCCGGCCTAATGCGGCAAAAGCAGTGGCATAAGGCGAATGCGTGTGAACCACGCCGTTCATGTCCGGGCGATGGCGGTAGATGTACAAGTGACTGGCCGTGTCGGATGATGGCTTGAGGTCGCCTTCGATGATCTTGCCATCTGCATCCAGAATTACCAGATGCTCCGGGGCCAAGTCCTCATACTTGACACCCGAGGGCTTGATGACCACGTGGCCGGTCTCTGGATCTCGCGCGCTCACGTTGCCGCTCGTCCACGCCACCAACCCGTTCTTGGGCAATTCCAGATTCAGCTTGTGAACTTGGGCTCTCAATCGTTCGAGCATCATGGCAGACCTCCGACTCGTTCTTGATGCTGACTGACTAGGCGCGCCATGGCGCCAAATTCTGGCACAAGCGCCCGGTACAGCGCCTGGTAGCGCGGATAGTAATCTGCATAGGCAGATACAGCCGGGCCAGGCTCGGTGCGGTCGGTGACCCGGATCGCCTTCTGACAGGCCTCGTCCACGTTGCGATACACACCTGCGCCCACGCCAGCCAGCAATGCTGCGCCCAAGGCCGCGCCTTCCGTGACATTGACCGTCACGATTTCCGTGTTGAGCACATCGGCAAGAATCTGACGCCACAACAGGCTGCGCGCCCCTCCCCCCGAAACACGCACCTGCTTTATCGCCAGACCCAACGCGCGTATCAGCTCCAGCGAGTCACGCAAGCCGTAGGTGACGCCTTCCATCACAGCGCGTGTGAGGTGAAGTTTTTGATGCCGCAACGAGAGGCCGAAAAACACGCCGCGCGCGTCAGGATCTGGATACGGAGTGCGTTCGCCGCTCAGGTAAGGAAGGAAAAGCAATCCCTCGCAACCCGGCGGCGCCTGGGCGGCAGCCTCGGTCAGCAAGTCGTAGGCGTCGCGCCCGGATCCAACGGCTTGGGCGCGCTCCATCTCGCCCAGGGCATCACGATACCAGCGAAAACTGCCGCCAGCCGAGAGCATCACTCCCATCAGGTGCCACATGCCGGGCACCGCATGACAAAAGGCGTGTAGCCTGCCTTCCGGCTCGATGCGATATGTGTTCGAGGCAGCAAACACAACGCCCGATGTGCCGAGCGTGACCGAGATTAGCCCTTCGACGACGAGGCCCGTGCCAACGGCCTGTGCCGCCTGGTCGCCAGCGCCGCCGACGACGGGCGTGCCTTCGAGCAGGCCTGTCTCCCGCGCCGCCTGTGCGCTCACGCGTGCGCTCACCACAGGTGATTCAGTTACCTCGGGCAGCCACGCGCGTGGACAGTCCAGCGCTTTCAGCATCTCATCCGACCACTGGCGCTTGCGTACATCAAACAGAGCAGTGCCAGATGCATCTGACACTTCGCTCAAAAAGGACCCGGTCAGGCAATAGCGCACATAGTCTTTGGGCAGGAGCACTTCTGCGATCTGCCGGTAGACCTGCGGCTCGTGCTCCCGCACCCACACGATCTTGGGAGCAGTGAAACCGGGCAGCACAGGATTGCCGATGAGCCGGAGCAAGTTGCTCGCGCCGACCTTGTGCGTGATCGCGGCGCACTGATCCGTGGCGCGCTGATCATTCCACATGATGCACGGGCGCAGCACCTGGCCGTTCGCGTCTACAAGCACCATCCCGTGCATCTGGCCCGTGAGTCCCACTCCGGCCACCTGACCCGGCTGCGTGTCGCTTCCGCTTAACACGCGCCGGATACTGGCGACGCTGGCCGCCCACCAATCATTGGGGTCTTGCTCAGCCCACTGCGGCCGTGGCGTGAACATGGGATACTCGGTCGTCGCACTGGATTTGATAGCTCCGTCAGCGCCGACGAGAACCGCCTTGCTGCCCGTTGTCCCAATGTCTATGCCCAGCAAGTATGCTGTCATACCGAGGCCCTGTGAAGAAACTCGAGACTAGTATCTTGCTTCCACCCGGATGGCCTTGAGCCGCTTCATCACGTCGTTCGCGCCGCGACCCAAGTAATCGTACAGCGTGACATAGTCGGCATACAGCTTTTCATAGACCTGCTGATGGGCCGGAATCGGTTTGAAGGTTTCCTTCTTGAGCCGCGCCATCTTGCGCGCAGCGTCAAAGATGGAATCATAGCCATTGGCCTTTTTACCTGCCGCGACCGCGCCGTGCATCGCCGAACCCAGCGCAGGCGTCTGCTTGGACGCCGTGACCTTGATCTCGCGCCCGGTCACGTCGGCGTAAATCTGCATGAGCAGCTTGTTCTTTTCCGGCAGGCCGCCGCACGCCACCAGCTCGTTCACCGGCACGCCGTTCTTGTCGAACGCCTCGACGATGACACGCGTCCCGAACGCCGTCGCTTCGATGAGCGCGCGGTAAATCTCGGGCGCTTTAGTCGCCAGCGTCGCGCCGAGCAACATGCCGGTCAAATCCACGTCCACCAACACCGAGCGATTGCCATTCCACCAGTCGAGCGCCAACAGCCCGGACTCGCCTGGCTTGAGCTTGGCGGCCTCCAGTTCGAGCGCCTTGTGCAAGTCCATCTTGCGCTTCTTGGCAGCCGCGTGGTATTCGGGTGGCACAGCATGGTCCACGAACCACGCGAAAATGTCGCCCACGCCCGATTGACCTGCTTCGTAACCAAAAAAGCCGGGGATGATGCCATCCTCCACATAGCCGCACATACCGGGCACTGTGTGCTCTTGCGTGCCCAACACCATGTGGCAGATGCTTGTGCCCATGATCATGACCATGCGGCCCGGCTCGACGACCGCCGCGGCTGGAACAGACACGTGTGCATCTACGTTCGCCACGGCCACTGCCGTGCCTGGCTCCAGCCCTGTCCACTGGGCCGCTTGCGGCGTGAGGTCGCCTGCGCGACCACCCAGCGGCGCCATCGTGCGCGACAACTTTTCGTCAACCACGTGCTCCAGGCGCGGGTCGAGCGCGGCAAAATACTCGTCGCCCGGAAAGCCATCGCGCTTGTGCCAGATCGCCTTGTAGCCTGCCGTGCACGAGTTGCGCGTCTCGACGCCGGTCAATTGCCAGATGACCCAGTCCGCCGCTTCGATGAGCCGGTCAGCCGCCGCGTAAATCTCGGGCGCCTCGTCGAGGATTTGGAGCGTCTTGGAAAAGAACCACTCGGACGAAATCTTGCCGCCGTAGCGGTCGAGCCACGCCTGGTTCATCTGCCGCGCGGTCGCGTTAATCTTGTCCGCTTCGGGCTGGGCCGCGTGGTGCTTCCACAGCTTGACCCAGGCGTGTGGATTCTTGCGCGCGTTCGCGTCCGCAAGCCGGCACAGCGGCGTACCGTCGGCCTTGACCGGCATCATGGTGCAGGCCGTAAAGTCAATGCCCACTCCGATCACGTCCGCCGGGTCAACGCCGGATTGCTTGAGCACCGCCGGAATGGTTTTCTTGAACGTGCGGATGTAATCCTCCGGGTCTTGCAGCGCCCAGTCAGGCTCGAGGCGGATTTTGCTTCCGGGCAAAAACTCGTCAATCACGCCATGCGAGTATGGATAGACAGCCGTTGCTATTTCTTTGCCGGCGGCGACCTCGACCAACACCGCGCGTCCCGATTCGGTTCCAAAGTCCACGCCGATAGCGTATTTGTGCTTTGCCATGTTTGTCTCCTGGTCTAGCGCTCGCTCTCCTCTTTTTCTGCTCGAATTCGGTCGTTTCTATCGCT
>CAYHAR010000206.1:0-6804 GCA_964354595.1 uncultured Anaerolineae bacterium | reverse complement strand
CGCAAAGGTTTTATAAAAGGTCTTGGCGTTCTTTGTACTTTTGGGGTGAAAGGAAATTGCCATGGACATCGAGGAGGTTGCCAAGATCATCGTGGACTCGGCAATCAAGGTTCATCGCGCGTTGGGGCCAGGGTTGCTTGAATCGGGCTATCAACAATGCCTCGCTTGCGAATTGCGCAAGCGCGGCTTGCAAGTGAACACCGAGGTATTGTTGCCAATCGTATACGATGGTCAACAGATTGACGCCGGCTACAGAATTGACATGCTCGTCGAAGGCTGTGTCATCATTGAGAACAAGGCAGTTGACCAAATGCTACCTATTCACCAGGCTCAACTGCTGACCTATTTGAAACTGCGGGACTGTCGGCTTGGCTTCTTGCTAAACTGGAACGTCAGGCTAATGAAGGACGATATCAAGCGAATGGTCAACAACCTATGAGGTTAAACCGAAAAGTCTTGGCGACCTTTGCGTCTTTGCGGTTCAAACTCCTGGCGTGCTTGGTATGCGCGCTGACTGCGTGCCAGGCTGCACCGGTTACGCCCGTCGCCGTGCCGACGATGCCGCTCCCGCCGCAAGCGCAGATGTTCATGCCGCCCGAGCCGGCCACGCTCGTCCCGCCGCCCGCGCCCTCGCCGCTGCCGACGTTGGCCGTCACGCCGACCGCGATCCCCGTGGCGCTGGACAAGTGGCCGGTGTTTGAAAGCCAGGCCAAGACATTCTCGTTTCGCTACCCGCCGGATTGGGCCGGGCGCGAGTACACGCAGGCCATCACGCGCACCGTCTATCCGCTCACCGTAGACTTTATCTGGCTGCGCGGGCCGGACAAGGCGACTGCCCCCGAGTTTGTCGTGATGTACAACTGGCCCTCGCTCGATCCGCTTCAACCGCCCAACAATGCCACAGCCTGGTCGTCGGTGGCCGGGCTGGCGAAAATATTTCTCTATCCCAACTGCGCGACGACGTTCGACACTCCCGCGCCGCTCACGCTGAGCGGTCAACAGACAATGGGAGCCAAGTTCGTCGTCCAGTGCGACCGGCTGTATGCCGGGTATCTGGTCGGCATTGTGCGCAAGGGCGTGAATTACGGTTTGCTCGTAGATGTGCCGGTCGAAGATTGGGACGCCTGGCGTCCCACGTTTGAGACGATGTTAGCCAGTTTCGCGTTCAATCCGTAGTGCTGGCATCCTATGCCAGCAGAAGGGAGAAATCAAAATGCAATATGGTGCTTTGCTCTCGCGCGCCTGGCGTATCATCTGGCGCAACAAGATCATGTGGCTGTTCGGCTTTCTGGCCGCGTTGGGCAGCGGTGGAGGCGGGGGGGGTGGAGGAGGCGGAGGCTCGAACTCTTTTAGCGGGCCGTCGACCGGCCAGTCGGGTGGAAGTGGTTTGCCGCCCGAATTGCAGCGACAGCTCACCGCCTTTTTTTCCAACGAGACGCTCATCCTTGCCATCGTCGTCGCTCTCGTTTTGATTGTGCTGGTCATCTCGCTAGCCGTCGCGCTCTTGGCCGCGTTGGGGCACGGCGCACTGGTCGAGATGGCGCGCGAAGCAGACGACACGGACAAGACCAGCTTCCGCGCCGGCTGGCGCGTCGGGCTGCGGCGCATGTTCCCGGTGTTTCTCATCCGCTTCTTGTTAGGATTGCCGCCCGTCATCATCATCCTGGCGGGCATGGTGCCGTTCTTGCTCAGCTTTATCCCGCTCGTAGCGCGCGGGGAATTTGGTGGCTCGCCAGAGGCGCTTTTTGCCGGGAGCATGTTGATTTCATTGTTGGCGTGCCTTGCCCCGGCCTGTTGCATCGGGTTGCTGGTGACGATCCCCCTGGGCGTGTTGGAGACGCTCTCGATCCGCGCGCTGGTGCTGGAAGACCAGGGCATATTCGGCGGCATCCGCCGGGGATGGGCGATCTTGATGGGCAACCTGGGCGAGGTGGCTGTGTTGTGGCTGATCTTTATCGCTATTGCCATCGGCGTCGGCATTGTGATCGGCGTGCCGATAGCGATGGTCGGCCTGGTCGTGCTCTTGCCGCTGGGCCTGGCGGTCATAGCCAGCCCGATTTTCGTGGTGCCCTTGCTGCTGGTCGTTCTTTTGTTGGGGCTGTTGAGCGCGGCCTTGCGCGGCGTCGTCGAAGCGTACACCTCGACGGTGTGGACGCTGGCGTATCGGCAATTCGCGGCGCACTCGGCGCTTGCGCCCGTCATGGCGTGAGGCCAGACAAATCGCCCGGCGATGCCTCGTGCTCGCCGGGCTTGGCTCAATATCTTTGCTGGACGGGCGAGGCGCGCTTGCTCGTCCGCTCGCGCCAACGCTCCTGATAAACCGTGATTTGCCGGTTGAGCGCCATCCAGTCTTTGACCAGGAGCACGAACCCGGCGCCGCTCGGTGTGAGCAGGTACGGCATGATCAGCCGCAGCAATTGCCTGGACACCGGATAGCCTTTCAGGTCCACGACGATCACCGTTTCGCCCCACAAGTCTTCCAGCATCGCGCGGCGCGCGCCCTTTTGCTTCTTGGGTGAGAACACGTCGCTCAGATTGGTCGGTCGCGTGCCGATGACGCGGCTGTACGAAAACACGACGGGCATGAACGGCGTCTGAATCTTGACATTGCGAGGCGTACACTGCACGTAGGCCACCCGGCTGATGGCCCAAGTCAGCATGTAGCGGGCCAACCCAAAGGTAACGAACACGACGCCCGGCCACAGTAACCAGGCCGGGTCGCCGCCGAGTCCGCGCGGGCGGATCAAGTACATCAACACCGCCGTGACGACCAGCGCAATCCCCAGCGCGATCAATAGCAGGCTCACGCCTCGGTGGAGCTTGTGGTAGCGCCGGTAGATGAGGAGCGGGAATCGTTTGGGTTTTGACGGGGCAGTTTTGCTCATTGCTTTTCGCCTATCGCATCACGAAAATAGTCACACTGCTTTTGCAGCGGGCATACGTCACAACGCGGTCGCTGCGCCTTGCACACGGCTCGCCCGTGCGCGATGACGTTGAGATGGAACGGATAATACCACTTTTGAGGCACACGCGCTTCCAATAGGCCGTGCGCCTTTTCCGCCGTCGTGCCAGGCGGGATCAGCCCCAGCCGCGTCGTCACGCGGTGAATGTGAGTATCCACCGGAAAGGCCGGGCGGTTGAGCGAAAACAACAGCACGATGGCCGCCGTCTTGGGGCCGACGCCGTCGAGCGACATCAGCCATCGTTTGGCGTTTTCCACCGGCATGTCGGCCAAAAAGTCAATGTCGAGCCGCCCGCCTGGATCCAGTTCGGTGATGCGGCGCAGCACGCGCTGAATGCGCGGCCCTTTTTGGTTCGCCAATCCCGCCGAGCGAATTGCGGCGATGACTAAGCGCGTGGGCGCGTCGCGCACTTGGTCCCACCTCGGAAATTTTTCACGCAGCGCCGTGTACGCGCGGTCGCGGTTAAGGTCGTTCGTGTTTTGCGAAAGGATCGTGCAGATCAATTCGCTGACCGCGTCCATCGGCGAGCGTTCCGGCTCGCCATAGGTTTTGAGCAGTATCTTGTGAACCGTCCTGACCTTCGCTCTACTCTCCACGCTCTACTCTCCACGCTCTACTCTCTTTTCTCCACGCTCTTCGTTCTTCGCTCCACGCTCTTTGCCCTTGTCAATCGCGCCTGCGCCAAATCCACCACCGCGGCGCGAATCGCCTGTCGCTCTGTGCGAGTCAGTTGCAGCAAATCAAACACCGTCTCGTCCAAAGTGTGACGGTCGGCTTGCGTCACCTCCTCCGAGACCGGCAACACGGGTCGTGTGGCGAGCGCATCGAACGCCGCCTCAAGCGCCGAGGCTTGCGCGTCGGTGATGCGCGCCGGATCGGGTAGAGGGAGCTGCCCCGCCTCGTAAGCCGCGATCCACAAAATGCCCTCGCCGAAATTGACGCGCCCGCCCAGCTCGGCGCACAAGGCCGCCCACGTCGAGTTGAGCAGCGCGGCGATGACTTTGCAAAGACTCGGCTCGCGCAATTCGACGCCGTAGAGTTGTTGATCGAGCGCGATGCCGGCCCCTGGCAAGAGCGGCGAAAAGTGGCGCGTCCACACGCCCTTGATCCACGCCAGGTGCGCCGGCGGACGGCTGCCGATGTCGTACCATCGCTCGCGCGCGGCACACGTCGGGCGCGCGTGAAATCCCTGCGACTCGCCCCACCGGATATAGTCCAGCGCGTTCGTCCCGCTCAGCGACCGCTTGCCGCGATGGACGACGAACGCCACGTGCGGCAGCGCCGCTGTATCCACCACCCGGCTGAGGCAATCGCGCGGCGATTTGACCAGCGGGCGCAGGAACTCGGTCTCGATGCCGCGCTCGTCTGCGGCGGCCGAGTCGAGATAAAAAAACTCGTTCGCGCCGGTCGTATAGCCACGCCGGATGCGCGCCAGTGATCTCAGCGGCACGAGCCACTCGCGGTTCCGGTCGAGCGCGTCCAGGTAGACTTCTGGCGCGCGCAGCAGCGCGCCCCATCGCCGCGCGCGACCTTTCGCCGCGCCAAATACCGGCGGGCGCTCGCGCAAGTCGCCTTGTCGGATCGTCCGCACGCGGATGCGCTCGTCGCTTCTTGCGCTCAAAATCAGAGCCGCCCAGTCGTCCGGCTTGTCATCCGGGTTCATTGAGCGGAGCAACTGGGCAAAGCGCACCGGGTTATCGTCGCGCGCGTTCGCGTCCGCGCAGCGTTCCAGGATGACCAGGCAGGCGTTCACGCTGGCGTCCGCGAACCATCGCTCCGCCTGCGATTCGACAATCGCGACGACTCGAAAATTATTGAGAAAGAACGCTTGCAGGCCCGTGCCATAGTCCACGTCCAGCCACGAGTTGGAGACGATGAACCCCAGCCGCCCGCCCTCGCGCATAAAGTGCGCCGCGTGGACAAAGAAATAGGCGTGGACTCCGGCGCGCCGCGTCAACCAGGCCGCGCTGCCCCCTAAAGGGGATTGTTGACCCAGCGCGCGATGAATGAGCGCCGATTTATCGCCGCCAGGCGCAAGCTCCTGCAGCCACTCTTGGCGTGTGTAGGGCGGATTGCCGACGACGCAATCGAACATGGGCAACTCGCCTGCGCCGAGGCTGAAAAAATCAGCGCAAATGATATGCGCTGCCAGGCCCAAGTTCTGCGCTGCCTGGTCGGCGGCGTCGCGATCCACCTCCACGCCCCACAGCTCTTGGCTCAGCGTAGCCGCGTCGCGCGACGGATCAAGGCGTTGCTTGTGGGCCGCCGCGCGCGCCAGGAACACGCCGTCGCCGCAGCTCGGATCGAGCACGCGGTCGGCTGCGTCGCGCAGGCACAGCCGCAGCGTCAAATCCGCCCACGTCGGCGGCGTGTAAAAGCGTCCCCAGCGGCGGCGCTGGGAGGCGGCATCGGTGCCAAGGTCAGACATGCACTCTATCCACACATGCGATTATAGCATAGCGCGGCGTGAAACGTAAAACGTCAAACGTGGTGCGATAGGCGCTAGCCGCCGTTTGACGAAAGAGGACGCCAGTGCTAAACTCTATCCGCCCTCCTGAATAGGCAGGCCACCCCATACATTTGCCACGAGAGGAACAGCCATGACAAAGATGCGTGCCGCCATCAAGGCCCGACCGGAGCCGGGCCTTCAGATGATGCAAGTGGATATTCCCTCCATCGGCCCCCGCGATGTGCTCATCAAGGTCAAGGCCTCGTCTATCTGTGGGACCGACTTGCACATCTACAAGTGGGACCAGTGGGCGCAGGGGCGCTGCAAGCACATCCCGCTGATCCAGGGGCACGAGCTGTGCGGCGAAGTGGTGGACGTCGGCCCGGCGGTGACAGAGGTCGCCGTCGGCGATTTTGTCTCTGCCGAAAGTCACATCGTCTGCAACACGTGCGACCTGTGCAAGACCGGCAACGGCCACATCTGTCGCAACACCAAGATCATTGGCGTGGACTGCGACGGAAGCTTTGCAGAATACATTGCGCTGCCGGTGGAAAACGCCTGGAAGAATCCCGAAGGGATGCCGGTCGAGATCGCGGTGCTGATGGAAAACTTTGGCAACGCCGTCCACACCGCGTTCGCCGCCGACATCCGCAGCAAAAAAGTGCTCGTCACCGGCTGCGGGCCGGTCGGCTGTATGACGATTGCGGTGTGCAAGGCCATCGGCGCGCGCGCGGTGTATGCCACCGACATCAGCAAGTACCGCGTGGACCTGGCGCGCAAGATGGGCGCGGACGCCATATTTCTGGCCGGGCAAGACGATTTGATTTCCGGCGTGCGGGACATGACGCAAGGCGAAGGCGTGGACGTGCTGCTGGAAATGTCCGGCGCGCCCTCGGCCATCCGCGACGGCTACAGCTTGCTAAAGTACGGCGGACAGGCCGTGGCGTTCGGTCTGCCCAGCAAGCCCATCGAGTTCGACCTGAGTAACCTGGTGATTTTCAAGGGCATCACCATCTTCGGCGTCGTCGGGCGCAGGCTGTGGGAGACGTGGTACCAGGCGCGCGGGCTGCTCAAATCCGGCGCGGTGGACTTGCGGCCGGTGGTCACGCACAAGTTTGACCTGAAGGACGCCGACAAGGGCTTTGACGTGATGGCCGCAGGCTCTAGCGGCAAGGTGGTGTTTTACCCGCAGGGCGTGCCGGAGACGAATCACGACCAGGTGAATCCGAGGGTAGGGGAATTGTAGGCAGAGGTCGGAAGAGGAGCGAGGCATGAACGAACTCGTCAACAAGACTCTCGGACAGTTCCAGATCACGCGCGAGCTGGGACGGGGCGGGATGGCGGTGGTGTACCTGGCGTACCAGCCGGCTCTACAGCGATACGTCGCCATCA
>CAYHAR010000205.1:5451-6836 GCA_964354595.1 uncultured Anaerolineae bacterium | reverse complement strand
GTCATCGCCACGTCACGGCGCACCGGCCGCCGCGTGAACGCGCTGACCAGCGCCGCGGCAATCGTCACGCCCGCCGAGGGGCCATCTTTGGGCACGCCCCCTTCCGGCGCGTGGATGTGAATGTCGGTCCGCTCGAAAGCGCGCGGAGTCAGCCCCAGCTCTTGGGCGTGGCTGCGCGTGTAACTCAGCGCGGCCTGGGCAGATTCTTGCATCACCTCGCCCAGTTGCCCGGTGAGCTGCAGCGTGCCTTTGCCCTCCATCAACGTCACTTCGATGAGTTGCAAGTCGCCGCCGGCGTCCGTCACTGCCACGCCCGTGGCCGCGCCGATCTGATCTTCTTTTTCAGCTACGCCGTAATCGAACTTGGGCGGCCCCAAAAAGCGCGTCACCGCCGCCGGAGTGATGTTGCGCCGGATCGGCTTGCCTTCGACCACGCGGCGCGCCGTCTTGCGGCATACGTTGGCGATCTCGCGTTCCAGGTTGCGGACGCCGGCCTCGTAGGTGTACTCGCGGATGATGGAGCGGATAGCCGGCTCGCCGAACGTCAATTGCGCCGGACTCAATCCGTGCTCTTCGAGCTGGCGCGGGATGAGAAAGTTGCGCGCGATGGCGAGCTTTTCTTCTTCAATGTAGCCGGGGAACTCGATCACCTCCATCCGGTCGCGCAGCGCAGGCGGCACCGGGTCCATCCAGTTGGCCGTCGTCACGAACAGCACTTTGCTCAGGTCGTAAGGCACTTCGAGGTAGTGATCGCTGAACGCAAAATTTTGCTCCGGGTCGAGCACTTCTAATAGCGCCGCCGAAGGATCGCCGCGAAAGTCGTTGCCCACCTTGTCAATCTCGTCGAGCATGAACAGCGGGTTGGTCGTCTCCGCGCGGCGCATGGTCTGGAGGATGCGGCCCGGCAGCGAGCCGATGTAGGTGCGGCGATGGCCGCGAATCTCGGCCTCGTCGCGGATGCCGCCCAGGCTGACGCGCACAAACTTGCGGCCCAAGGCTTCGGCAATGGATTTGCCCAGCGACGTTTTGCCAGTGCCGGGCGGGCCGACAAAGCACAGAATCGGGCTGCGCACGTGAAGCGTTTCCGCCGCCACGCGAAGCGTGCGGACGGCGATGTATTCCAGGATGCGCTCTTTGGCTTTGGGCAGCCCGTAATGCCGCGCGTCCAACACTTGCGCGGCGTGGCTCACGTCGAGATTGTCTTCCGTCGTCACCCCCCACGGCAGCTCGAGCAGCCAGTCCAGGTACGTGCGGATGATGCCGACCTCGGGTGACATGGGCGGCATCCCCGCCAGCCGCTCCAATTCCTTTTCCGCTTTCTCGCGCACCTCGTCGGGAAAGCCTTTATCGGCGATTTTTTGCTTGAGCGTGGCCAGCTCTTGCTG
>CAYHAR010000205.1:3343-5351 GCA_964354595.1 uncultured Anaerolineae bacterium | reverse complement strand
TTGAGGCTGACGACTTTTTCGAACAGCGCCAGCACCGCGCGCATCAGCGCCTCGGTGGCCGGTGGCCGCTGGGTTGGCTCAAAGATGGGTCGCGCGCGGACGCGATAATACGGCTCGACCTGGGTGAACTCGACGATCTCGACGCGCCGCTGGCCCTGCGTCAAGACGCTGAGCGTGCCATCGGGCAGTCGCAGCGTCCGCGCGATGGTGACCTCGGCGCCGATGGCGTACACGTCTTGCGGCGACGGGTCTTCAACGTCCTGGTCGCGCTGAGCCACGACGACGAGCGGCCCATGCTCTTGCTCGGCCACCTCGACCGCTTTCATCGAGCGGTCGCGGCCCACCATCAGCGGCGTGACCATGCGCGGAAAGAGCACCGTGTCGCGCACCGGCAGCAGCGGGCACTCGATCAATCCTTCCAGGTCGCGCGGGATGCGCGCCGGGATGGCCGCCGCGTCCGGCGCGCGCCGGGGCGTTTCCATGAACCCTGCGCCGATCAACCAATTCCTCACGTCGTGGTCCAGCATGAATTATTCCTTGTCGGAGGTCGGACTTGCCTCTAATCTCCAGCCTCTGATTCAATCATCTGTTTCGGGCATTGGCGCGCCCACGCGCGCCGCCCAGGCTTGTTCTGCTTCGGCGGCGACAAAGAGCGAGCCGGCCACAATAACGCCGCCGTGGGCGTCGAGTCCGCGCAGCGCAGCGTCCAGCGCATCGGCCACGCTGCCGGCCACCTCGGCGCGCGTGCCGCGTGATTGAGCCAACTCGGCCAGTCGCTCTGGATTGGCGGCGCGGGCACTCTGGGCGCGGGTCAAAACGACGCGAGGGGCGATGGGCAGCAGCGCGTCGAACATGGCCGCGAAATCCTTGTCTGATGATGTGCCAAAGACGAGCGTCCACTGACGGCCGGGGAACCACTCGCGCAACGCGACGGCCAGGCGCTGTGCCGATTCGCCGTTGTGAGCGCCATCGGCCACGACGAGCGGCTGGCGGGAAAGCGTCTGCATCCGCGCCGGCCAGCGCGCCGCGCGCAGTCCCTGCTCCCCCGCGTCGGGCGTGATCGTCAAATGCTGCTCGCGCAGCAGATCGAGCGCAGCCAGCGCCGTCGTTGCGTTGACGATTTGATGGCGGCCCAACAGCGGAATCCAGTAAAACTCGGGCGGCGGCCAGAAATTTTTTTGCCAGTCCGGTCGCATCCGCGCAAACCACTGCCCGCCGGGGTCAATCTGCCCCGGCGCGTAAAGCCAATCACGGCCAATGAGCGTCAGCGGCGACCTGCGCTCGGAGCAGGCGCGCTCGATGACCTCTAACGCTTCGGGCGGCTGTGGCGCAGAAACCACCGGCACGCCCGGCTTGACGATGCCCGCTTTCTCCAAGGCAATCTGGGCGAGCGTGTCGCCCAGCCAGGCTGTGTGATCCAGGCTCAGCGACGTGATGACCGAGACCTGCGGCGTGACGACGTTCGTCGCGTCCAGCCGCCCGCCCAATCCCACCTCGACGACGGCAATATCCACTCCTTTGCGGGCAAAGTAGAGCAGGCCCATCACCGTGACGATCTCGAACCACGTCAGGCCCGGCACAGCGGCGATGTGCGGCTCTAGCTCATCCACCAGCGCGGCGACCTCTTGACGCTCGATCTTGTGGCCGCTCACCTGAATGCGCTCGCAAAAGGTGTGCAAGTGCGGCGAGGTATACAGCCCGGTGCGATAGCCTGCCGCGCGCAGCGCCGATTCGATCATCAAGCAGGTGGAGCCTTTGCCCTTGGTGCCGGCGACGTGAACGACTTTGTATGCCCGGTGAGGATAGCCCTGTTGCGCCAGCAGTCGCTCGACGCGCGCTAGCTGGAATGTCTCGGGCGCGTATCGCACCGAGCGGGTCAATTCATAGTTGGCGAATTGGTCGAGATAGGCGAGCGCGTCGTGGTAGGTTCGCAAGGCTGGCCTCGGCAGGTCTGGATGGGCGGTAAGGATTGTATATCAAGATGCTAAAAAGGCAACCCTGCGCCTCC
>CAYHAR010000205.1:0-3243 GCA_964354595.1 uncultured Anaerolineae bacterium | reverse complement strand
TGCGCCTCCAGCGTTGCGCTAGCTCTGGCTTGAGCCGTTCGAACACACTTGCCTGCGCTTGGACGATCTCCTGTTCGAACGTGGCGCTGTCCATTCCTTCGGCTTGGCGCACCATTCCAGCCACACGCCCATAGTATAGCGATGCTAGCGCGGCAGTCAAGGCTTGGCGCTCTGCACCAGGGAGGTGATAGGCCAGCGCCAGGTCAAACACGCTGCGCGCCCAAGTCTCTGATGGGAATGTAAAAGCTTGATCGTCTTGCGCGGCAAGGTCTCGCAGCGCGCGCCAGCGGTCAGATGAGAGAACCTGTTGGAGCGTTACCTCGTGCTCGCGTACTCCCTCGCGCAGCTTGGCGATCATTGCCGAAACCGTCACCGGCACGTCTTCCGGCTCGCCCTGCGGCAGCCCGCCGATGAGCGGCGCCGGCTGCACCGACTGAACAGCCTGCCACTGGTCGGCGTAGCGCGCCATCAGCGAGAACAAAGTTCCCACCACCTGGCTGAACATTGGCCCCAGCGCCGCCGCCGGGTCCTTGGCGTCGTGAATCTTTAGCCCCAATCCGGCCTGCCCAATCTTGAATCCTTTTGCAATCGCCGTCGTCGTCATCCAGATGTCTATGCCGTAGCGCGCCACATCTGTATTCCACACGTCCTGCGTCAGCCACCAGCGCGCCAGACTGCCTGCGAAGCCAAAATCGCCGCCGATGGGCTGGCGCACGTCCAGGCCATACAGCATCCGCGTCATCGGGTAGGTGATGTTGTTCGTGATCGTACCGTCGTGCTTGTGCCGCGTGTAGAGCGGCGCGACGTAGCCGAACCCCTCGCGCAAAATCGGCCCGGCCAGCCGGTCAATCCACTCGGGCGTGATGCTGCGCAGGTCGCTATCTACGACGACGCACGCTTTGGCTCCCAAGGCCGCCGCAATTTCAAAGATCGCGCGAAAGGCGCTGCCCTTGCCAGGCAACCCTTGATATTCGGTGGAAAAGACCTGCACGCCTTTTGGGACCGGCGTGCTGCGAACGACGTCTCGGGTCCCATCCGGGCTGCCGCCATCCGAGTTGACGATGGCGGCTCGCATTCCGGGAAAATGTTTTACCAGCCCAGCGCCTGCCACCTGGACGACATGGCCAATTGTGGCAGCGTTTTTGTAAGACGGGATGCCCACGATTATATCCACCGGGCGCATCTGCTCGATCCAGGTCCGCGCGTCGTCGCGCAAAGCGGTCGTTTGAGTCGCCATGACGTTCGCTCCTTATCTATCATAGGGCTGTTCGCCAAAACAATCGGCGATGAGCGTCTGCAAGCGACGTTCCAGCACGGCGTAGGAATAGTGGCGCTGCGCCAACTGGTAGTTGTACTCTGTCATCTCTTGTGTCAGTTGGGGGTCGTGCAACACCTGTTGCACGCGTTGAACGGTCTCGTCCATGACGAAACCATCAAACTCGATGACGCGGAAGCCTTTGGGCTTGATGTCTGTGTCAAAGATCGAGTAATTGTTGACGACAATAGGCCGCCGGAAGTAGATAGCCTCAAGGAACGCATTGCCAAACCCCTCGATATCTGATGGATATGTCACCAGGTCTGCCTGCGGATACACATCTCCCAGCGTGTAAATCTTTCGACCATCTTGCGTCTGGCCGCGCTGATCCTTGATAATGTCGGAGACAAAGTTTGTTTGCACTTGAAGCAGTTTGGCAAACTCGCGCACACGCCGTTCGTAATCGTCGCCCTCGTCGCCGGCAGCGTGCGAGATCACCAGTCGTGCCTTGATCCCCAGGCGCTCGACCAGTTCAATGGCGTGCTCAATGCCCTTGCGCTGCACGACTCGTGTGGGTTGCAAAAAGAGTTTTTCATCGGGTAGCACCCCAAGAGTTTGGCGCACATCGCGCGCATACTCGTCCGGTGGGGGTGGCGGATGATCAAAATCCATCACGTTGGGGACAAGCAGACTAGAGATACCCGTGCGCAGGCTCAACTGGTTGGCGGCCGAAGAATTGATTACCACGTGACGGATGGAGGGCAGGTGTGGCGGAAAAGCCATGTTGAGATAGTCCCACACGCAATTCACCAGGAACCGCTTGCGCTCCCAGAAAAAGTCATGGTGATGGGCAATGGTTGGGAAGCTCGTCTCGGCGATGAATTCGGTGAGCGCCAGACCAAGTGGAATGTTCATCGGGATGGTCAGGGCGTTTTGTGGAATCAGCAACTCGATGTCGAAATCACGGACAAAGGCATAGATGCGTTCCTTGAGGTGATCCTTCAGCTGGTGGACGAGTCGGGTGATTTCAGGCGGGCGCGTGCGTTGGGAAAAAGCCGTCCCATAGATTACCTGAATGTCGGGGTGCGTAAAGAGCATCTCGGGTACGCTGCAGCTGCATTCGGGCGGGCGGTCGGATGCGCCAGCCAGGTAGAAACAGGCGTGGCCGAGGCGTCCTAGCACTTGGGCCCATTTGCCCGTTTCGAGTGAGACGCCATCTGTCCCGAGAAAGCGGGTGGAGATAAAGCCGATGCGTCGGCTCGTGGGTACGCGCAAAGGATTACTCACTTTAATGCTCCTTTTAGAACAACCTCGTTCCACGCGCCGGTCTGCGGGATCATGCTGCGTAGATGCTCCTGCCCTAATCCCGCCGCGCAGCACAATATCACCGCGATGGGCAGCTCGTGCGAGACGACGCCGACGCGCCGATTGGGAGAACGCGCAATGATCTCGTTGATCGCTTGCAGAACGCGGGCGGCCAGCGTGGGAATGTCTTCACCGTCCGGCGGATGCGCTGTCAGGGGCGACTCGTGCCAGCGTCGGAACTCGTCAGGATATTGCGCCTGGATGTCAGCCGACAGCCTCCCCTGCCACCTGCCCAGGTTGACCTCGCGCAGGCGCGGCTCGGGGATGGCCTCTAATCTCATTTCCGCGCCAATGATTTGAGCCGTTTCCATCGCGCGGCGCAGATCGCTGCTATAGAGCGCCGCAAATCCATAGCGGCGCTGATACTCGGCTGCGCGGCGCGCTTGCTCGCGCCCTCTGTCGTTCAGCGGCGGGTCGGCCTGACCCTGCCAACGTCCCTCGACGTTCCAGTCCGTTTGACCATGCCGAATTAACACAAGTGTCGTCATGCGCCACTCCGGTTATGGCGTTCCGGCATCGCCATTCCTTTGGCGGCCACGCCAACGGCGGTACTCGGGCAGCGAGATTACGCCCACCAGGATCACGGCCCAAAGGGCTGTTGCCCCACCCAAAATCCACCAGCC
>CAYHAR010000204.1:0-6892 GCA_964354595.1 uncultured Anaerolineae bacterium | reverse complement strand
AAAAAAGCCCCCGGCAAAACCGGGGGCCTGGCTTTTGCGTGATCCGCTCAATCCTGAGGGAATGTAGCGCACAGGACAAGCTGCTTGGCCGCCTTGACCTCGTCCAGCCGCCGCGTCGGCGCAATGTGCGGCGCGTCGTGCAGCAACTGTGGACTCTCCTTTGCTTCCTGCGCGATTTTCTCCATCACCTCCACAAAGCGGTCGAGCGTCTGCTTGCTCTCGGTCTCAGTCGGCTCGATCATCAATGCTTCGGGGACGATGAGCGGAAAGTAATTCGTGGGCGGGTGAAAGTCGTAATCAATCAGCCGCTTGGCAATATCGAGCGCGCGCGCGTCGCTGCCCTCGATGATGCCTTGCGCCACAAACTCGTGCATACAGACGCGGTCGGCGTGCGGGATGGGATACGTGGCCTTGAGCCGCGCCTGCAAGTAATTAGCGTTGAGCACGGCATGCTCGGCCACGCGGCGCAAGCCCTCTGGCCCGTGCACGCGGATATAGGTGTAGGCGCGGACCAGGATGCCAAAGTTGCCGTAGAACGATTTGACGCGGCCAATCGAGTTTTCCGGCATGACCAGCTTGACCAGCAACTCATCCTCATCCGCTTCTTCATCTATCGCCGCGATGGGGCCAGGCAGGAATTGAGCCAATTCCTCGGCCACGCCGACCGGCCCGGAGCCAGGCCCGCCGCCGCCATGCGGCGTGGAGAACGTCTTGTGCAGGTTAAAGTGCATCACGTCAAAGCCCAGGTCGCCAGGCCGCACGACGCCCAACAGCGCGTTGAGGTTGGCGCCATCGCCATACACCAGCCCGCCGCAGTCGTGTACCAGGTTGTTCACTTGTTCGATGTGCTCGTCGAACAAGCCCAGCGTGTTCGGGTTGGTGATCATGATGCCGGCCACGGTGTCGTCACACACGGCCTTGAGCGCGTCCAAGTCCACGTTGCCGCGCGCGTCAGACTTGACGGCGACCGTCGTGTAACCAGCCATCGTCGTGGAAGCGGGATTCGTGCCGTGCGCGCTATCGGGAATCAGAATCTTGGTGCGCCTCACATCGCCGCGCGAATGATGATACGCGCGGATGATGAGGATGCCCGCCAGCTCGCCGTGCGCGCCGGCCGCCGGTTGCAGACTGACCGCCGCAAACCCGCTGATTTCTTTGAGGAACTCTTGCAGCGCCCACATCAGCACCAGGTTGCCTTGAACGGTTTCCAGGTCTTGGTGCGGGTGCGTCAACACAAAGCCCGGCAAGCGCGCGGCCTCTTCGTTGACCTTGGGGTTGTACTTCATCGTGCACGAGCCGAGCGGATAAAAGCCCTGGTCCACCGAATAGTTCAATTGCGAAAGCCGCAGGTAGTGGCGCACTACGTCCACCTGCGCCAGTTCTGGCAGCGGCAAGTCGTCGCGCAGCATCCCTTCGGGCAGCTTGGCGAGCGGCACATCCGGCTCGGGCATCTCGACGCCGCAGCGACCCGGCGCGGACATCTCGTAGACCAATGGCTCTTTCATCGTGCCCTCCTCTTGGATGCCGCCTTGACCTTCTTCGGCGCAGTTTTCTTTGCCGCTTTCTTTGGCTTGGGCGAGAGTTCTTTCAGCGCCTCGACCAGCGCGTCAATCTCGTCTTTGCGATTCATCTCCGTCACGGCGAGGAGCACGTGATTCTTCAAGTGAGCATAGTCCTGGCCCAAATCATAACCGCCGATGATGCCCCACTTTTTCAGCAAGTGACGGTTGACCCGCTTTACACTGGTCGGGCATTTGACCACGAACTCTTTAAAGAATGGCTTGCTTTGGTCCACCACGTAACCGCGCAGCGCATCAATCTGCTTGGCAGCATAGTGGCTCTTGTGATAGCACAACTCGGCCACGGTGCGCAATCCGCACTTGCCCATCGTGGACATGTAGACTGCCGCCGCCAGCGCCATCAAGCCTTGATTGGAGCAAATGTTGGAAGTGGCCTTTTCGCGGCGGATGTGCTGCTCGCGCGTGGAAAGCGTCAGCACGTAACCGCGCCGGTCATCCACGTCCACCGTCTCGCCGACGATGCGCCCGGCCATCTGCCGCACCAGCGCCTTGCGCGAGGTAAAGTAGCCCAGGTACGGCCCGCCATAGCTCAACGGGATGCCGAGCGGTTGGCCTTCGCCGCAGACAATGTCCGCGCCATACGCGCCGGGCGGCGTAAACATTGCCAGGCTGATCGGATCGGCCACGACGACGAGCAACGCCCCGACAGCATGAACCTGATCGGCTAGACCCGCCACGTCTTCCATCTGTCCGAAAAAGTTGGGGTTCTGGATAACGAGCGCCGCTGTCTTGTCGTCGAGCAGCTTGACGAGGTCGGGAATCTCTGCTTGCACGCGAAGCGTTTCGTCGCCGACGATGTCAAGCTCCATGCCTTGCGTGTATGTGCGGATGACCTGGCGATACTGCGGGTGAACCGCCGGGCTGATGACGACCTTGCGCCGCGCGCCGCGGCTGACTGCCACCGCCATCATCGCACCTTCGGCCGCCGAGGTCGCGCCGTCATAGTGGCTGGCGTTCGAGACCTCCATGCCGGTCAGCGCGCACATCATGCTCTGATACTCGAACAACGCCTGGAGCGTGCCTTGCGAGATTTCGGGCTGGTACGGCGTGTAGGCGGTGTAAAACTCGCCGCGACTCTGCACATAGTCCACCGTCGTCGGAACGTAGTGATGGTACGCGCCCGCGCCCAGAAAGCAGTGGAACTCGCCCACGTGGGCGTTCGCGTCCGAGATGTTTTGCAGTTCCCACATCACTTCCATCTCGGAAATGGCAGCGGGTAGATTGAGACTGGGGAACCGGACTCGTTCCGGCACATCGCGGAACAAGTCCTCCATTTTCTGGACGCCGATAGCAGCGAGCATCTCGGCTCGTTCAGCGTCGGTATGCGGAAAGTAGGTCATACAACCTCCTAGTGTTCTTCCGATGCCGCAAACGCTTCATACGCGGCCGCGTCCATCAGCGCGTCAAACTGCGCCGGGTTAGACGGCTCGAACTTTAATATCCACGCAGCAAAAGCGTCCTGATTGATCAGCCCCGGCTCGTCGGGCAGCGCCGTGTTGACGGCCGTGATCGTGCCGTCCATCGGCATGTACAAGTCCGAGGCAGCCTTGACCGACTCGACCACGCCAAAGGTCTCGCCCTGCTTCAGGCTTTTGCCGACCGGCGGCAACTCTACATAGACCAAGTCGGAAAGCTGGCTCTGCGCGTGATCGGTGATGCCGACCACGGCTTCGCCGCGTGCAGCCTCCATTCGCACCCATTCGTGTGTCTTGGCGTAACGCGCATTCGGATCAGTTTTCATGGCAATTCCTCCCGTTGTGATTTCGGAATTCGGAATCTCTCTCGCCTGCCCCGCCGTTCTTTGCGGGGTTAGGGGGTTGCGGATCTCGGCGCGCGCCTCAGGCGCCGCAATCCGAAATCTAGAATGCAAAAGGGGACGCATGGCGTATCGCCACACGTCCCCACGACTGACTTGTCCACTTTCGAGACTCTCCCATTGGGACTCGCTTGCGGTATGCGGTCATCATCGGCGGGCATTGTAGCGTATCAAATATCAAATGTCAAATGAAGCGCGACCTACTTTAAGATCACCGGCAGCCAGCAAGCGAAAGCGGGCCAGGCCGCCGCCTGCCGCTCAAGCGGCCCCAGGATGCTCCCCGCGATTTGCATTGCGTTGGTGACTCGCTCTCCCAACTGAATTTCCGCTGTGGGCGAAAGCGCATAGGTCAGCCGCACCGACTGGCCCGCGCTCACCGCTCCGCTCCACACGATAGCGTCTCCCGCGAGGCTGGGCGGCAGGCCGGAATCGGAGGCGAGTGTCTTGGTCAAGACAATCGTTTCTGCCGGTATCGGGTCAGTGACGATGGCTGTTGCGTAGAAGTTGCCGGTGTTGCTGATGAGCAAGGTGTAAGAGAACGCCTCACCCGCGAGAAACCACGAAGCGCGCGAGTCTACGCCTCTGCCGTTGACCAGCTTGCGCGAAGCGACCAACACTGGCGCAGACTCGGTCAGCACGGTGGTAAAGGCTTGGCCCCATTCCTCATCCGTCCAGTCGGCCGGATTGCCCCACAAGCTGCGCGCGCGGAAAAAGTAGGTGTGACCATGCGCGCCGGAAAAAGTGGCCGAGATGGACTGGGTGGTAAGCCAATCCGTCCATGTCCCCTCGTAGCCATCGCGGAATTGGACTTGCGTCGTGGCGACGCCGGCCCACCAATCGCCCGGCCTGGCCCAGGCGACGGTGAATGACGTCGTCTCGACCCAACTCTGCAGCTCAATGCGCGGATGTGGAGCGAGGCAGCGCGTCAGGTCGTGGCCTGCCAGCAAGTTGCCTGCGTTGTCGGCATACACAATCGTCAACTGATTCAATGCGCGACCGCCTGCGCTCACAGAGGTCGTAAACGGATGCGCGGGATCAATCGCGGGAAAATCCACGCGAGCCACTGGCGCGCACGTCGCTTTCTCCCAAACGTAGAGCGCGCTCGCGCCGGCCGCTCGCGCCGCGGTGGAATGCGCGCCGATGGACAAGCTGCCGCTCTCTTGGCGCACGGCCAACGCCGCCTCTGCGGTCGCATCCGCAAAAACGCCAATGCCGATCACCGGGTACCAGTATTCCTTCCAGGCCAGCGTCGCGCCGGGAGCCAACACCGCCGTGTCCCAAAACGTCGGCGCGACTCCGCCGTGCAGCTCGACGTAGGTAGAGTCGTCGTCGGTCCACGTCTCCGGGGGAATCGGCTTGGACCAGCCCAGCCCAAATACCTTGACGCCACGCGCGGTTTCGGGAGGAAAGACTCGCGCCACGCCTTCATCTAAGGCGGTGTCATAGACGCCGACAAAATCGCCCGCGGCCTGGGGATATTCGAAAAAGCCAAGCCAGTCGTGCCAATCTCCCAAACGAGAGTAATCGTGCGACTCGTGGATCGGCCAGGGAAAGCGGCAGGTCGGCCCAGTGGGAGATGGCGAGGCGCAAGGAAAGCGATTTACGTCCGGCGTGGCGTGCACCGACATCTGGCCGGCGTTCAAGATGAAACGTAAATCGGCAGTGACTGTGTTCGTCCCGCCGGGGGCCAGCATCGCATTCGTCCAATACTTGAAGCCCAGATTCGCGCCGGTCGGATTTTCCAGATGCGGCATGACGATCAGATGAGCGCGGTCGTTCGGCAAAAAGACGTCAATCGCGGCGCGCAGCCGGTTGGAGGCTAGACTATCGCGCATCGTCACCGTCACGCCTGCCGTGGAGGTGACGGCGCTCCACATCCACGGCTCGCCCCATTCGTAGCCGTGCTCGTCCACCGGCAGGCACCACTCGAGTCCGCCGGCCGCCAGCCACCACTGTTGATTCTTGGGCCCCCAATGCGTCGGCTGGATGACCGGGTTCTGGTAAAACTCGTTGTGGTTGGTGGGCTTGAAGATCATCTGGTACACGCGCCCGCCCAATTCCGGCAGCAGCGTCACGCGGAGGTAAGCGTTCTCCATCACCAGCAGAGTATAGTCTTGAGGCACAGGCGCGGTGTTCCCATACCGGCCCCAATCCAATTGGCGGTAATCATAGGGGCCATCGTGCCGGAGAATGAGAAATGGAGCATAGGGAAAAGTGGGGATAGAGATTGTCGTGGTGTGAAAGCTAGTACTAGAGACAAAGCTTGCTTGAGCGTCACCCGGAGCACGGTCGCGCGCCACGACGCGTTGCGCTTGGACAACAATCGCCGCCAGCGCAATTCCGATCACACAGGCGAGGCCAATCCACGCCACTTTGGGGGTCTCGGCAAACGGATTCTTGGACATACGCAAGAGATGATACAACAAAAGCGGGAATTTGTGAACCGGGAATAATGGGGGAGCATCCATCGTCTAACCGTGTCCTAACTTATTTGCGTAATGGGAAATCACACGCGGCGGGTCACTTGACAGCGGGTGTATAATAAGTGCAGGGCAGTTGTTAGCCAGAAAGGATGGTGCGCCATGATTCCCGTGTGCTATTCTCTTGTGCGCTGGGTTATCCTCGCCATCGGCGCGGTCATTGCAGCGAGCCTCTACTATTTCCTTCTCCCCGTCGGCTTGCAGGTCTTGCTCGGTTTCATCTTCGTCCTCACTGCCATGTCTTGGATCGTCCCCCCCGGCATTTTTGGATGGCTGCTCCACGCTGTGTGCCCCACCTGCGGTAAGTCTGTAGAGTGGGAAGCCGTCCAACCCGAGGGCCAGCCCTACCAGGAGCAGATCGTCATCCGCTGCCCGGGCTGTAAGTCCAAGGTAGAGTGGGAGTATCTGCCGACGTAGGTCCTTTGGAATCTACAGGAGACGACCATGAACATTGTGATTCTCGGCGCCATCATCATCCAAGTCTTGATTGCCAAGGCATCGCGCATCGCCGGAGCCGTTGTCGGCTTTCTCATCACCACCGGCATCTTGCTCTGGGGGCTGGGCGCATACACCACAGGCAGCGTGATCACCCTGTTTGGAGTCCGGCTCTCTCAACCGGTTTTCCTTCTCGTCTGCCTGGTGTGGTATGGCTTTGACGCGGCGGAATTCGTCGCCGCCAAGAAGCAACACGATGCTGCAACCCATCTGACGCCAGGCAACATCGGCGAGCCGCCAAAATCGCAAGAGCCTCCATCGCAGCCTAGCGGCTGACGCCTTCCTTTCCACTTGTTTCTTACTTTCCTCCCACGCTAAAGCGGGCCGCGCCTTTTGACATTTCCCCACGTGTGGCATACAATCTTGTAAGACATACAGAAGGGCCATAGCCGATGCCACAAGTCATCATCGAAAACCCGATCCTCAACTCGCCCTATTCGGAGCCTACGCGGCATTTCCACTTTACCGACGAAGGCATCACCAGCGAGATTGACGAGGGCCGCCGCGTCAGCTCGTATTTC
>CAYHAR010000203.1:0-6976 GCA_964354595.1 uncultured Anaerolineae bacterium | reverse complement strand
GGGTTGCCTGAATTTGCTCTGTTTGTTAAGAATTTGATTTGTCAAGGATCTCAGTGGGTATCTCGCCTTTACCACAAAGACACCACGCCTAGCGGCCCACCGCCGCAATGCGGCGGACATGGGCAGACACAAAGAACTTTTAGCAAGACGTGGTCGACTAACAAAAAAGCTTGGTGTCTTTGTGCCTTGGTGGTGAGATAGCTGGCGCAGGTACTCGTACCCGTCATGGCTCTGGGGCACTTTGAACCGATCTACCCGTTGCCCGCCTGCATCCAGCATCACGATGGCGATACTGTCGAGGCCCAGATCCAATCCGGCCAACAAGGTGCCGGGCTTGACCTGTGCCAATTTCTCTGCTATGGTTGTCATGGGGAACTCCTTTCTGATATGAGTGTAGGGATGCTCTCATTCTAGCAAAGGAGTTCCTCTTACGCTCTAATACTAGGTGTGTACGGCTTGCCGTTCTCGTCCAGGCGCGGCTCCTGGTAGCCTTCACCCCCTTAAGAATGTCCTGGGGACGACGACAAGCTCGGATTTGTCGCCGTCGCCCGCGCGGCCACGATTGAGCTGCCGCTGCGAGCACCGCACCACGTAAGTGGTCGCCGTGAACAGGGGCAGACCCTTGGGCGCGGTGGACGAGGGCCGGCCCGGCGATGATGCGGAACGTGGCGACGCCGTCCACGATTGCGAGTCCTTGTGGTTGACCGATGAGGGTGAGTTTGGCGCTCATTCTTCCTCAAACTCTAATCCCAACCCCAACTGCCTCGCGGACTCTTGCATGGACTTGAGCGTTGGATCATTTTCGTCCAGCGGTTGACCGTCCTGCGGCTCTAACTCAAAGTCTACGCCGAGCCGCAGCCGCTTGGGGTTCATACGCGCAGCAGGGCTGACGAACGAGCGAAAGACATCCGCCCAGCTATCGAGCGGGACGTTGCCCTTGATCTTGACGCGGCGCACTCGCTTGCTGGCTTGCGGCGTGACGCCGGTGCCAGGGACAACAGTCTGCACTGGCGGCTGAACCGTGCCCGCTTGACCAGCGCCGGCTGGCGTGGGCGTAGGCGTGACACCTGTGCCTGTCACAGTGCTCGGCTCGACCGATTTGGGTTCAAACGGCGGAATGATCCACAGCCCTTCTTCGCTCGCCTCCATGACGGCATCCGTAGCATCTTGACCGCACCACTGACGCTGAAGGTTGTCCAGCTTGAGGCCGCGACCGAGGCCGATGACCTTGTCCTTGCACGCCTGCGCCAACCCCTGCAACACTGCCTCGCGCGAGGCAACCATCGGCTTGTCGGTGAAACGCAAAAAGGCTTCGACGGCGTCTTTACTGCGAATGCCGCCCTCAGTGGAAACCAGACCGACCTTTTGCAGCGTCACCGCGCCCACCTTGCGCAGTACCCATTCCTCTTCTTCTACGATTTGCTTCCAGGCGGTTAGCAAGTGGTCGGCAAGAGTCGGCTTGGCTTCACTCAACGCAACAAAGGCGAACGTTTGCCCGTCCATTCGCGCGATGTGAGTGTACGCACTGCCCAGCGACTCGGTGACAGACTTGCGCGCGTTGCCCAACCGCGTCTTGAGGTCAGCGTTTTGCTCGTCGTCGAGTTGGCTGGAATAGTCGCGCTGTACCGCTTCCAGTGCAGAGACCTCGCGCAAGGCATTTCGCAACCTGGTCAGCCCGCGCGGCGAGGGCAACAGGAACAGCAGGGTGTTGCGATAGTGCCGATCTTTGGTGGCGCATTTGCTGCTCAGTTCTGTCAGCTTTTGCTCTACAAACGAAGGCATCAGGCGCGGCTCTGTCCCCGCCTCGGTGTAAGTACACGTGGGCGGCATGATGAGCAGCGCAAGTGATTTCTGCTCCGGCAAGTCAGCCTGCGGATCCACCAGCACGCGCCACGTCGCCGGCTCGGTTCGCAAGGTATTGACTTGCGCCTGCACCGTGTCAATGATCTCACCGTCAAAATCCTGCGAAGCGAACTGGTTACGATATTGGACGATCAGCTTGGTCAGCGTGGGCTTGGTGCCGAACCAGTAACGCTTGCCCAGGTTGCCTGCGCTGGCCGTGTGGAGATAAAAGCCGCGCTCTTCCAAAGCCAGCAGCGCGCCGTCGGCATAGCCCCAGTTGAGGTCAGGCCGCCCGATGCACAACTTGAGGTCTTTGGTGCTATAGCCCGCGCGCTCGCCCTGTCCCCCGAACGAACCGAGCAGGATCGCGCCCGCCAGTCCTTGCGTGATTTTCTCGGTCACGTAATCGCCGCCACGTTCTTCGTCGAGCAAAGCCGCGTTGGCCTTGTCGCCGATGACATCCGCAGCAATGACGGACTCGTAGGCAGCGCCCCACAACCGAGTCAGCGCCGCCTGCATCGGGTCGAGTGTCCATCGGACGTGGCAGGGTTGGATGAGCGGTTGCGATTGTGTTTCAGTGTTGCGCCGCTGCCATAGGTCGCCGACGACGCTCGCCAGCAGCCGCAGCACGCCGCGCGTGCGCTGAAAGTCGCCGTGACTGCCCCAGCGCAGGTAGAGCGCATCAATCAGAGATGGATGGAAGGGGTACGCGCTGACGATGTGATCTCGGTACGTGCTGCGTGTAGCTTCGGTGGGCACTTCGGTTTTGTGCTGCCCATACATCTTGACGTAGGCCGCGGCGACACGCTCGTGTTCCGCAGGGTCGCTCAGCGACTCGAACAGCCGCCGCCGCACGACCTCATAGATTTCGTCGTCGGCCACCGGCTTGACGTCGGCGCTCATGCGCCCAAAGCGCCGCTCTAGTGTATTGAGCAATTCCTGCCCGCGCTCCGAGCTGGCGACTTCGAGGTGGCTGGCCGGCAAGGTGGCGACGAGGGCCACGCCTTTGACCTGCTGCACAGCATCGGTCAATTCTTGAGTGAATGAAATCGTCTGGTCAGCGAGTGTAGAGTCACCAGCTTCCACCGCCGACGCACCTACGCAATAGTCGGCGACTTCGTCCAGCAAGATGAGGCAGGGCGCAGCCTGGCGCAGGATTTCGGGGAACAACCCTTGCGGGACGGAGCGGGCCTGATCATTCGCTTCTATCTTGCGATACAGTTCCACACCGCCCAACTGCAATGCCACCTCGCCCCACAGCGTCCGCGTGTGGATGCCCTGGGGCGTCTGCCGACCCTGTGTTGCATCGCACGTGCGGTTGGTAAAGACAGCGACGTTGATGGCTTTCTGCGGCCAATCTTTGCTTTTGAGAAATGACAGGTGAGGATAGACGACAGAGAAATGTTTTGCCAGATGCCACAGTGCGACGAGCGCGTGGGTCTTGCCGCCGCCGAACGAAGTCTGCAAGCTCAAGATGCGGTCGCCTGCGTCCGCGCCACCGGCCAGCGCCGACGAGACCTTGTTGAGCACGTTGGTCAATCCGGCGGTCAGGTAGGTTTTGGCGAAAAAGGCTTGCGGGTCACAATAGACATCAGGCGCGGCATCTTGCACGACGGCCCACAGGTTGGCGGCAAAGACGGCTTCGCTCAACCGCCCTTCGCGGATGTCTTCGTGAGGAATTGCGACGGCGTACCAGGGTTTTAGAGTAGATGATGTCATGGTTCACTCCATCAGAACAGCTTGGCAATGTCATCCCAGAGTTCCGGCATATCGAGCGCCTGGGCAAACTGGCGCATCCAGTCCTCAATGCGCACTCGATCCAGGTCGGGATGACTGGCGATAATGGCTTGAATGTCTAGCAGGTCTTTGGGGCGATGCGCGACCGCCTTGAAAATGATGAGGTCTTCGGGCGTAGGCAGGCGGATGCTTACCTCGCCCAATGAATGAAGGATGCCGCGCTCCACCGCTTCGACTTCAAAGGGCAACATGCCGAGCGAAATGTCTACGCCAATGCCCGTGTCCCGATGTTGCAGCAGCAGCACCCGATTGCGGCGGGCGAACGCTTCGGCGTCGGTGATGCGTGGCGTCAAGCCTTCCTGGGCTGCCGCTTGAATCAGACGAGGCAGGTCGTCTGTCGAGACGAGCATCACCGCGTCCACATCAGCGGTCAGGCGCGGCTTGCCCAGCAAGCTGGCAGCGACGCCGCCGATGATGAGGCCCTGGTCATTAAAGCGCGCCAGCAGCCGTTGCAAGGCGACCAAAGGCGCGAGTAAGTTGGCAAGTGTGTTCGAGGTCGTCATGGCAATCCTCGCTTGAGCCTGGCCCATCGCTCGCGCACAAGGACTTCCGTCTCGTCTGGCTCGGACTGCATTCTCAGGCCCAGCGCCAGTTGCCAGATCGCGTTCAGTTGCTTCCAGCGCAGGCCGATAGACGCGGCGCGTTGTTCCTCGTCTTCCACGGCAGCCACCGCCTGCCAGCGGTCTCGAAACTGTTTTGCCAATTGAGAGTCAAGCATATTTGCTCCTCAGCTTGTAGTCAGGCGATTCATCGCCGCTATGCCGCGCAATGAATTGCGCTACTACGGAACTACTCACTCATCCCACCCTTTGCCATAGTCGCGCACAGAATGTTGACGCCACGCATCGCGCAACCACTCAACGACCAGGTGTTCCACATACCAGTGCGCGCTGGACTGCGCCCATTCCAGCGGCTTGGGAACATACCCGTGCTTGGTTGGATTATAGTGGATGTAGTTGAGCGTGGTGTAATAGTGCCGGTCATCGCGAATCAGGCGATCACTGTAGCGATACCACACCTGCCGCCCCATAAGGCCGGCGCGGCGATTCAATTCGCGCGCTGTGCGCGCGTGGACGCGGCGCAACGGCTCGCTGATGACAGAGAGCGGCGCGCAGTGAGCTAACAAATGATAGTGATTGGGCAAGACCACCCAGGCGGCACAGGAAATCTGGGCAGCTGGGAGTTCTTGGAATAATTCTTCCAAGAGCCAGGCGCGATCTTGCTCTGCGCAAAAGTGCGCTTTGTGTTCATAGGTCGCTGCTGTAATCAGAAACCACCCTTCCACATCGCGCAGGTGCGGCGGCGCGTGGAGAGGATACCCTCTCAACTGGCGTTGACGCAATACCTCGGCCTTTTGTTCGTCGGTCAACTGGCGGTATTCGTACATACGACAACGCCCTTGTAGTTGCGCCATTCATGGCGCACAAGCGGCGATGAATCGCCGCACTACAAATTCAAGCCCAACTTTGGCTGCGCCGGCGGTTCGGCCTGCCGTGCCTCGATACGCAGCGTCTCCCGTTCGCCCAACAGCGCACTGACCAGCTTCCAGTCCTCTTCGCCGCGCGGCAGCACCTCAAAGAGTGCCTGCGCCAGCTTCCAGAACGGCGCGTGCTCCATCAACTCGTGCTCGCGCAGGTAGCGCACGAGCGCAGCGCGGTTTTCGTCTTTCCACAGTTGCATCGCGTGGTGAAGCTGGTCAATCAGCGACGCGGACACGTCATCTCCCAAGTGATGGAACCCCTCGCGGTCACGCAGCAGGGCCAGGCGGCAGGTTGCGCCGTCCACGACGAACAGCCCATGCCCGCGCGCGATGTGCAGGGCGTCCTCACCCTCGCCGCCGATTTGCACCACCAGCCGCGCATCGTCCCAAGGCTGAGTGCTGGTGCCATACAGATTGGCCCAGACAAAGTAAAGCCGCGAATGCAGGTCGCCCGTAAACACACCCGCGATGGCCTTGAGCGCCGACTCTTGCACCAGTTCCAGCAGTTCCGGCACGCCGACGGGTGTGCCATCCGCGCGTTCCACTCGCTCGTATTGCCCAAAGACGCCGACGGCAGGGCCATAGCAGGCGACAATCAAATCCGCGCCGCGAAAGCCGTAATCCCAAAAGCGGTGTACGCTGGCGGCCACCACTCGGTCAATCTCGCGCCGCACGTCGCGGAACGAGGCCGCCGCGCCGACCTGACGCGGGCGACAGATGACAGTGATAGAAGATGCCAGCGCAGATACATTCCTTTTCAGCGCCGCCGTCAATTCAGTGTCAATTGGATAGGTCGCCGTGACGTTCAGTTCAGCTTCCAGAAGTGCGTTGATGAGGGCTATCCACGCTTCGGTGGACTGATGGGCAAACATGATTGCCAACACACCATCAGGCTTGCACACGCGCCTAGCTTCAGCAAAACACGCGGCTAATTTGCTCTGAAAATGCTCCTTACCTTTATTCCTGTCTCCGTGATGCCGATGTCTGTGCGCAACGGCTTCCTCCGACTTGGGTGTCTGAGGTGTAGCAAATGCTTCTGGGAAGATGTCACCCAGACAACGCTTAAGCCAGATATAGAAGAAATCGGAAAGGTCAGCGTAGGCGATGGCGTCAAAGTAGGGTGGGTCGGTAACCACTGCATCAACTGTGTGGTCGGATCTAGAGATTCGCGCAGCGTCACCCAAGTGGCAAATCGCTGGCAAAACATCCTGCTCTATTGAAGACTCATGTTCGATATAGCGTGTAGTCCAACCGAGCAGGCTGACCGCTCCTGCTGTCAGGTCACCAAATACATTGACTTCAGGATAATCCCAAGTCATTGCGAGAGATTGACGACCAAATGGGCTCTGGAACTTCTCGCCTTTCGTATCCCAGACACCAATGCTTGTACACCGCGTTGAAACCTTGCTCACCCACAGCCCCAGGTAATCGGCGATTGCTTTACGATATTCGGTGTCATGCTCTTGCTTCTCCATTTCTGCCAGTGCCTCACGCGAGCAAGCGACAAAAGTTTGCATGGCAACCAGTTGGCGAGAATTGAAGAGAGAACTAAAGGTCTTGAAACCATAGATGTCAACGCTAATGCTACGGTGTGCACCAGCTTCTGGCGGAGCATTGGGCGCATTGATTTCCGGCACAATGTATTCGCTTGGTCGTTCTACCGTTTCCGCCAGTTGTTGAGCTTCCCCAAACGCTTTCAGGTCGCTTGGCTCGACGGGGCGATAGTCTTTGCCCTGCGGCGTATCGGTGATGACAGCGGCCATGCGTTCGCCCAGCTTGCCGTCCAATCCGGCACGGCGCAAGTCGGCAACGGGCGTCACCTGCTGGCAAATCGGGCAGCGGCAGTCGCCGCGCGTG
>CAYHAR010000202.1:0-6989 GCA_964354595.1 uncultured Anaerolineae bacterium | reverse complement strand
ACCGATTGACGTAACTGCGTGAAAGTATAACACGCTTCATTTGGGGGTGCAAGCGTGACTTGTCTCTATCGGGGGGGTTAATCATGGTGACATCAACACACAGGAGGAAGCGATGCCGAGATTAAAAGTCATTCTGAATCCGGTGGCCGACCGAGGCCACGCGCGCGAGCTTGCGCCGCGCATCAAGGCGCTGCTCGGTGAGCACGGCGATTTTGTATGGGTTGAAACGTCGCGGCCCGGCGAAGCGATTCAGCTTGCCGCGCGCGCAAAAGAAGAAGGCTATGACATCGTCGTGGCCGCCGGCGGCGACGGCACCGCGCAAGAAGTGCTCAACGGATTGGTCAGCGGGTCGCGCGACGACGAGGTGTGCGGCACGTTGGGACTCATTCCCGTCGGTTCCGGCAACGATTTTGCGTGGATGATGGGCGTCGCTCCGGGCGTGCGGCAGACGCGCGGCCCGCAGGGAGTAGAAGCCGCCATCCGCAAGCTGTTTGCCGGCCAGACGCGCGTCATTGACGTGGGACGCGTGTGCGACGAGACTCGGCGTTGCCGCTATTTTGGCAACGGCGTTGGAATCGGCTTTGATGGGATCGTCAACATCGAGAGCCGCAAGATCACGTGGGCGCGCGGGTTTGTGATGTACACGCTGGCGGTGCTGCGCACTGTCTTGTTGTATTTTCGCGCGCCGCGCGCCGCGCTTGAGGTGGATGGCGAGCGCATCGAGCAGCGCTTGTTGATGCTCTCGGTCGCCAACGGGCGGCGCTACGCCGGGGGATTCTACGTCACGCCGCAGGCCGAAGTGGACGACGGGCAGTTTGATTTGTGCATCGTGAATCAGCTCAGCCGGTTGCAGATCTTGAGGCTGATCCCCAAGTTTATGAATGGCACACAAGCCAGCGACTCGCACGTCAAAATGAGGCGCGCCCGGCATGTGGTTGTGCATTGCGATGAAGGTTACGCAGTTCACGCCGATGGCGAAATCTTTGCCACCTCGGCGCAAACGTTGACCATGCAAATTCTGCCCCAAAAATTAAGAGTGATCGTATAGTGCTTGATTCAACCCTTGCTTTTTCGGCGAGAATTTTACAGGATGAACAGGATAAGGTATGTGCATCCCGTTTGGCTCTGGCTCGGCCAGGTTAGGATTGCAGATTCGAGATGTGGTCCTGGCTCATCAGCGCATTAATCGGCTACCTCATCGGCTCGATTCCGAGCGGGGTGATTGTGTCACGCGCAGTGGCCGGGCGCGACCCGCGCCACGTGGGCAGTGGTCACACTGGCGGACTCAACACGGCGCGCACCATTGGTATAGTCGGGTTCTTTTTGGCCGGAGCGCCGGATGCGATGAAGGGCGTGGCGGCCGTCGTGCTCGTGCGCCAGTTCGTCGCGAGCGATCCGTGGGCGAGCGTCGTGGCCGGAGTCGCCGCCGTTGCGGGACATTGTTGGTCGGTCTATATCGGCTTTCGCGGCGGGATGGGCATTAGCGTGCTGGGCGGGCTGATGCTGTTCTTTGCGCCGCCCGTCGCGCCGGTGGTGATTGCGCTGTGGGCGGCGTTGCGTTTCACCGTGATCCGTCACACGCCGCGCGCGGTGGCGTTCGCCGCGTTGGCGACCGGGCCGGTGGCGTGGCTGTTCGGCGTGTCGCTCCCGGTGATTGTATTGGGAACGGCAAGCGGCGCCGTCTTGTTTCTGCGCCACTTGAGCAATTGGAATCGAGTTTATTCTTCCACAAAGGAACACTGAATTCTCGGTGAACCTTTGTCCTCGGAAAAACTATGGGCTCTTGTAGAGACGTTGCATGTAACGTCTCTACAGCAGCCCGTTTCCAAAAAATCAACATCAGTGGGCTTCGGTGGGGGCGAGAGAGTGCCTGCGGAGCCGCTATCCACTGCAAGCCATTGTCGGGCGGCCAAGTCATCCGTTACCTGACAGGCTAGACGTCTATCACCTTGATTCCCTTACAAATTTGAGATTTGCCTGATCGCTCATGTAAAGCAGTCTACAATCGGCTGTTGACCGGTCAATTTTGTACTTGAAATCGGCGTTGGCCGACCCTGTACTACAGGCTGCTAGACATGAGCGTAGCACGATTGTGCTATTTGTGAGGGAATCAGGAAATCGTCTAGTTTCACGGAGTAGACGGCTTGAGTCGCTTGACCAGCCCGGCGATGTATTGAAGCGCAATGCTGAGAGCTACCAGCCCGCCTGCGGCATAGCCGATAGTCGGGTTCAAGTGAAGCGGCCAGATGACGCACACGGCGTACACCAGCCCGCCTCAGACAATCATAGCACCCAGTGTTCCAATTGCTTTCAACAGCTCGCGCATTTGACTATCTCCTTGCTCTGCGCCAGTTGTACACTAGCGCTCAAGATGGCTTGCACTTCAAGTGGTCGCGTGTTTCTTGCTCAATTGTCCAATGGCCTGATGCGAGGAGGCTCTTTTTCGTCACGTCGCGCGATTGGTGACCGTCATCAATGATCAGCATGCCGTCCTTCTTGGCAATTCGTTTGAGCTCGCCCAGGAACTCGGTCGGATTCTTGACGATAAAGAACATGTCAATCGCGCACACCACATCCGCCACGTGATCGGGAACGCTGCTATTGTATCCGCTCGCCAGCACGGGCGCGACGTTTTGCCATCCACGCTCGGCAATTTTTCTCTTGACCGCTTCAATTGCCATCTCGTGAATATCTACGGCATAGACCTTGCCCGTCGCCCCAACCAGTTTTGAGAATCGCGCGGTATATCTTCCGGGGCCGCACCCGTAATCCACGACGGTCATCCCTTCTCGGAGGCCAAAGCCCTTGACTCGTGCATGTATGTAGGGAAAGAGAAAGTCAAAAACATCAAACGCAAAACACATGAACTTGAAAGAAGCATCGGACATTCTTTCCGATGCTCTCCCTCGCACTCCCGAACTCGTGTCTGCCTCTGCCGAGATGCTAATGTGCGCTTCACCGGATGACGACTTGCCCTACCCCGCCGCTAATGTCCAGGTCAATGCGATCTTCGGCGGCGGCATAATTGCCTACAACGTAATCGCCCTCCTGGCGGGAAAAGTGACTGGGGACCGATACGCCGCCTATCCCAGCGGAAGCGTGAATCCGCGCCGCCATGCCTTCGGGGATGGTGATGATCAATTGCCCAACGCCGCCGCTAATCTTGGCTTGCACACGACCACGAGATGGAAGCTTTACTTCCGTCTTGCCCACGCCGCTGCTCACTTTGAGGTCGGTCACTTTTAAGGCTGAAAGATCAATCAGCGACTCGCCGACGCCCGTGCTTACGTTCAGCGCCATCGGCACAGAAGGTGAAAGGTCGAGGCTCCACCTTCTCTCTTGCTCGTGCCGTCTCCACGGCCACGGGCCGAGTGGCACGCCCTCGCTCTGCAATGCAAAGCGCGCCACGCCACCTTCCACACGGAAATCACGCAAGACCCGTTCACCCGGCCCGGTGACGACCGTTCCCTCAATCAGGTTGCCGGAATCCTTGAGCGCGCCGATGCGCAACTGCCCCGCGCCAAAACTGATCCGCACGTCGGCGCTCGTCGCGTCGGCCCGCTCTTGCGTGATGCGGTCGGTGGTGAGCGCCTGCCCGGTGGCGATCGGCAATTGCGTGACCGCGTACCACACCGCGCCGCCGATCAACGCGATCACCAGCGCCAGCGAGATGAGCGCGCTCAGCGCCGAGCGGCGGCCAAACAAAAGATCGAGGCCAATGGCGATGAGCAGCACCGGCCACAACCGCCAGATCAAGTCCCAGACGTTCCAATTCAGCAGTCCCAGGTTGCTGAGCAGGAAAATCACGCCCAGCGTGATGAGAATGAGCGGCCCGACAAATCCGCTCCGTCGCCGATACGGTCTTTGATCCATGCTTATTCTCCTCTCAAGCGGCTGACGAGCAGCGCCAGCCCGCCGACAATCAAAAGCAGCGGCCACAGCCGGCCAAAGCTGAGCCAGTCAAAGATGTGCAGGGTGTCCAACAAAAATACCGCGCCGACGACGATCAGCCCCGCGCCGACGATGATACCCGCCTGGCGATTCGGCCTGCCACGGAAAGCGTCGCCTACGCCTTGCGCCAACTCTTGCGCCTTGCCGGCCATCTCTTGGACGTTGGACTCGACGGTCTGACCCGTTGTGGCGTCTTCCCGCCCGGCTTCCGGCATGATGATCCACAGGATCAGGTACGCCAGCAGCCCGAACCCGTTCGCCATGCCCATCAGCACAAAGAACAGCCGCACCCACACGGTTTCAATGCCCAGGTAGGCGGCCAGCCCGCCACACACTCCAGAAACCATGCGGTCGGTTCGACTGCGAATCAGTTTGGATTTCATGCGACCTCCTTTACATCTATCTATTACGCAAATCCCATTCAAAAGTTGTAAGGCACAACTGTCTATCGTGAGAGGCCCGCCACTCTACAGCCAGTGAATCTTGATCTCGCCTTCGACCTGTTTGAACTCGGTGTCCCCTGTCACCAGATCCGCCTTTTCCTCTTTGGCCTGCGCCGCAGCAAAGCAATCGGCAAAGGACATCTTACCTTTGACCTTGAACCGCGCAGCTTCACGCGCAAGCTTCCAGTCGGCATCAGAGAACTGGATGCCTAACTGTGCCAATTCCGTAACTGTGCGGTCTGCCTCATCTTCCGACGTTTCTCGCGCCGTGATGTACCAAATCTCTCCGGCGTTGACCACTGTCATCATCAGCGGTATACCGTTCTCATGGGCGTCAGCAATGATGTCGGCTACTTGATGACCGGCAGGCTCGTCTTCCAAGTAGGCCAGGATAGACCACGAGTCAAGAACAATGGCTTTCGGCTTGCGTGGCATGTTATAGCTCCCTTTCTCGCCTTTTCTCTTCCATCAGCGCTTTGAGCAAGCCCTTGCCTTTGTATTTGCCGCGCAAGCTGTGGACATACTCGCGGGTGATGGGTGTCAGAATAATCTGGCGCGCTTCTTCGTTCACCTCAATCTGGATACGCGTCCCTTCCTTGATGGCAAGCTTGCGCCGCACCGAGGCCGGGATAACAACCTGGCCTTTAATAGTCGCATAGGTTTCCATGGCTTCCATTTTTCTCCTTGCAGTCAAAAGTATATCATAAAACAAAAAGTAAGTCAAGATGTATTTTGAATTACATTCATGGCACAAGGCAACCTGCTCCCGTCGGTAAGCTGCCAGTCCGGCAGGAAGCAGTTGATCCGGCTTGGGGCTTTTGCGTTCGGCACAGTGCGAGTATAATCCAGCTTGATGCGAATCTCTGTCATCGTCACCGTCAAAAACGAAGCTGCAAGCCTCCACCGCCTGCTCACTTCGCTGGCGGCGCAAACCCGCGCGCCGGACGAGGTCGTCATCTGCGATGGCGGCTCGACGGACGGCACGCTCGACGCTTTGCGCGCCGAGACCCGGCTGCCGCTCAAGGTCATCGTCCGGCCCGGCGCAAACATTAGCCAGGGGCGCAACGCCGCGATTGCAGAGGCAACGGGCGAGGTGATCGCGTCCACCGATGCAGGCGTCGTCCTTGCGCCAGAATGGCTGCAAGAACTCGTCGCGCCATTTGAGAATCAGACCTCCCAGGTCTCGGTCGTTGCTGGATTCTTTTTGCCCGATGCGCGCACGGCGTTCGAGGTGGCGATGGGCGCGACGGTGCTGCCGCAACTATCCGAGATCCACCCGGAGACGTTCTCGCCTTCCAGCCGTTCTGTCGCGTTTCGCAAGGAAGCGTGGCAGGCCGTGGGCGGTTACCCTGAATGGCTGGACTATTGCGAAGATTTGATTTTTGATTTCGCGCTGCGCCGGCGATTCGGCCCGTTTGCATTTGCGCCTCAAGCGATTGCCCACTTTCGCCCGCGCGGAAGCCTGCGCGCGTTCTTTCGGCAATACTATCAATACGCGCGCGGCGACGGCAAAGCCGACCTGTTTCGCTGCCGCCATGCGATCCGGTACCTCACGTACCTCGTCGCCGCGCCGGCGGGCGCGCTGCTTTCGCCGTGGGGGTGGATGCTGTGCCTCGTCGGCGCGGCGGCATATACTCGCACACCCTATCGCCGCTTGATGACGATGTGGCGCGAGTTGAGTCTGGCGGAGAAAATCCAGGCGGCGTTGCTCGTGCCGGTCATCCGCGTCATGGGTGACGTCGCCAAGATGATCGGTTACCCGGCTGGCGTGGTATGGCGGCTCGGAGGGAGGCGGCGCCATGAAAATTTATGACGTGACACTGCCCGTTTCATCCAATCTGCCTGTCTGGCCGGGCGACCCGCCCGTGCAATTAGAGCGCGTCGCCAGCATGGAGCGCGGCGATAGGCTCACTCTTTCGCGGCTGGCGAGCAGCGTTCACGCGGGCACGCACGTGGACGCGCCGCTGCACTTTATCGCAGGCGGCGCCGACGTCGTTTCCCTTTCGCTCAACGTGCTGGTCGGCCCGGCGCGAGTCGTCGCCTTGCCAGACGCGGACGTCATTGCCGCCGCGTCATTGGCGCAACTCGAGCTGAGTGGAGTGAGTCGGTTACTATTCAAGACGCGCAACAGTGACCTGACGCGAGAAAAGTTTGTGGAGGATTTTGTGGCGCTGACCGCCGACGCCGCGCAGTGGATCGTCGAGCGCGGCGTCCGGTTGGTGGGCGTGGATTATTTCTCCGTGGAGCGTTTTGGGGGCGATGGCTCTGTGCATCGCGCGCTGCTGGGCGCGGGCGTGGTCATCGTCGAAGGATTGGATTTGCGCGACGCGCCGCCAGGCGATTACGAACTTTTTTGCCTGCCGATGAAGCTCGTCGGCAGCGAGGGCGCGCCCGCGCGAGTCATCCTGGCGACGTCATCAGCGCCCCCCGACTCTATATCAACCCGACTTGCTCGACCAGCTCGCGGAACTCGGCGATCAGGCGATTGAGCGCACCACGCTGCTCGACCAGCTGAATGTGCAAATTGGTCGCCATCTCGGCCAGCAAATCGCGCCCGTCGTGGCGCGCGAGCGCTGCGTCAATCTTGAGCAGCAT
>CAYHAR010000201.1:0-7047 GCA_964354595.1 uncultured Anaerolineae bacterium | reverse complement strand
GCGGCTGCGCCGGTCCAGATGAGGTTCCATCGCGTGGGCTTTTCCAGCCAGGCCCACCATCGCCACGTCGCAACGAGGATGCACACCGTCAGCCCCAAGTCGGTCGTGGACAGGCGCGAGTGCGCAATGAGGTTCGGATCAAACGCATAGAGCGCCAGAGTCAGCAGACCCGCGTAGACGCCGAACAGGTCGCGCGTCCAACGGAAGACGATCGCGCCCAGCAGGATGCCCAACGCGATGATCGGCAGGCGGCCTAGCAGTACCATGCGGATGGCCTGGTCAGGGTTAGCCTGCCACAGAAACGCATCTGAAAAGTCGTCGGTCATGCCGGTTTGCCAGGCCGGGCTATCGAGCAGGAGCTTGGGATTCAAAAACACGAGGGGCAGCGCATTCCACAGGTTCATCAACGGCGGATGCTCGACGGAGAGGCGTGGATCGCCCGTCCGCAGGTAAGCGTAACCGGGCGCCAGGTGGTATTCTTCGTCAAGCGCGGCCGAGTTGGCAGGCGAGCCAAGCGCAGCCTGCGCCGCGAACATGACCAGCAGCGCGGCAGCCAGTGTCAGTTGCCAGGAGCGGCGAGAAAGATCAAGTTTCAAATTTCAAATATCAACCACCGACCGCCGGAGCATGTCATGTGCGGTCGGCAGTCAAAATCAGACAAAAAAGCTGGCGGCCAGAATGCCCGGCCCACCGTGAGTGGTGATGGATGCCCCCACGTTGTAGATAGGGACGCGCTCGAAACCCAGCTTGGACTTGAACTCTTCGGCCAATCGTCGCGCTGCCTCCAACTCGTCGGCATTCATCACCGATAGATGCGCGCCCGGCGTGCGTGGACATTGCGCGATCACCAACTCTTTTAGTCGTTCGAGGGCGTGATGATGGGTGCGAACTTTTTCGAGCGGCTCGACGCGGCCATCCTTGAGCTGGAGGATGGGCTTGATTTGCAGCACGCTGCCGACCAGCGCGGATGCGCCGCCGATGCGCCCGCCCTTGCGCAGGTACTCGAGCGTGGCGACCAGGAAATAAATCCGGCTGCGCGGGATCATGGCTTGCAGGCGATTCATGATCTCGTCGGCTGAAACGCCGCTTTCGGCCCACTCGACCGCGTCTATCACCATCGAGGCCAGGTTGGAGCCGACAGTACGGGTGTCAATGACGCGGATGTCGGCCTTGGGGAAGGCTTCCTCTTTGGCCGTGATCGCCGAGCGGACCGTGCCGCTGACGTCGGTGGAAGGATGAATCGCAATGACCGTCTCGGCCTCGGCCAGCTGCCGCCGGAATGCTTCGATCAGCAAGCGCGGCTCCGGCGCGGCCGTCTTGGGCAGCTCGGGCGCTGACCTCAGGCGACGGATAAACTCGCTGTAGGAAAGCTCATAGTCTTCCTGAAAGCTTTCCTGACCAAAGAGAATGATCTGCGGCACGACCTCGACGTGATGCGCCACGGTGTATTCCTGTGGCAGAACGGCTGTGGTATCGGTGACGATGCGGACTTTCATGGTCTCCTCCTATTTGGTGAAATCATTGGTCTTGCGTCGCCAGCTGGCTCATTGCTCTGTCGAGTTCTTGGATCAAGTCATCGCCCGAGTGGTAATGCGCCGGGTCAATCCAACTATCTTGCAGTTGATGCGCCCATCTGGTTGGCGGTGGGAGACTGTCGGCCCATTCGTCGCCTTTTGCATAGAACAGGTAAACGTCCCACGCTACCTTGCCTGGTCCCCCCAAGCTCTGAGCGATGATTTGCCCTACTTGCTTGTGGGGGTCATGAAAATGACAGACCCGAGGGTCTTGCATAGCTTTTGCCATAAAGCCTACCGTAACCATGCTGTCCAGCGGAAGCATGTTGACCCACACGATACTGATGCTGATGTCTGCATGTGGAAAGCTCTGAATGATTACTTTCTGTACCGCACGGGCACCCAGCACACACGCGGGTCACGTTGGCGACACCAGAGCGAGGAAGCGGAGTTTGGCTTTGTTGCTGTTAAAGTGCTCCTTCAAGGGTTGTATTGAATCGGCCAGAGAAGTGACATCGAGTGGTTTCATCGTTTCGCCTCTGCCAAAGTCGAGTCGCGCCGTCCGACTATTTCTTGACAATCGTCAACGTCTCGGTGAGGCTGAACCCGCGCTTGCGTAATTCCGCTGCATAGAGCGGACCCGGCACAGCGATTTCAGCGGGGTTGACGCCGCGCGGCGTCACACCTTGAGCATTCATGATCGCCTTGATAGAACCATCCCAGCCGGTCGTGCGCTCCATGGCGGTAAAGCCGGTCGCTTCGTCGTAGCGGTCAATCAGGTCGAGCAGCACTTGGGCCGCGCAGCCATCCTTCTTGCCCTTCGCTAACACGCGAACGATGACCAGGTCCGGCTCGCCCGGCTTGGCCCGCAGCCTGGGATCGAGAACCGTGTGCAGCACCTCGCGCGGCGAAACCTTGACGCCTTGCACCTCAATCGGCTCGGTTTCCAACAGGCCCGCCTGCATGTAGGCTTTCCATTCGGCAAAGTGGCCGGGCCAGCGCAGCGTCTTGTTCCAGAGCGTCTTTAACCTTCCCTCAAAAGTCCAGGGCATCGTAGAAGTGCCACCGCCTGCGACAAACGCTTCCATCTTGCCAATTGGTTCGGGGAACTCGACGGTTTCGTAATCCTCGTCCAAGAACGTGGGCACCTCGACGCGCTGGCCGTTGCGGATAAAGTGGGCGACGCCATAGTATTCGTTCGTTAGCCCGGCGATGTTGAAGGTGAGGATGTACTTGAAAGGCGGCTTGGGATGCAGCGCGTTGCCGCCGTCCCACATCAGCACCTCTTCCGTCTCGTCCAACAGCGACATGGCATAGACGGTGAGGCTCGTGCCCATGCCGGGCACCTGGCCGCAATCGGGAATGATGGCAATGCCGGCTGCTTGAGCCTGGGGGCTAAGCTTCATCTGCTCGCGCACCAGGTCAGTCTTGCCGCCCAAGTCGGTCATGCAGGCTTTGGCTTCAATGGCGACGCGCGTGATGCTGGGGTTGTTCCAGTACGGCACAGCGGAAAGGAACGAATCCACATTATCCAGAAATGCTTTGAGCTGGCCGTGGTTCGTCACGTCCACCTGATGCGCCGCGGCGATTTCTCGGCCGATGAGCTTGTTGACACGCGCGGCAGATTTTTGCGCCGCCTCCAGGCTGATATCGGCAACCAAGACCTTTTTCGCGTCGCCGAATTTTGCCATGTCGTAGGCAGCGGCCGTCCCTTGCCGCCCGCCGCCGAGGACTGCATAAGTAAAGCTCATTTTTGTCATCTCCTGTTTTGGAATCGAACCAAGACGCCAAGGGCGCAAAGAAAGCAATAGGGTGACCCTGGCGGCCCTGGGTTAAAGTTTTTCGTAAGCTGCAATGATCTCGTGGATGCGATCCGCGCACGGCAGCGGCTCGGGCTGGTGAGACGCAAGAATCTGCCTGGCCTTTTCTCTGGCCCGGTCGTTGACCGTGGGGCGACCCTTCTTGACCCACTCGTCCCAGGGAGAGCGATCTATCACCGTGGGCTGCCAGATTTCACGCATGTGCGCGCGCGTATGCTTTGACTTGAGAAAATGACTGCGCGGCCCGGTGGCGTGGATCACGTCTTCGGCCAGGGTTTCCGGGTTGACCACAACCCCTTGAACGACGGTCCGAAGCATATCATAGATTTCGCAATCCATGAGAAGCTGCTCGAAGGAAAAGATGCGCGCGCCGTTCAACAGTCCCGCGCCGCACATCATGTCCGCGCCGCAAAACTGATTCACCGCGCCGGAGAGCGCGTTTTCCACTCCGGCGTGCCAGTCGCTCGTCTTGGCGCCGGTGGCGAACGTGCCGATGTTGGAGGGCAGGCCGTAAAAGCGGGCCATCTGGCAGCCGACCGCTTGCAAGAGCCAATCTTCCGGGCCGCCGCACGTCACTCCGCCGCTGTGCAATTCCATCAGCGTGGCGCACGAACCGTAAAAGGTCGGGACGCCGGGAAAGAACAACTCTAAAAGCGTGACGCCGGCCAGCACTTCGGCGTTGGCGACGACCGAGTTCCCCGCCACCGTAGCGGGCGCAGTGCCACAACCGATGGTCATGTCCATGAACCCGGTGGGGAGGCCCGCTTCGCCAAAGACAAAGGCCGCTTCTAATGCTTTCTCATCATACGCAAGCGGACTCACGCTGCACTGAAAGTTGGAAATGATGGGGCGCTTCCGCAGGGCCTCGCGCCCGCCGACGACCTCTGCGGCGATCTCGATTGTCCCTTTGGCATTCAATGGATCCACGGCGGTCATGGCCTGGGCGTGCTTGCTCGATTGAGTCAGCATCGCCTCTAGCTCGTAAAGCGGCTGAACTTTTGCGGGGCAATCGCGCGCGCTCACGGTGGGCCAAAGAAAAGCAATCTGCGGCAAGGCATCGGCCACATGCACGGCGGCCTCCAGGTCCGCTTGGGTGGAAGCGCGCACCTCGCCGGTTTCCAGGTCGAGCACGTCCGTGCCGCTGCCGTCCAAAGTCAGATAGCCATGCTCGCCATCCAGGACAAGATCATTTTCGGGATTGCGCGCGCAAAGCGTAAAACTGCGGGGCGCTTTTTCGAGAGCCGCTTCCACGATCTGGGACGGAAAACGAATCAGTCGAGTTTCCGCATCCACTTGCAGCCCGAGGTCGCGGGCCTGGTCTTGTCGCTGCTTGTTCAACGGCATCACCAGCCCGGTGCGTTCCATCACCCGCAGGCTGGCCTCGTGGATGGCGCGCACCTCTTGATCGGAGAGCAGTTCCAAACGCGTTTTCCATTGCACGGGTTTGATCAACGGAGCGGCCTCCTCTGAAATGGATTGGTGTATATCCTATCACGCTCTGGGCGATTTGTCTATTCGCGCGGATGCCAGCCGTTTGACGCAGCGGGCAAGTCGGGTTATGATTGGGCCATGTCTCGCCTGATAAACTGGATTCGCGCGCTGCCCACTCGACTGCGCGAACGACTGCGCTCTTTGCCCCCCTCCAGGCCGCTCGTCCTCAACCCGCGACAGGTGCATCTGATCCTGGCCCTGTTCATCGCCAACGCACTGATCTTGGCGCTGATGGCGTTCTTGCTTTATCAGGTGCTCACCGGCCAGCCGCTCACGGTCATTGTCCGGCAGGTCGCCACTCCGCTGCCCGGTCTGCCGACGCGCGCGCCGCCCGCCACGCCCGTCATTCCCACCGTCGCGCCGACGCCGTTCGGCGGTGGAGGAACCGTCGCTTTTGTCCTGCGCCGCGAAGGGACGAGCAACATTTACGCAATCAACCTGGGCGACAAGCGATTGGCGCGGCTGACGTGGGCCGTCGAAGGCGACCGCGATCCGGCCTTTTCTTCCGACGGTAAAGAGATGGCGTTCGCCAGCCATCGCGATGGATGCTGGAGCATCTACCGGATGGAAATGGATACCGGCGTGACGACGCGGTTGACGTTCACGACTTCTTACAGCGCCGGGCCGGCTTGGTCGCCTGAAGGCAAGTGGATTGCGTTCGAGTCGTATCGCGGCGGCAACATGGACGTGTACGTGATGGATCGCGACGGGCGCAACGTCTCGCGGCTTTCCACCGATCCGGCCCCGGATTTTTCTCCGGCCTGGTCGCCCGATGGCCGCTTGATCGCATTCGTCTCTTATCGCGCAGGCAGCAAAGATATTTTCCTGCGCTCGCTCGATACCGGCGAAGAAGTCAACCTCACCAACAGCCCCGACCGCGACGAAGACAAGCCCGCGTGGTCGCACGACGGGGCCAAACTGGCGTACACGTCCAGCCGACTGGGCGACAGCGCGATCTATATCAACACTTTTGACCGGCGGCGCGCCATCGAAGATTCGCAGGTCGAGCTGTTCGGCCAGGGCAAGTCGCCCACGTGGTCGCCCGACGATGGCAGTCTGGGCTTTGTCTACAACCGCAACGACCAGCAGGACGTCCTGATCGTCGCCAGCCTGGGCGGATGGGGGCTGGCGCAACAAGCGTTTGGCGGGCGCGAATACATCGAGCGCCCGGTGTGGAGCCCGGTGGTGCTTTCGGAAGCGACGATCAATCGCGTGGCCGCGCAAGCGCCGCCCAAAGCGCCGCCGCTGTATACCGAGATCGTCAGCAGCCCGCTCACGTCCACGCCGCCGTTTACGTTCACCGTTTTGTCGGACTATGCCAACAGGCGGTTCCTTTTAAGCGACGCGGTGGATGATTCGTTCAATGCGCTGCGCCTACGTGTCAAAGTGGAGACGGGCTACGATTACCTGGGCCAATTGGCCGACACGTGGCGGCCGATGGATCACACGCCGCGACCGGGGCAATCGCATCGCTCGTGGCACGTGGCCGGGCGCGCGTTCGACGTCAATCCCAGCTACACCCAGGACCTCTCGCACACCATGGAGATGGTCCGTGAGGACATTGGCTACACGACGTACTGGCGCGTGTACCTCAAGGCGATGAAGCAAGACGGCACGCTGGGCGAGCCGCTCAAGGAAGCGCCCTGGCTAATGATCACCGGCGCCGATGCCAGCGCGGAGGGAGGACGACTAAAGTCCATTCCGCCGGGCTACTATGTGGACCTGACGACGCTCGCCGCCGATTACGGCTGGAATCGCGTGCAGGCGATCTACCGTTGGCGCTATTTCTTTCCCGACGCGGAATACTGGCATCTTCAAAAAGACACTGGGCTTTCTTGGTGGGAAGCGATGGAGCAAGTCTACACTGAAAGCGACATTGTCGGCTTTTACGGGCCGTATCCGGGGAGAGATTAACAAAGGACAACCATGTTCAATATCATCATCCTCGGCTTGACCTCCTTCTTTACCGACGTTGCCAGCGAGATGGTCTATCCGCTGGTGCCGTTTTTTCTCACCGTCAAGCTGGGCGCAAGCCCGGCGGTGCTGGGCATGATCGAGGGGATTGCCGAAAGCCTGGCGAGCCTGCTCAAGATTTTTTCCGGTTACATCTCGGACCGGTTCAAGAATCGCAAGGGCCTCACCATTGTCGGGTATGCCTCATCCGCCCTCGGCAAAGTGATGCTGTACGTCGCCGCCGGCTGGGGCATGGTGTTGGGCGGGCG
>CAYHAR010000200.1:0-7053 GCA_964354595.1 uncultured Anaerolineae bacterium | reverse complement strand
GGTGCTCAGTTTCCAGGCCAAAAGGTGCTCATTTTCTGCTCATTTGTCCAATCCGCCCAGTTCCTTTTGCCACAAGATCTCTGCCACCCGGATGATTCCGGCTTTCAGATGGCGGCGGAACGTGCTAAACGGCAAATCCAAGAGTTCAGCCGCCTGCTCTTGAGTGGGCGCGGGCTGAAGATAGGTGTGATATAAAGCACGATACAGCTTGGCGTCGCGAGGTGTTTTCTGGAGCGACTCGACTGCTTCTTTCAAGAGGGTCTGCAAGACAGCGATACGCTTGGCCGGGGGCGCCTGATTTCCGACTTGGTCTACCACCAGCCGAGACCGCAAAAGAGGATTGTCACGCAGCTTGTTGGGATTAGGAAAGGCGTGCAGGGCCTCTCGCACTACTAGTGCAAATTCGGGTTCGCTCAGAATCACCAGCGGCTCGGGCGTGGGCCGTGGAGGCGTGACCTGCGGCGTGATCGCCGTCTCCCGTTCGGCCAGCAGTGCCAGCCACGCTGTCGGCGAAACTGCTCGCCAGTCGTGCCCATAGACACCGTAGCGCCATCCGCCCACCTCGAAATCGGCTTCGGGGATTCGGGCCAGGTCTGCGTAGGCAAACATCGGCGCCCAAAAGTCCGGGTCCGCGCAGGGGAAAAAGGTGAACGCCAACCCGGGCGTGGTCAGATAGTGCCGCACAACGTTGACAAAGATGAGGCTCTGGAGTGACGAAACGTCTTGGTAGGTATCGCGTGCCATCCAGAAGCGAAAGTGCGTTGCGCTTTCGCCGGGGCGCAGCGGCGCATGGCACTGTAGATACTCCCAGGCTGCTCTTGCCGCCGGGTCCAGAGCCAGGTCGTCAGGGCTGGCCTGGTGCAGCGCAACGGGCATCAGCAACCCAACCGGCTGCGGCCCGGCCTGGCGCAAGACCACCATTCCTTGTGGCTGTCGCGCCATCCAATGCGCTGCCAGATCGGCGGACTCTTTTCCTTCGTGCTGTGCTACTATCGCCGCCAGTGTGGTCTCGTCACCCGTCCGCAGCGTGTCGGCTGTTCCCCGGCCGCTTCCCTGCCACTCAAAGAATGGCCGCACGATGAGATTGTTCCGGTGCAGAAAAATATAGTCAAAGAGGACGCGCGGCTGTTCGGCGCCGGGCATCTGCTGCAAGCGCGTCGTGTAGGTGGCGCGGGCGCGGCGATGCAGCTCAGTGTACCAGTCGGGATTGCGCCAGCGCAGGTCGGCCATCAACACCTCACGGGTCAGATCGTGAGGAAAGAGTCCCTCTGGCCCGGACTCGACGAACGACAACCCGCGCAGCCATTCAAATAACTCGTGGGCGTCGGCCACGTCCAGCATCTTGGCTAACAAGGTTTCGGTGGTCAGGCGCACGAGCGCGCACACCTCCAGCGCGGCGCGGTGCGCCGGTCCCGGCACTTTTTGTGCAAATTGTTCCAGCAGCGTCTTGACCACATCGGGTGTGTCTTCGGGCCGGAACTGGACGTTGTGGCGTTGAGCAAGCACGTCCATTACCAGTGAAAGAGCAAGTGGATGACCGTGCGTGAAATCCAGGACGGCCTGATGCTGTTCGGCAGGAACCTGGCACTGGGTGAGATAAGCTCGACTTTCCTGCGGACTGAGGTTGCGCAGGGGTATTGTGCGAATCAGAGTCTGCCAGCCCGGGTCAGTGCGCCAGACCGGTGACGGCGGATACTGACTGGCCAGCACGACCAGCGTGTTCTCCGGCAACTCTGTCAAAAAGACTTCGCGCACCCAGTCGTCCAGCGACGTGAGCATCTCGTAGGTGTCAATCAGAATGACAAAGTGGCCTGGGTGGGAAGCGATGGCCTCGAAGGGCGAATCCTGTGGGGCCAGGCCCATGGCCAGCCTCAACGCGCTGGAAAACGATTCAGGCGCGGGATGAACGTTGCGCGCGTCAATATAGTGCGCAGGTGTCTGGGCCAGCTCGCAGAGACGGGCGAACTCGCGGAGCAGCGCAGTCTTGCCTACGCCGCCGGGGCCAAAGACGTAAAGCAAATGGAAGGACAATTCTGCCTCGGCCAACGCAGACTCGAACAGAGCCTGCTCAGAGGCTCGCCCCACAAAGCGAAAATGGCGCGCCTCGCTGAGGCGGCCCGCTAGACGCGGGGACATGTTTTATTCCTTCCCTTTTTCCAGCATGGCCTTCATCGGCGTCCAATAGTTGTCAATCCAACCCTGCTTGATGGCCTCATAGTGTTCATCCGGCACACCGCTGTGAGTGAAGATGAGGCGAGCGCCACCTCCTTCGGCCGGGGTTAGCCTGAAGGTGACCCTGGAAGTGTGGCCCTCGGGCCAATCGGCGGCGTGCCAGGTCTGCACGATCTTTTTGTCTGGCACTAGCTCCAGGTTGATTCCAGTAATATAGCCGCCGTAGGCCATGATCTTGCCGCCCACCTTGCGGCTGATGCTGGCCGCATCGCCCGTGAACTGAGCGTGTTTGCGCGAATCCATCAGCGCGTCATAGACGTGATGCGGCGTCGCCTTGAACGTCACCGACTGGCGAACAAGTTTGGACATTAGAGACTCCTTTCCTTGGCGTGGCTCGATCCCCTCGCCTGGACTTGCTTTGGTCGTCCCCCTCGACTTGGCTCGAAGGGGTGTGGGTGACCGGCGACAGTGTAACCCCAAACCGGACCGCTGTCAATATTGAATTTTACTTTACAGATTGACCATGCTCTCTTGTGCTTGCCATCCAATTGCGCTCAGCCTAGGAGACTGTCGGAGAGGTAGCTTAGCCCCTCGTGGGCGACGGGCACAAGGCCCTATGCTACGGGGGCTCTCCGACAGGCTGCTAGGGCGGATGCGGCGTGAGGTGAGGTCAATTTTCACACTTTTGTGGTATTATACCTGTGCTGGCCCGGATGCCCATGCCGGGATGCCAAGCGGGGAATAGGGCGCCGTACATCGCGTTCCATTGGCTGCTGTTCCGCTGGTTCTTTGAGCGGAAAGTGTTTGCCGTCGCCGTCAAAGTGTGATAGCGCGTGTGCGCGCCGTGCCATCCGGGCGCGTCGCTCGTCACCAGCGTCGCCATCTCGCTGGGTGTCTCGCAAATCGCCTCGCTCTATCTCACCTGGCGCGCGGTGCACTTGGACTGCGCGCTGCGCGCTTCGTGTGCAGAAAAGTTGCGATTGTGCACTTTTGGGGCTATACTCTTATCAGCAACAGATCATCTATGTGTTTGTTCATTCCAGAAGGCAACTGCACAGGCTACAGATGACGATATGCGTCCCGAGTATGATTTCACGGGCGGGGTGCGTGGCAAATACGCTCGAGAGCTGAGGGAAAACGGCTACACGATTCGTGTGTACAACGCCGATGGCACGTTCACTGAAACCCGCGTATTGGGTGAAAGGACCATTGTCCTCGAGTCAGATGTATCCGAGTATTTTCCCGACTTGCAAGCCGTCAATCACGCGTTACGCACGCCGCTCTCGCTTGTGCCCGAAAAGCGCAAGGCCGTTGCCAGAAAGGGACGGGACATTCGCGACAGGCGCGAAGCATCCAAGAGTCGCACCAAAGCATAGTGACTTTGCCCTCGGTTGAAACCGCGCGTGTGGAGTGAAAGCTTTACACGCGCGTTGCGTTAAAAGTGTTTTGCGTTATACTTCTCTTGTGACCGCTCGTAAACCGTCCGGCATTGCCAAATGGCCTGAAGATGAACGCCCTCGAGAGCGTTTGCTCTCGAGGGGCGCGCACGCGTTGACCGACGCGGAACTGCTGGCGATTCTTTTGCGCGTGGGCTTTAAGGGCAAAAACGCCGTAGCGCTGGCGCGCGAACTGCTGGAAAGGTTTGGCTCGTTGCAAGGGATGATGACAACCCCGCTGACGGCCTGGGATGACATCAAGGGTGTCAAGGGCGCAAAACTGGCGCAGTTGCAGGCCGCGCTGGAAATCGGCCGGCGTGCGGCGCAGCCCACTGTGCGCGAAAGGACCGTGATCAAAAGCACGGCGCAGGCAGCCAGCTATTTTTCTGCTCGCCTGCGCGGCCTGCCGCAAGAGCATTTCCGCGTGGCGTACCTCAACCGCCTGGGCCGCGTGTTGGACGACGCGCTAATTGCCGAAGGCACGGTAGATGGCGTGCGCCCGCCCATTCGCGCCATTATTTCTAAAGCGTTGCGGGTGAACGCCTCGGCGCTGATTGCGGCTCACAACCATCCCTCGGGCGCGGCGCAACCGAGCGAGTCCGACCAACACCTGACGCGCGACTTGTTAGCCGCTTGTCGCCCTCTGGGATTGGTGGTATTAGATCACGTGATCGTGACCGACGCCGCCTGTTATAGTTTTTCCGACAATGGCTTGTTGGATGAATAGGAGGCCAGCATGAGCGTCCTCGCGCTAGAAGGCACCGTCGAAAACGGCCAGATACGGCTGGCCGGCGGTGTGCATTTGCCGGAGAAAACCCGCGTGTTGATCGTCGTGCCGAGTATGCGCGTGCTGAAAGAAGCGCACTGGTACAGCCCGCGCCTGGTTCATCCGGCGCAAGCCGCCGATTTCAAGTTGCAGGTGATTGAGCTGGAGGGAGAGGATGCCGACCTACAACCATGACGACTTTGATCCGCCCGCGCCCGTGGCGTTGGTGGACATCCGTGACCAAGCCACAGGCAAAACCGTCGCCCATATCCCGATGTTGATGGACACGGGCGCCGACGTGACGCTGGTGCCGCAAGCGGCGCTTGACCATTTGCAGCTTGCGCCGTCCGGCGAAACCACTTACGAGTTGGCCGGATTCGGCGGCGAAACACGTCTGTTGTCCGCCGTGCAATTGGATTTGATTTTCTGCCGCAAAACATTCCGAGGCCAGTTTTTGCCGGTTGACCAGCCGTGGGGCATTCTGGGGCGCAATGTGCTGAACGCCATATCTTTGCGATTGAACGGCCCGAGACTGTTGTGGGAGGAAGACAAGGGGACCGCATGAACGACGAGCTCCGCCAACGCATCATCGAGCGCCTGCGCCGGGGCGAGGACCTGCCCCGCGAATGGGCGCGCGATATTTTCCCGCCCGAAAAAGTGGAATACGAACTGGTCTATCACGGCAAAGAACGCGAGGGCGATATTCTCGCCAACACGATGGCGGTACCCTTGCAAGAAGTGCGCACCTTTGGAAAAGCCAACGGCGACGCCTGGCGCAATATGCTGATTTTGGGCGACAACCTGCAAGTGCTCAAGCGCCTGATTGAGATGAAGCGCGAAGGACGTTTGTGCAACGCTGACGGCACGCCTGGAGTGCGGCTGGTTTATATTGACCCGCCGTTTGCGACCAAGCAAGAGTTTTCTGGCAAGCAAGATGAAAGAGCGTATCGAGATAAGGTCATTGGCGCTGAATTTGTTGAATTTCTACGGAAGAGGCTGGTTCTCTTACATGAACTTGTGGCGATTGATGGAAATATAATCGTTCATCTGGATAATCGGAAGGTTCACTATATCAAAGTAATTCTCGATGAGATATTTGGAGAGAATAACTTCGTCAACGAAATCATCTGGCACAAAGGACGTGAGGGCGGCAGCTCTCGTTCCCATTCTCCAAGTTCAGCAATGCCGACAGAATACCAGAATTTGTTGATCTATTCACTCAACAAAAGCCAGCGCACTCTTTCCACCCGTGAGCGTCAAGCCCAGCACGTCGGCGCTGCTGAATTGCGCGACAACAAAGCCTATTTTTGGACTGACTTGACCCAAGGCGGTTTGGCAGACGAGGAATTAGAGTTTTTCGCCGAGGCTCGCGAACCAGACTCGGGCTACAAAATGTACCCGGTCGGCAATCACTTTCACTTTAAAACTCCACTCAACGCCGTCATCGCCGACTCGTCTAACGAGCGAGTGTTTATCAAGCACTTGATCTCGCCTGATAATCTACCTCCTCTGGCAGCCTGGATCAAAAATACCGCCGTTCGGTTTTACGATATTGAGTACGCGTGGTTAAAGGGCGAGCATCGTGTGCGCGGCTGGTTCAGCCCGGATTTCTTTATCAAGTTGGTGCAACCGTTGATGTTGGTCGTCGAGATCAAAGACGATGACGAAATCAAAGAGCCGGCGGACGAGAACTATGCCAAATACAAATATGCCCAAGACCACTTCCAGCGCGTGAACTCGCACTTGGATGCGGATGGTGAAACCTTACGCTACCAATTCAACTTCCTCACGCCATCAGATTATTTGGTGTTTTTCAAGCGACGCCGAGAAGGGCATATTGAAGGCTATCAGTCGAACTTGGATATTCGGTTGATGGAGAAACTGTAGAACTCGATCCAAAACGCAAGTTACGGTTGGCGGAGCCGTCACCTACTTTGCCCCGCAGCCGATTCACCCTTCGGGTCGGATGTGACGCCAAGCATCCCCGCATCCAACTCCCGTGCAAATGGGCTTACATCAGCGGCCAACCTTTTAACACGGTCTGGATAGTGGGCTGTTAGCCAGCGGATAGGCAACGCATGTGAATCAGTTTGCACTCCCAGATACACCCCCGGATGTGCCTTTGGGTGGATCACATTGCACCTGCTATCGTGCGATAATAGAGGCGCAATCAGTTGCGGTACGAACTGTCATTCTGAGGCGCGCTCTTTGCGCCGAAGAATCTCTGCCACGCAAGTAAGAGACTCTTCGCTGGCCCTGTCCGACGCTCCACTGGAGCGTCGGGGGCCCGCTAGGCGTCGCTCAGGGTGACAGAATTGAACAGCCTGCGCTCTGCCTTGGCTGCAAGTGGGAGCAAGTCCTATGAAGAGCAACGACGAAACCGCCGAAACCGGCAAGCCGCCCTTTCTCTACGAGATCCGGGTCAAGGGCCGTCTCTCCAGCGAGCAGTGGACGTCCTGGTTCGACGATCTGACCCTCTCGACTGACAAGGGAGAGTCCACGCTTCGAGGTAGAGTACCCGACCATGCCGCTCTGTACGGGTTACTCGCCCGGCTCCGTGATCTGGCGATACCCTTGGTGGCCGTCAAGGTCCTCGACGCAGAAGCTCAGATCAGATTGTCGCGGCAGAGCCGGCGCTATGACCTGATGATCAACCTGCTCCTGGTGGCGATCTACCTG
>CAYHAR010000199.1:0-7081 GCA_964354595.1 uncultured Anaerolineae bacterium | reverse complement strand
GCCTTGACTCGCGCGGCGAGTTCGCCGTCGTCCAGCTCGCCTTTGCCCCAGGCGCGCAAATCAATCCAATTTACTTCGACGAGCAAGCGACTACCCGGCTGTCCACTGGGATCAGGCACATCCACACGCGCCACCGGATAAGGGCCGCAGCCTGCGTCGGGTAGAGCCAGCGCCAGGGGAAGCGCGTCCCACGCGACTTCGCTGGCGTGCGGCCAGAGACGCCCGGAGGCGTCTCGTCCGCTCAACTCAAAGCGCAAGCCGCCATCGGCGTCCAGTCGAGCGGCGCCGGCCAGGTTGTGTTCTGCGAGAAGCTCCGCGCCGATGGACTGACAATTGGCTGGCGGCGTAGACGTGGCCGCGCCGACGGGTGCGGTTTCGCGCACGATCATGAACCCCGCCAGCAGCACAGCCACGTCGGCGGCGAACAGCGCCGCGAGCGTGATGATTTGTTTGCGAGTTAGGCTTGCAAACACTCGACGCATCTTATCCACTCGCCAGCCGATAGCCGCGCCCGCGCACGGTCTGCAAATACTTGGGATTGGCCGGGTCCGGCTCGATTTTGCCGCGCAGCCGGCTAAGCAGCTTGTCGCAGCGCGCGTCGTCAATCTCGTCCATGTAATCCGCGCCCCAAACCGCCTCGGCCACATCGTCGCGCGTGACGATCTTGTTCATCCGGCCATACAGCAGCAACAACAGGCGATACTCGTGGTCGGTCAGCGTTGGGGCAGGCTTGCCATCCACCCACACGTCGCCGCTTTCCACGTCCACGTAAACGCCGGGCCGCGCGGGCTGCTTGGCGCGATGCTGACGGCGTGCGTACCCGGCGAACAATTCTCCGAACACCACCGGCGATTCGTTGCCGACGAGAATGCCCTTCCGAACCAGAACGGACATCGCCGGGTCGAGCGGCAGATGTTCACCGCCAGCCAGGAATCGCAGCAGAGCCTCCTGGTCTTCGGGCGTCAATTGCTCCCACAACTTACTGCACTCGGTGCGCACGTGCCCATCGCTATCGAGTTGTTGGCGAGCCATCGCGAGGCTGTGCTCGCGCAAGTTGGCCGGCGCGCCAGCCGCCACGCGGATCAGCACGGCGGTCACGGCTTGCAAGAGGCCCAAATGTCCCCCGGTTTGTTTCAGAACAAACTCGATCTCGTCGCGGTCAAGCTCCAAGCCTTCCTCGCGTGCGATGCCCTTGACCACCTGGCGAGCTTCGTCCAGGTTCAGCCCGCCCAGGTATATCACGTGCTCGGCAAACAACTCGCAAAATTCGGCGGCCTCCGGCCCTTGACATCCATCATTCAGATCGGCGCCGGTCGCCGTCACAAAGCACAGACTATCGCCATACTTGTCGCGCAGCGCGCGCAGATTCAGGAACACCCGGCCATCCAGCCGGGCGAATGGATCGTCAAACTCGTCGAACAGGAACACCACACGCCGACCCAACTCTTCGCTCAACGTGACGATGGCTTCGTTAAAGCTCAATGGCACGAGGAACGGAGACGACGGCTCGACGACTTTGTGGTACAGGTCCTGCAGCCGCTCGACCAGGGCCTGGGCCACGCCGAGCCGCTTGATTTCGGCCAGCGCGCTGCGGAGCGCCGCTTCGTAAAAGCCCTGCTCGGAAAGCGTCAGCATCAAATTGCAGTCCACGTAAAAGAACGCCAGGCTCCCGGCGCGTTTGCCCAAAAAGCGTTGTTGCGCAGCTGGGCTGCCAGCCTGGCGCAACAAGACGGACTTGCCCATGTTGCTAAGTGCGACGACGGAACAGCACTCGCCTTCAGAAAGGCAAGCCATCAAGCGCGCCAAGTTGGCAAGATGCGGAAAAAAGGTTGTCTCTGCCATCGCGTGCCCAATTCTTTGCAAGCGGGGATGCGACGCCCCGCAACAAAACGAGCCAACGCAGACGCCGCTCACATCGCGCTGCGTTGGCCCGCGCTAGAGGACCCGTGTTTAGCGCTGCCGCTGTGAGAGGCGCAGCCCTCGCGCGACAAACAAAGCAATCACCAACACCCCGGCGGCCAACACCAATCCCAACCCGCCGACGCCGGTCTGGGGTGTGCCCTCAGAGGTAGAGGCAGAAGTTGCGCCCGGCGTCTTGGCTCCCGCCTTGGTCGCGGTCGGTAGCTTGGTGGAAGTCGGTGTGGTGGTGGGCTTGCCCGGCGTGTCGGGGACGGTGGGCAGCGCCGTCTCGGTCGGCGGGAGCGTATTGACGATGACCGGCGTATTGGTGGCCGTAAGCTCCGGGGTGTCCGTCGGTCCCGGCGTTTCTGTCGGCCCCGGCGTAAACGTCGCCGTGGCCGGGGCTTTCAGAGCGGTGGCTTTGGCGCTCGTCGCCACCGCCGCCGCTCTCTGGACGGTTTGCTGACTCTGCTGGTAAATGAACACGGCCACAATGCAGATCAGCCCGATGACGAACAGTCCGCCCAGGCCGGCCGCCAGGATGACAAACATCCGATTAGAGGATTCCGCACCTTCCTCTTCCGGTTCGCCGACCATCGGCTCTTCATCTTCAGTCATCATTGCCATTGCAGTCCTCCTTGAGGGACGAGCGCAGTGCGCTGCTTGCTGGTACCGCTATGCGGCAGCCACGGCACAAAAATCTAGAGGTATATTCTACCTCAAAAGTTCCAAATTGACATACGGCACAAACACGACGCCGATCTCTCCGCCCAGGTCCACCTCCGCGCCGCGCAGTCGCGCGCCGCTTTCGATACGTTGCGCTTTCGAGACGATGGCCGACACGATGCCGACCGCGCTCAGGTAAGGCGGGCGCACCACGCGCACTCGCGCGCCGACTTTGAGCGGGGCGCCGGCGGGCGGCGGAGGCGAGGGCCGTGATTCGACGGGCAACGGAATAAGAATCTCGGGGCGCGTCACGCCAAAGCGCGCGCGCGTCACGGCGTTGATCGAAGCTTCGCGGCCCGTCTGCCCGCGCAAGAGCGCAAAGATCGGCTCGGCCATCGGCGCGCGCCCAAAGCCCTCGGTCAAGATGACGGGGAACGGCATCGCTTCCGCTTGCGCGCGCAATTCGCCGTCCATGCTCCCGGCGATCAGCCCGCGCACCTGGAGTTGCTGCGCCTGATCAAAGGCGGTCGCGTCAATCCATCCTCCGCCGACGACGATGGCGCCGTGACAGGACACGTCAATCGCCTTGGCGCGCAGCGGCTCGTCGGGCCTTTCGGCCACCACCCGCAAAACTCCAAACGCCTCGCCGCCGCACCCCCACGTCCCCTGCGCGATGGCCCCGGCAGTCTCGATCACCACGCCCTGGCCGGGCATCACCGCGGTGACTGTCCCCTTCAAGTACGCCTGCACCTCGATCAGCTCCGGGGCGACCTCGAGCAGCGCGCGCCCGTTGCCGACGGCGACGATGACGCCTTTCACCGGAGCGCGCACTTCGCGGCCAAAAAAGAACCCGCCGCGCTCGGCCAATATCTCGTCAGCCTCGACGATCTCGCCCACCTTTTTTCTCACAAAGCGGCTGGCCTGGGCGCGCGGCACCCGCAGGCCGCGAGCCACGTCCACGATGCGAAAGTCGTGCATCTGATGAACGCGCGCCACGACCTCCGTCGGATCAACCTGCGCGCCATGGCGCACTGTCACTTCGCCGGGCACGGGCAGCCGCCGCTCGCACTGGATCAACGCCAGAGGTATAACGCGCGCTTCGGATGGATAAAAAGCTACTCTTGTCATGCTTCGCCGGTCGTCAAAACGTCAAAAACCGCCATGACGTTTTACGCTCCCATATCCCACAACCATTGTTGGACGCGCTCGCGCCGCTTGCCCGCCTCCGAAGGCAAGAGCAGCGGCCGCCCGCGCGCATCCACGACCAAGCCGACCAGCCCACCTTGCACTTCGACCTTGCCGCCGCCCTTGCCGGGGCCGCCGCGTCCCACGTCAATATTCCGTCGTGGCTCTAGCTTGAGCGTGGCTTTTTGGCCCGGCGGCAAGGGCAAGACTTCGAGCGAGCCAGCCGTGACCTCGACTTCCAGATCGCCGCCGTTTTGATATTTGATACGCAAGCCCAAGATCGTCTCGCCCATTCGCGCGCGCCCGACGGGCGCAATGACCGTGCCCAGTGTGACCAGTCCGCCCGCGCCGAGCACCTGCACCGTCGCCAGCGGTTGAGCCAGGGCGCACGCGCCCAAGGCCGGCATCAGCCCGCAGGTATCGAGCGCCAGCGTCGTCACGCCGATCGGCTCAACCGCGTCGAGCAGCATCAGCGCGGCCTGGCCCGGTCGCGGCGCTCGCCCCAAGATGCTGCCGCTGCCGATGACCGGCTCGAGGTATGGCAAGAGAGATGGGTACGGGCCGCTCAATTCTGCTGGCCAGCCGGCTCGCGCCGAAGCCAGCGCAGCGCGCAGCGCCTCGCGAGCAATGGCTTGCTGAATCAACAATTCGCGCGATTCCTGCGGCACCGAAGCGGGATAGAGTTCTTGTTCTGTGATAACGGTTTCGATTTCACCCGGCTTGACTTCAAAGGGCAGCCAGCGCGTGATCGCCTCCACGCCCCGGGCTTGAAGAACGCCGCGCGCGCTGAGGGCCGCGCCCAGGTCGCTGCGGACGTGCAATTGGACCTGGCCGGCGCGGGCGGCGACAATCGTTGTCGAAGCGCCGCCCACATCCACGCTCAACACGCCCTTGCGCGTGTCTTCCAGGCTGAGATACTGGACGACGTGCGCGATGGCGCGCGAAGTCGGCAGCACCGGCAAAGTGGACCAATGCCGCAGCCCCTCAAAGCCCGGCAGTTGCGCGATCTTGATCGCCTGGTACATCGCTTCCAGCTCGGCCTGCGCCGGGCCGATGCTTTCGACGTCCACGCTGGGGCGGACGTTGTCGGCCACTATAAGCTCTGCCTCTGCGCCAATGATTTCGGCGACCTTGGGCCGCAGATTGGCGTTGCCCGCAAAGAGGACGCGCATGCGTTGGGTCTCGCCCAACAGCGACGCGGCCAGCGAGACGCTGTCTGCCATCTCGATCACCGGCGCCTCTGCGCCGCCATCCGTGCCGCCGACGACGCAAACCACGTCGGGTCGCGCGCGATAGATGCGCCGGACGCGATCCTCTTCCGTCAGTCGTTTGGCGCTCCTGCCCTCGGACGATTCGGCGCTGCCAGAGCGCATGAGCACATCGGCCACCTGGGCATAAGTGCAAGCAACCGCGCGTTGGAGACTCGCCACGCTCAAGTCGGCGGACAGTCCCACCAGCACCACCTTCAACGGCCCGCTGGCGCTGGCGGTGACCACGCATACATCCACGCCGGCGCCATCGCGACGCTCCGGCGTAATGAGCCGGCCATGCTCGTCGAGGAACGACCGCCCGGTGATGACCGCCAGTTGCTCTAGCGCGTGATCCACCCCGGCGATCACCTCCCGCCACGGCGGCTCGACGGTCGAGGGCGCTTCACCTTGACCGACAAAGCGGTATACTCCCTCAACGCGAGACACGAGCGTGACCTTGGTCAGGACAGCGCCCACATCTATCGCCAGAATGGATTCGATCCGGCTTTCCCCCGCCGGGGATTTTTGGTCTTGCACTCTATTGCCCCATCGCCAAAAGCCTGGAGAGCGCCGATAGAATCAACGGTAAGACGGCCTGCAATCGCCCGACGAGCACCGAGAGTCCCGCCACGTACACGCCGGCAAAGGCCGCGCCCAATGCCACATACAGGAAAAAGCGCCCCAAGACCGAGAGGCCTTGCACAATCCGCGCCCATATTCCCGCCAGCCCCTTGCGACCTGTGGCGGTGAACGTGAAAGAAATAAAGACGGTCAGCGTCCCCAGCGTTCCCACGATAAACAGAACGACCAGATCCAGCGGCGAACGCGCGCTCGAAAACGTCGCGGTGGCCTGGCTCTGCGCGTGGAGCGTGCCAATCACCGCGCCGCCGGCGGCCACGCCGACCCCCACGCCGATGAGATACGCGGTCGAGAGATTGCCCATCCACGCCAGCGAACGGATGCCTTTGAATAACAACAACACTCCCAATACCGCACCAGAGACGGCGATGACCGTTCCCACCATATTGTCGGTGAGCCGGGACTCGAACAGCCGCAAAAAGACGCGCGGGTACAGGACGCTCCACCAAGCCACGATCAGCGCATAGGCCGCGCCCGCGCCGACGAGAATGTGCATCGCCAGCCGGTAGAAAAACTTGAACAGCGGCCCCAGCCCCGGCAGGTCGCCCAAGAGATAGCTGAACACAAAGAACGTCAGCACCGAGGCGACCGCCGTTCCGATCAAATCAATGTCTACGCCGGGGATCATTTGCGCCTCCGCTCATTTTCGGGAGTGGGCGCGCCGCCTACGATGAGTTGAATCACCCCACCCAGCACGATCAACACAATCAGCGCCGCGTTGGCAATCGCGATAGAATCCAGCGGCGCTACGCCAGGCTTGAACAGTCCAAGCTTGAGCTCATAGGCGATGGCGTCCGGCACGCCGACGATCATGCCTCCGACTTGCCCGCTGGTCAGGTACGGCTGCGACATTGGCTCGGCCTGCGCGCTGACCCCGGCCCACAGCAAGGGAGGCTCGGAGCGTGGAAGTTGTTCGGCCCACCAGCGCACCGTGTCCGGCGCGGCGGCCAGCTCGATCACTTGCGAGAACGGCACCGTGCCGAGGATGTACGGAATCGCCGTGGATTGGCCCGGCATGTAGCCCAGGTTGGTGAGGGTGATTGGCGCTGTGCCGCTCACCAGGCCATTGATCACAACCTGCGCGGCGGCCGGCCCCGCCGGATACAAACTGACGACGCTCACGCGCGCCTTGCGGGCCAGCAGGTGGCGCATCACCGCGCGAGCCAGCGCATCCATCTCGGGCGCTTGAGTAGCGTCGTAATCAAAAGCCACCAGCACCGGAGCGCCGGGCTTGATCCCATCAACATTCTCGTACATCCTGCCGCCGGCTCCGGAAAGCTGGGGCGCGCCGACCAATCCCAAGCTCGCGCCGGGAAACAGCGGAAGAATGGCGGCCACGGCAATGACGAGAAAGACGAACAACCGTTGCGTGCCGCCCCATAGCTTTTGCGCGCGGCTTTCTCCCTCGCGCCGAACGGGCGTCGCCGCTCCGCGCGCGAGCA
>CAYHAR010000198.1:0-7123 GCA_964354595.1 uncultured Anaerolineae bacterium | reverse complement strand
GCCCCACTCGCGCCCTTCGACGCCTTGCCAATAGCCCCACAGCGTGAGCAACACAAACAGCGCGCCCATCATTTCGATATAGACCAGCGAACCCATGACCCACGCGGGAGGCGCGGCCAGCATTGGAAGAGCCGCAGCCAGCCCAGCCAGCCACGGCCAACGTGTGTCGCGCGCCAGCTCTCGGCCCAACGCATAGAGGAGCAGCGCGTCGAGCGCATAGACGGCCAAGCTGAACAGGCGCGCGGTAACGTGCGTGGCAGGCAAAAAGGTCAGTGCCATGCCCAACAGCCAAGGGTGAACGGGCGGATAAAACGATTGACGCAGGCTGGCGGCCAGCGCGCCCACCACGTCGCCATCGCGCAAATAGGTTGAATGGCGGAGAGCCTCGTAAGCATGCACGCCTTCGTCGCTATCGAAAGAGTAAGCCGAATTTTGCTGGACGAATCCGGCCAGCCACGCGACCAGGGCGAGCGTCAGCGCGATCACTGTCGCCCGGCTCAGCCACCCGCCAAGACTACGTTGTCCTTTATTCCGTTCCGACGTTGCAGCCATGCTCACCTCTATGGCCCGCCCAGCTTTTTGATCTGTTGCTCGAGTTGTACGCGATTAGGAACGTTCGGCTCCAGCGCAAGATAGGTTTGCAAGTCTTGAATCGCTTCAGCGTTTCGGTCGCGCTCGCGGTAGGCCAACGCGCGATTGAGATAAGCGTCAGATAACTTGGGGTCGAGTTGGATGGATCGCGTGTAATCAGCGATGGCCTGGTCATAGTCGCCTTGACCCGAGTAAAGCAAGCCACGACTAAGATAGGCCACGGCGCTGGCCGGACCGAGTCGCAACATTTCAGTGTAATCGGCCAGGGCATGGTCGTAATTGCCAGAGAGTTGATACGCTACGGCCCGGTCGGCGTAGAATGACGGCTGCCGGGGCGACGAGGCAATCGCTTGAGTGTGGTCGGCGATAGCCCGGGCATAATCGCCCGCGGTGACATAGGCCAGCCCGCGCAGGTTGTACGCCGCTGCCGATTGAGGATTGAGTTGGATAGCCTGCGTCAAATCGGCGATGGCGCAATCGGGCAGGTGCTTGCGGCGGGACGCATCGCCCCGGCCCAGGTACGCGGCGGCATTGCGCGGATCGAGCCGGATGGCCCAGGTGAACTCGGCGAGTGCGCGATCCAGCTCACCCTGGCTCACGGCGTCTGCTCCGCGCGCGGCCAGCGCCGCCGTTAGCCGGGGCGCAGTCAGCGTGACACCGGTGGCGATGAGTATCGCGCCGATTGCAACAACGCCGACCGCCAGTAGCCTGCGCGTTCCGATTGCTGAGAGATCCGAAATCCGCAATCCGAAATCCGAAATCAAAAAATCGCGTACATGAACGGGCCGAGCGCCTCGACCAGCACGATAAACACGCCCAGCAAAACCAGCGCCAGGATGATCGGCAGTAGCCACCATCGCTTGCGGACGCGCATAAAGTGCCAGAACTCGACCAGCAATCCCAATCGCCGCCGATTCAAAATCAGCGCCACGACGATCACGAGCAGGACGATCCAGGGCAAAAATCGCAACAGCGTTTCTTTCATGCTAACCTCGCTATATTTATCCTAACGTCATACATTAGGGTTGGCTTGAGGGTGTGTTCCCATCCAGTCACGGTTAGCGGGGCAGGCGACCGCTCCGCCGACCGCGACTTGGCCGCTAATGTGTTGAATAATTCCAGCTTGCTCATTCAGAATCAAACACAAACTTGGTTGGGTCGTCAGTGAACTTTGTCCACGCCATCGCCACGCGCGGCGTAATCTCGAACAGCCCACCATCATCCCACTGGTTGGGCGCAGGTGAATATCCGATTGCAGCATATTTCGCAGAGTAGGCCCGCGCCACTTTCGCTCCCAACTCTGGCGAAGGCTTCTGCACAGCTTTTGAGATGCCCTCGATAATCACTACATCATCGCCACTCTCTAGATGCAGGGAAACATATGGATTCTCGGCAATATTCCTGGCATGGCGTGTTTCGGGACTACCATCGAAATAGATTCTGTCATCTATCCACACACCCCACTTGGGTACTGCATGCGGATGTCCGTTTGGGCGCACCGAACAGAGCCAGTAGTTTTTTGCGTCGGTCAGCCGTTGCACCACATGGCTCCATGATAGCAATGATTTAGGATTCTCTATGTAACCTTCAGGAAAACGCGGGCGAGTGACTTGAGGTTGGCGCATCTGTGGTTTCTCCTGTCCTGTATGATTGATACCCCAGTTTTCGGCGGCCTAATGGGGTGGTTAACCCGCAGCACTCTGATTGCAGCGATATGACCGCGCACTCACATCTTCCGCGCCACCACGTTCATCTCGCCCATCGGGAATTGAATAGACAGTCGCTTGAGCCAGGCCTGGCCTGCCAACTGACGGCTCAAGCCGCCCACCGCGCCCGGGTATTGTCCCAGCCGAGCTAGAACATTGGCGATGGAAAACCGGACGAAATTGGGTCGGAGATGAGCCATCTCGAATCCATTCTGGCGGAGCATGGCGGCGATGGTGGCAGGCGAAAAATACCACAGGTGCTCGCGCAGCAGCAAGACCCAATGCTGGCCCATCAGCCGGGCGACCAGGCTCTTGGCGTTCGGCGCATTGAGAAACAGCCAGCCGCGCGGCGCCAGCCAGCCATGCAAGTGCCGCAACGTTTCGGATGGACGCGGCACGTGCTCTAGCACGTCCCACAGCGTAATCGCCTCGAACGATTCCTCTGGCAGGTCTGCCTCTTCCACCAAGCCTACTACAAAAGTCGCCTGCGGGCAACTGGCGCGCGCGCGGGCCACGGCCCAGGGCGATGCTTCTAACCCGGTCACCTGCCAACCTGCGGATTGCGCCACACACGCAAACAGCCCGGTGGCGCAGCCCACGTCCAGCAAGCGTCCGGGGCGGGGACAGTACTGCGCGACCAGCTCGAAGAATTCTTGCGCCGTGCGGCGGCGATTGGTGTCTTCGGTATCGTAGATTTGATCTTGCAGGCCCGCGTACACTTGCGCGAGTGTCGCGTCGTCGTCGCGCGGGTTGGTCATCATCAGCCCGCAGTTGGAGCAGCGCACAATGTCCAGGTGCCCGGCCTGCGAGCGCGACGAGGAATAGTATGCAGCTAGGTCAGCCGCATCGGCGGCAATCGTGTTGGGGTAGACGGGCTGGAACGCCGCGCCGCCGCACAAGTCGCAAGGAACCGTGACCAGCGTCATCTGTCCGCCACAATCATCTGGGCGACGCGCCGCCCTTGTTGAATCGCTGCGCTGATGGTGCGGTCTTCCGGGTAAAACTGCGTCGAATCGGTGACGTACAGGCCGCGCACCGGTGAGCGATGGCCGGGCATCAGGTCGGCAAAGTTGGTGATGCACACTGCTTGGGCACACGGCGCGCGAAAGACGTGATACTCTTTGACCCAGGTCGGGTCGAACGCGGGATTGACCAGCTTGAGCATGGCCGTGTACTCGGCGAACAGCGCATCACTGCTCGCGCTGTAGCGTGGCTCACTCGTCGGCAAGTAGAACGGAACATACACCAGGTTCAGCCCGGCCTCGTGCAGATTTTGATTGAGGTTAGTCTGCTCGATGAAACCGTTAAAGCTGATGCGTGGGTCGTTGGTGTTCGTCCAGTAACTTGGGCTAAAGGGCTGCCTCAGGCTGAACAGCGCGCACACCACGCCGATATAGTTGATCTGCCGCGCCTTGACAAAGTACGGATCTGTCTGTCCCGGCGCCAATTGATCCAGTACGGGCAGCGCCACGGTCGAGATCACTGCGTCGCACGGAATCTGCTCTTTGCCCACGCGCACGCCGGTCACGCGATTGTCGTGAATCTCGAGCGGCTGGACGCGGACGCCGGTACGCAAATCGGCGGTGGGCTGAGCGCGCAGCCAATCCACCAGCCGATCAATCAGCGTGGCCGAGCCGTATTCGAGGTAGCCGAACGACTCGCGCTCCCACAAGTGGCGGCGCGATTTCGCCACGCGCCAGATGCGATGCCAGATCCACGCGGCAGAAATTTTGTCGTAATAGTCGCCAAACTTGACCCGTAACAGCGGGTGCCAGATGACCTGGTAGGCTTGCTCGCCAATGTTCTCGATGAGCCACGGCTTGGCCGGCAGTTGGTCGAGCCACTTCCACTGCGACCGGTAGCGCGATTGCAGGATGTGCAGGCCAAAGCGCATTCGCTGCAGCCACGGCACCGCCGAAAATCGGAGCAGATCGAACGGCGTGCCGAAAGAATACAGCCGTCCGTTGTAGTAAAAGGACGTGCGGGTTTGCTTCCAGCGCAACTGGTCGTTCAGTCCTAGCTCGCCGACGAGTTGGATCAGGTGATGATCGGAGCGGCAGATAAAGTGGTAGAACCGCTCGACAGGCTGCCCTTCCAGCCGGAACGAGCCGGCCAGCCCGCCGAAATCGGGCCCGGCTTCGAGGATCGTCACGCGATGCCCGGCGCGAGCCAGGTCGTAGCTGGCAGCCAGCCCGGCTAGGCCGCCGCCGATGACGACAACATGCTTTTGGGGAACCGAACTAGCGATGACTTTAATGCGCGACTCCTCAAGCTACTATCTGTCATTCTGAGCGAAGCGAAGAATCTCGCGCGCAGGAGAGACCCTTCGCTTTGCTCAGTGTGACACAGGGGAGTGATTGCCTGCGAGCTACGGCGTCGGGAGCACGCCCTGCGCGTCCAACTGCTCGATCGTCTCGATCATCGCAATCGAGTGCCCGATCTCGGTCGGGTGATAGTCGTCCACGAATAGTTCGTCGTCCCTGTTTTCCGTGAACGCCTTGAGCAGGTCAATGGATGGGATGCCCTTGGCGCGAGCGTAGCCGGCCATCACTTGTTGGTAGCGCGCTTCAATGTTGGGATCGCGCGCGAGCGTCTGCGAGCGAATCGGGAACACGGCCAGCGCAAACTTGGCGTTGCGTTGGTGCGTGGTGTCCACCATCTGATCGAGTAGTTGCCGGGTAGTGTCCCAACAAAACGTCGGGTCGCCGCCCGCGCACGGATCGCGCAGCGCCACTTGCGCTTCGACCGAGAGCACTTTTTCGCGCATCCAACGATAAAAGCCCGAGTTCTCGCGCAAGAATTTGGCTGCGCCCTGCACGCGCGTCATGTTCAAATAGCCCACCTTCCCGGCCTGATTGTTGTCGAACAGGTCATTCATCACAAATGCCAGGATCACCAGGTCGGGATCGTAGGCCAGTGCCTTTTCCTTGAGCGCTGAAAGCTCTTGCCACGTCCCATAGCCAGGCACGCCAAAGTTGAGCACCTCGTAGCAGCGCGACTTGTCGCGGGCGTTCAGCGTCCACTCTATCTGCGAAGCGAAATCGTGTTTGGCTTCCACCCGTGCGCCAAACGCGACCGAATCGCCCAGGATGGCAATGCGATAGGTCCCGGCCGGCTTTTTAGTCGGCACTTCTCTATCACGCCTCCCTTGCGAGTTGATCGAGATCGTCACCCAGTTGCGCGTGCCCCAGTCGGTGCGGTGGCCCACAAAGCCGGGCCGCAAATCCCACACGCGCGACGGGCTGGGCGTGAACAGGTCGGTGGCCGAGCGCTCGCTGTTTTCAAACTCTTGGCGAAAGACGTCGGCCTGCGCGGTGTAGGGCGTGTAACCGGCCAGCCGCGCCAGTCCTTCGGCCAGGCCAAAGAAAAAGGCCAGGCTGGCAACCATCACGAGCAGGTTGAGACCCAGGTCGCGCAGCCGTTTGGCAGGCGATAGAGCGCGTTGACTCAAGTCCGCTTCCTTCGTCGCCGGGCTCATGGCGGCGGGAGCACGCCTTGCGCGTCCAATTGTTCGAGAATCTCGATGGCCGTGATAGAATGTCCGATCTCGGTCGGATGGGACTCGTCCAAGAACAGACCCTCGGAACTGTTTTGCGTGAACGCGTTGAGCAGATCAATCTCCGGGATGCCTTTCTCGCGGGCATACTTGGCCAATACCTCCTGGTAACTCTGCCGGGTGCTCAGAGCAGGCCGGAGCGTCTGTGCGCGGATCGGGAACACGACCAGCACAAACTTGACGTTGCGCTGGCGCGTAGCGTCCACGACCTGATCGAGCAATTGCCCCGTCATCTCCCAACAAGATGTCAGGTCCAGGCCGGTACACGGGTCACGCTGCGCGATATTAGCCTCGACAGACAGTATCTTTTCTCTCAAAAAACGATAAAAGGCCGAGCGCTCCCGCAAGAACTTGGCCACGCCCTGCGCGCGCGTCATATCCAAAAAGCCTGACCGGTCCGCGCGCCGGTTATCGGTCAAGTCGTTCATCCCAAACGCCAGGATGACCAGGTCGGGATCGTAGGCCAGGGCTTTTTCCTTGAGCATCGAAAGCTCCTGCCACGTCCCGTACCCCGGCACGCCGAAATTGAGCACCTCGTAACGCAAGGATGACGAGCGCGCGTTCAGATTCCACTCGATCTGCGTGGAAAAATTGTCCTTGGCCTCCACCTTGAGGCCAAAGGCGACCGAGTCGCCCAGGAGGGCAATACGGTACGTTCCGGCGGGCTTGTTGAGCGACACGGGTGTGTCGCGCCGCCCCTGCGAATTGATCGAGATCGTCTCCCGGCCGTAATCCTCTGTTCTTGCGTCATATCCGGAAAAACCGGGGCGCAAATCCCACACACGCGAAGGATCAAAGGTGAACATGCGGTTTGCATCGAACTGGTCGCGCTCGAACTGTTGGCGGAAGACGTCGGCCTGAGCCGGGTAAGGAGTGTAGCCGCCTAGCCGCGCCAGCCCTTCCGCCAGACTAAAGAAAACGACAAGGCTGGCAACCATCACCAGCAGGTTGAGGCCCAGGTCACGCAGACGTTTGGCGGGTGACATTGTGTTGACTACAGGACCCGAGGGGTTTCCAAAAACCCTTCGGGTCTTGCGCTACTAGCGGAGGCCATCTTTGCTGACAAGGAAATGTCCCATGACCAGGTAATCCATCCCCGTCTTGGAAAAACATTTGAAGGCGTCCTCGGGCGTGCGGACAATCGCCTCGCCCTTGTCGTTGAAGGATGTGTTGAAAATCACCGGCACGCCGGTCAGCCGGTCAAACTCGGCGATGAGGTCGTAATAGATGCCGTTCTCTTCGCGCGTCACGGTTTGCAGCCGCGCGGTGC
>CAYHAR010000197.1:6066-7149 GCA_964354595.1 uncultured Anaerolineae bacterium | reverse complement strand
CTGGATCAGTTGGCGCACGCCATCGGCCAAAGGCGAGTCGGGTTGGCTGATCATCAGCGGAGCCCCCTGGCTCAGCGCCTGGGCTTGGGCCTCGTCGTAGGGTAGGTTGGCGCACAGCGTCCGGCCCAGCGCCTTTTCGATGGCGGCGGTGGACAGGCTAAACCGGGGAGCGACGTTGTTCACCACCAACATAATTTTATGATCGGGCACGTTCAATGCTTTGAGCGTGCGCAGCGTGGCCGCCGAAGTTTGCAAGGAGGCGACTTCGGGCGAAAGAACTGTCAGAATCAGATCCGAGACCGCCAGCGCCGCGCGCCCGACATCTCCAAACGCTCCCAAGTCTGCAATCGTCGCGCCAAAGCCCGGCTTGAGGAGGCCGAGCAAGCGCACAATCGCTTCGCCGGGCGGCGGTGGCGTTGGCAAGAAGGGCGACGGCAGCACCCACACTCCTGAATTGTGGCGCAAGAGAACCTGCTTGAGCCCCTCCAGGCTGAGGTTGCCGACCTGCGGCAGCAATTCGGCCCAGGTGACTTGGGCCTTGAGGCGCATCTGCGCGGCCACATGCCCGGACTTCATACACAAGTCTACCAGGCAAACCTGGCGGCTGGCTTGCTGCAGCGCCAGCGCCAAATTGACGGCGACCGTCGTCGTGCCCACGCCTCCGCGCAGGCTGAACACCGTCAGCACCAGGTTGGGTGGCAAGGTCGCCTGGCTGTGCTTGACCAGCAATTCCTTGACGGCCAGCAACAGCTCGGAAGGAGAGACCGGCTTGGCCATATAAGTGTCGGCTTTCGCCGCCAAGGCCGCGTCGCGGTCTACCGGTTGGGCGCGGGCGGTCAAGATCATGATGGAAATGTCGGCGGTGGCGGGATTCTCGCGCAGCTTGTGCACCACCTGAAAGCCATTCATCCCCGGCATCATCAAGTCCACAATCGCCACTTCGGGATGGAACTGCTGGGCCTTGGCGATCCCATCTGCGCCGTCGCCTGTGACGATGGCTTCGTGTCCGCCGCGCTGCAACATGAGCTGCATCATTTGCAGCAAGTCCAAGTCGTCGTCTATCACCAAGATGCGAGCCATAGT
>CAYHAR010000197.1:2365-5966 GCA_964354595.1 uncultured Anaerolineae bacterium | reverse complement strand
TCGATGCAAAACACTTCGAGCGCATCCTTGTTGATCAGAATCATTCCGGCGCTAAAGTGCGTCGTAGGGAAAAGCGAGATGGTGGCGGTGGCGTTCAGGATGGGTATGAAACGCTCGGTCGAAGCGATGATCAAGGTGTGCAAGTCAAATTTTCCCATCAGCTCAATGTGACCGGTGATCTCGAACGACCCTGTGGCGGCAAACACCTGATGGTGCCTTTTGGCGTAAAAGCCGCTGGTGTAGGCGACTTTTTTGATGGCCCCCTCGGTCGAGCCCGAGATCATGGCAAACGCAATGTGTTGCTTTTGCAGCGCCGAAAGCGTATAGTCGGCGATAATCTCGCCGGGCCGCTCGATGCGCGAGATGTAGGCGCTTTCCAGCTCGATCCACGACACGCGCGAGTCGTTGAGATGATCGGACAGCGGCTGTCCATGCACGTTCACCTGCGTGGACAGCCGGTGCGCGTGAGTAAAAAAATCCACCTGGAGCATTCGGCGGCGAATGGACGGGATTTCAGGCATGGGCTTTCTCCTGTTCGGCGGTGTTGGCCATTGGCAAGCTCACGGTGAACGTCGAGCCGCAGCCGGGCTGGCTGGTGACCCACACCCGGCCGCCGTGCCGCTCCACGATAGACTTGACAATGGTCAACCCCAGGCCAGTGCCTTTGACGCCATCCGGCTGACTGGGCAGGCGGTAGAACCGCTCAAAGATGCGGGACTGCGCCTCCTGCGGGATGCCGTGCCCGGTGTCCGACACTTCCAAGATAATCTGGCCGACTTCGGCGCGCGCGTCTATGGACACGCGCCCTCCCTGGGGCGTATACTTGAGCGCGTTGCCGACCAGGTTGCTCACCATGCGGTCCAGCAGCCGCGCGTCGCCCCACACTGGCAGCGCGCTCTCGGGCAAGCGCATCTCCAAAGACACCTGGCGGCTTTGCGCTTGCAAACGAAAGGCTGCCCAGGTGGCGCGGGCCACCTCGGCGCAGTCGCACCGCTTCATGGACCATCCCACGCGCCGCTCGATGCGCTCCAGGTCGAGCAAATCTTCGACCAGCGATTTGGTTCGCTCCGTGCCCAGCCGGACCAAGTCCAGCGCGTTGCGCTGCGCTTCGGTGGGATCCTCCAAGGCCCGCTCGAGCAGCTCTAGCGCGCCCAACATCAAGTTGATCGGGTTGCGCAGCTCGTGCGACGCGGTCAGGACAATATCGGCTTGCAGTTTCTCCATCTCTTTGAATTGGGTGATGTCTTGCATGACAAACACCCAGCCCTGCACCGCGCCATCCTGGGCCACGATCGGCGACATGCTGGAAAACAACACCCGCTCGTCGGGTAGCGCGATTTGGAACGTGCGCGTGCGGGCATCGCGTTGGTAGCGGGCCTGGTCGAGCGCCACTTGCAGCGCCGCATTGGTAATCGCCTCGGAAAGCACCTGACCGGCGCACGCTTGCGCGGAAAAGCCAAAGGCGTGCTCGGCGGCCGCGTTGGCAATCAACAGCCGGCCGTGCGCATCCACGCCCAACACGACGTCGTTCGTGCTCGAAAGGATGGCCCGCAGCCGCTGTTCCTCGGCGCCTACCTGCTGGAAAAAGCGAATGTTCTCGATGCCCAGGGAGAGTTGATTAGCGACAATCACCAGCGCGTCCAGGTCGTCCAGGCTGAACGTTTGGCCTGGCCTCGTCACCACTTGCATGACGCCGATGACGCGTTCCCCCACCGTGAGGGCCAGGCAGGCCAGCGTGCCGGCGTCTTCCACTCCGCCCAGCGGCTCGACCAGGACGGCGCGGTTGGGCTTGGCCTGGTTGCGCGCCGCCTCCGGCCAGTTGCGCTCAACAATGGTCGCCAACTGCCCGGTGGTTTCGTGGCGCAACTGCACCGCGCCGCCGCGCAAATTGAGCGAGCTGAGCGTCCGATCCAAGACCTTGGCCAACATCCGGTCAAGGTCATATCCCCCGTCAATGATAGCCCGCGCGGCGTTGCCGACGGCGCGCCACATCTCGTTGGACATTTGGATCTGGCTGATGGCTTGCACGCTGTGGTCAAAGGCTTGCGCGTTGGCAATGGCCGCGGCGGCCAGCGGCGCGAACCATTCGAGCGCGGCGATTGCGCCCGCGCCCCAGTTGCCCTTGCGTCTCACTTCCAGCGCGCCCCAGCGCTTGCCTTGGGCGACGAGCGACACCGCGGCAACCTTGGACTGTGTAGCGGTATCGTCCACCACCACGGCGCGGCGGCGGCGAAACGCTCGCCCGGCGGTTCCCTCGCCCGGCGCGGCCGTCGTTCCAATCAAGGCATCCGGCAACCGATGGCCGATGACCAATTGCAAGATATTCGACTCTGCGTCAAACAGCCAAAGGGCGCTGCGCTGGCCGCCGGTGAGCGCGCAGGCCTGGCGGGCGATGGTGACCAACACCTCGTCAGGGTTCAGCGACGCGCCAACGGCCAGGGCGGCCCGACGCGCTGCTTCTATCCCAGAGCGACGCGCGGACGTCACAGACCGCGACGAGGCTGCTTGGCGCGACATGCTCTCATTCCTCTGGACAAGCTCACCACGATTCACCTGAAAAGGGCGACCTGTCGCCCGGCGGCATCATTGCGCTCGCCCCCGGTCCAACGCGCCGATAATCTCGAGCGCTTCGCTCCCCCGGCGCGGCGATACGGGCTGGTCGCTCTCGGCTTCCACCGCCGGGCCGAGCAGCGGCGTCAGCCAGACGAGGGTCTCTTCATCGAACAGCCTGATGCCGCAGACGTCACACAACCACGCCGGAAGGGGAGCGATGACGAACTGGGCAGTGCCCTCACCGGCAAGAGCGTGCCAGGCGGCATACGTCACCGGTCGTTTGCGCAGCGTGCCGGCGTGACAGTTGGGGCACACGTCCATCAGGCCGCCCCCGTCACGATTTTGACCGACGCGCTCGCGCCGATGCGGGTCGCGCCCGCGGCGACCATCTTTTCCGCGTCCTCTCGCGTGCGGATGCCCCCGGCGGCCTTGATGCCCATCTTTAGCCCCACGACCCGGCGCATCAGCTCGACGTCGCGCGCGGTCGCCCCGCCCGGCCCAAAGCCGGTCGAAGTTTTGACAAAATCGGCCCCGGCCTCTTTGGCCAGTTGGCAAGCCGTTGCCTTTTCCTCATCGGTCAGCAGCGCCGCTTCGATGATGACTTTGACGAGCGCGCCGGAAATGCGCGCCATGCGGACAACTGCGCCAATGTCGCGCGCGACGCGGTCGTCGTCCTTGCTCTTGAGCGCGCCGACGTTGATGACCATGTCAATCTCGGTCGCTCCGTCCTCAATCGCCTGTTGCGCCTCGTAGGCCTTGACCTCCGGCACAGTCGCGCCCAACGGAAAGCCGACGACGGCGCACACCTTGACCGGGCTGCCCGCCAGCCGCTCGGCGCATCGCTTGACGTGCGTCGCGTTGACGCACACCGAGGCAAAGCCATATTGCCGCGCCTCGTCGCACAGTTGCGCGATCTGCGCGTAGGTGGCCTCGGGCTTGAGCAGCGTGTGGTCAATCATCGCCGCGAGGCTCGTTGCTTGTCTAGGGTCAGAGTCTTGTTGCATGTAGCCTGAAGGAGAACCTTCAGCCTCCTTGGAAGAATGGTCGC
>CAYHAR010000197.1:0-2265 GCA_964354595.1 uncultured Anaerolineae bacterium | reverse complement strand
GATGCCCCAGCTTTTGGGCGGCCAGTACGTAATCCAGGCCTTGCCGTCAATCACGCTCAGCGGAATCGTGCCCCAGTTGTGGCTATCGCTCGAATTGTTGCGGTTGTCGCCGAGCACAAAGTATTCGTTCGGGCCGATTTTGCGCGGCTCCATCGAGTACGCATTCGGCTGCGCGATATAAGGCTCGGTGAGGGCCACGCCGTTGACGAGCACCCGGCTGCCCTTTACTTCGACCGTCTCGCCCGGCAGGCCGATGATGCGCTTGATGAACTCGCGCTTGCCTTCGCGCTGGAACACGACGACGTCGCCGCGCTGGGGCGCTTGCAGGCGGTACATCACCCGGTTGACGATGACGTATTCGCCGTCGTGCAGATTAGGCTCCATGCTAGAGCCGTCAATCCGAAAGCGGCCTGTGATGGCGTTGACCAGGACGAAAATGACGACGGTCAGCAGCAGCGTTTCGACGATTTCACGAAACAGCGACGAGCCTTGCGCCGTGGTCGGTTGCGACGGGTTGGCTTCTGGCTCGGTCGCCGGCAGTTGTGGTTGTTCCAAACTCGATACTCCTCAATACTCGATTGCTTGCGAGAAATTATACCCCATCTCTAAAGCCAAAGCAACCATTTGACAGATGTCCCCGGCTCGTGCATAATCAAGTCGCCTGCCCTTTTCGCTCCTGGAAGGAGGCTCTGGTGAACAAGGGAACTATACTGCTGGTGGACAACGATGTTCACGATACCGAGCTGCTCCGGCAGCATTTCGAAAAAGCCGGTCAGCGCGTGTTGATGGTGGTCGAAGCGGCCAGCGCTCTTCTCCTGGCGCGAGAAGAGCTGCCGCAATCCATCATCCTCGATCTGGAAACGCCCGGGCTGGATGCGGCGGCGCTGATCAAAGAAGTCCGCTCCACGCCGCGCACGCGGCACATTCACGTCACGTTGCTGACCCCGCGCGGCGAGCACGAGGACAAGCTGGCCGCGCTTTCGGCGGGCGCAGACGAGTTTCTGAGCAAGCCGGTGGACGTGGAAGAACTGGGGCTGCGCGTTCGCAATGCGTTGCGCCGCGCCGCGTTCGACAATCTGATGAATCCCACTACCGGGCTGCCCGGCCCTCGATTGATTGAGGATCAACTGCGCGGCCTGCTGCGCCGCACGGAGCAAGGCGATTGGGCCATCCTCCGGCTTTCGCTGCTGGGGTTTGGCCCGTTCGGCGACGTGTACGGATTCCTGGCGGGCGAAGAAGTGCTGCGCTTTGCGGCGCACCTGTTCGGCCAGGTGGTGAATCGCCTCGGCGCGCCCGACGACTTTTTGGGGCACAGCGGCGGCGATAATTTCATCCTCTTCACCACGCCGGGCCAGGTGGAGACATTGACCGCCGAGCTGATGGCCCGCTTTAACGACGAGGTCAAGACGCATTATTCGTTCCGCGAGCGCGAACAAGGGTATCTCGTGTTCAAAGATGCAGACGGCAACGAGCAGCGTTCCCCACTCATGACGCTGACCGTTCATACCCTCACGGCGGCGGATGGCCCGTTCTATGACATCCGCGAATTAACGCAGGCGCTGGGTTAGGGCGACCCAGCGGGTCGTCCCTACGATTCTGCCCCCGGCGGCCGCTCGAACATGATCCGCCGGAACGATTCGGCCCAAGCTAGCCCCTTTTCCTTGCCGGTTTCGGCGGCCCACTTGCGAATCATCTCCGACGGGTCCCACTCGCCCATCTGACTCTTGTGTTGGCGCAGCGCCTCGATCTTTATCTCTATCGTGTCCGAAAGGTCAATCCAAACGTTGGGCTTGTCGCTGCCGCCGACGTACATCTGGCGGACGCGGTGCGGCTCGCCTTCTTCCGGCCACAGGAGCGGCATCGCCGCCGCCGGCGCGACGGCGTCAATCGCCGCCTGGCCCGCCGCGCGGTGGTCGGGATGGTTGATGTAATCGTCGCCGTAAAATAACGCCGTCGGGTCTTCGGTGATGACGGCCTCTGGCTTGAAATACCGGATCAACCGGACGAGGTCGCGGCGCAGCTCGAGCGTGGGCTGGAGCGTGCCGTCGTCGTGACGCAGAAACACCACGTCTTTCACGCCCAACACCTGGCACGCCGCGCGCTGTTCCTCTTCGCGGATGGCGGCGATTTTCTCGCGCGTCATCCCCGGCTCGTGCGTCCCGGCGTTGCCGCTAGTGCACAGCACGTAAACAGCCTTGCACCCGGCCTGCGTCCACTTGGCGATCGTCCCGGCCACGGTGAATTCGGCGTCGTCGGGATGCGCCA
>CAYHAR010000196.1:0-7183 GCA_964354595.1 uncultured Anaerolineae bacterium | reverse complement strand
CGACGAACGGCGGATGAGCGGGCATGGCCGACGCAAAGTGGCCGTCGCCGCAGCCTAGGTCGAGGATCGGCTCGGCCAGCGGAATATCCTGGTAAAAGCGCGCCTCGACCGCGCGCAACAGCGCACGAAAGTAGGGCAGGTCTTGCAAGTGTCGCCACAGAAAATCGTCAGGCATCAGGCTCCAGTTCTGTATTGACAACTCTATGGTACTGTGCTAACATTGCAAATAGATGGTAAAAGTAAATCCAGGGAGTGGCCGGACAGCCTGGCGCTGTTCACCGAGGGCTTGCCCTCAAAGTGACCCCCTTGGGCTTTTACCATTTTTTGTTTCTTGCCGCAAGAGCCACTTGCGTTTCAGGTCTTGCCAGCGCAAGATGCGCTGTTCGACCACTCGCGTGGCTACAAGGTCAGCAAGAGAGTTGTCGCCTCTCGTGTATTTGCGGTGAAAAGCCCCGGCGACGAAATCAGCCAGTTGCACTATCGGACTGGTTTGACTATCAGCGTACTTGATTTCTGAGGGGAGCGCCAGCCGCTCTACGAGCAGCGCCGACATGGCCTGCTGATGGGCTGGTTTAGAAAAGTGCCGATCGAGCGTGACGACTAGCTCTGCGCGCGGATAGTAAGCTTGACACATTTCAACTGTCTCGGCCCAAAGCAACCCATAGTTCTCTGGCGTATCAGGAACTTGCTGATCCCCTTTCTCCAAGATCAACACGGCCAGTTCAACCGCCGTTTGTGATAGCGCCGCCAGTACTCGCTGCTGATCAACTCGCTCGACCTCGTGGAACTTGAACTCGTTGATCGGGTGACGCTTGCCTTTTCGCTGGGTGTACTTGCGCCACGCCCGTGGCACGATGAATCTCAGCGGCTCCAGCGCAGTCGTGACTACCAAAGCAGTGACGACAGCCGGGTTATGCGGATCAACCAGCGTTCCGCTCTCGTCGCCAAAGAGGAAAACACGTTCGGGCACAGGCAAGTCCTTATCTGTTTAAGCGGAGTGGCTTGCATCCGTTGCGTCTATCGCACACCCCACACCCGCACAGTGCCATCCGCCGCGCCTGAAGCCAGCAGCTTGCCATCCGGCGAAAAGACGACGCTCATTACCTGGCTGGTGTGTGGGAGGGTAAGCAGTTCGCGTCCACTTGCCACTTCCCATAGCTTGATTGTCTTGTCCCATGACCCTGATGCCAGCAGTTCTCCGTCAGGTGAGAAAGCCACGCTCTGCACCTGGTCGGCATGTCCATAGAGTATGCGCAGTTCGCGCCCACTTGACACGTCCCACAGGACACTGCGCTTGGACCCTGTGGCCAGTAGCTTACTGTCCGGCGAAAAAGCCACACTCGACGTACTGCCTTCGTCCTTGGCGAGAGTACGCAACTCACGCCCGCTCGACACTTGCCACAGTTTCACTTCGCCCCCTAACACTGAAGCCAACATCTGCCCGTCAGGTGAAAAGGCTATGCTACGCACATCACCGGCGTCGGGCGTGGAGACAGAGAGGTTGCGTAGTTCACGCCCACTCACGACGTCCCACAACTGGAGTATGCCTTGTCTTGCCCCTGCCGCAAGCATTGACCCATCCGGTGAGAAGGCCACGCACAAGGCTGGCCATTGCACAGCGCGAAGAATCCGGATGTGGAAACCACGCAATTCATGCCCGCTTGATACTTCCCTCAGCTTCACGTTGGAATCCATGCCGGAGGCCAGCAGTGTACCATCGGGTGAAAAGGCTACACTTTGCGCTACGTTAGTTGACTCGGAGAAGGTGCGCAGTTCGCGCCCACTGGATACATCCCATAAACTCAGCGCACTCCGCCCCAAGGCCAGGAGCTTGCTGTCGGGCGAAAAGGCTGTCTTATATGCCCCGGCATTCCACTCAGCTAGTTTTGTCACCTGGCTGATGCTGTTGAGGGCGATGACGGCGGCAGGCTGCGGCACGGGCGTGCTGGCGCGCAAGGTGGGAGCTAGAGTCGGTGTTTGCGTGGGCGGCATTGGCGTGCCGGTCAGCATCGGCGTCTGCTGAAGCGTGCTCGTCGGCGCGGGCGTGGCCGTCGAGCTGGGTTGAATCGCAGCCATCGGCGTTGGCGTGGCCGGGCCCGTTTTACCTGAGGCCACAATGATCACTAGCGCAACAATCACCAACACCGCAAGGCCGGCCCCCATCAACGGCCATGGCATTTTGCGAGCCTCGCGCGCGGGCGCAACAACTGGCTTGGGAGCCGGCGCGGGTTTTGCTTCCAGGTGCACCGTCGGCTTGGGCGCGGGCGGCTCGACCGGGCGCGCGGGAACGGGGGGCGGCGTGGGCTTCGGTTTGGGCTTTTTCTCTACCGGCTTGCGCGGTTTGGTGACCGCTTGCGCCAATGCCGGTTCCAGCGCCTTGACAAACTCGCCGCACGTGGCGTATCGCTTGTCCGGCGATTTGGCGAGCGCGCGATTCATCACGCCTTCGACCGCGCGCGGCAGGTCAGGACAGAGCTTGCAAATAGATGGCGGCGGGTCATTGACCTGCTTGAACAAGACTGCCGTCGTCGTGGTCGCGTCGAACGGGACATTGCCGGTCAACATTTCAAAGGCGACAATCGCCAGCGCGTATTGGTCGGCGCGCGCGTCCACCTCGGCCCCTTTGACCTGCTCGGGCGCCATGTAATGTGGCGTTCCGACCGAAGCGCCAGTCCCGGTCAGCCGCGACTCTTCGACGGCCTTGACGATGCCAAAGTCCATCAACACGGCCTGGCCGCGCTCATCAAACATCACGTTGGCGGGTTTCACGTCGCGGTGAACCAATCCCTTGCCATGGGCGTAATCCAGCGCGTCGGCTAGTTGGCGTAGAATGGGCAATGCTTCGACCGGCTCTAATCGTCCTTTTTGCGCGATGCGCTGCTTGAGCGATGCCCCCGGCAGGCAGGCCATCACAAAGTAATAGTTGCTTCCCTCCTGCCCCACGTCGTAGACCGGGATGATGTTGGGATGCTGCAACCGGCCGGCCGCGCGCGCTTCGCGCAAAAACCGTTCGACAAAGCCCGGTTCCAAGACCAGGTGCGGCGCCAGCAGCTTGATCGCCACGGTGCGATCGAGAAAAGGATCGTGGGCCTTGTAGACCGCGCCCATCCCGCCGCGCCCGATCTCTTCAAGAATCTTGTATTTGCCCAGGCTTGGATATGAGGTTGACATGGGAATCCCCTTGGGTCCGACCTACCATGCAGGCCCGGCAATTCGTTCCCTGAATCTCACTTTACTCCCCACAGCCGCACGGTTCCATCGCCTGCGCCTGAAGCCAGGAGCGCCCCATCGGGCGAGAAGGCGACACTTTGCACCCGATCGCTGTGCCCCTTGAGGGTGCGCAGTTCGCGTCCGCTCGTGACCTCCCACAACTTGATGGTCACGTCATCGGAGGCAGAGGCCAATAGCGTGCCATCGGGCGAGAAGGTCGCGCTGTTCACATGGTTGGTGTGCCCGGTCAGGCTGCGTAGCTCGCGTCCGCTGGCCACGTCCCACAGCTTGAGTCCGCCGCCAATGGACCCCGAAGCCAGCGTTCGTCCGTCCGGCGAGAAAGCGACGCTGCGCAACCAGTTGTCGTGCTTGAGGGTGCGCACCTGGCGTCCGCTTGTCGCGTCCCACAGGATGACCTCGGCGACCGAGCCAGAGGCCAGGGTCTTGCCATCCGGCGCAAAGGCCAGAGTTGTCACTTCACTGGTTTGCCCGACCAGGGTGTTCAATTCGCTCCCACTGGCCACGTCCAACAGCTTGATCGCCTTGCCCGCGGCCACAGCCAGCATGGTCCCATCGGACGAAAAGGCCACCCCCTTGACGGACGTGATGCCGGGAAAGGTGCGCAGCTCGCTCCCACTGGCCACTTGCCACAACTTGACGCCTTCATAAGAAGATGATGCCAGCATCGTTCCATCCGGCGAGAAGGCGATGCCGTTCAGCACTCCTCGTGCCTCCATCGAGCGGATCTGCTTCAAGGTCTGGGCGTCTAAAAGGTAGATGTTGGTAGAGGCAATAGCCAGCAGCTTGCCATCTGGCGACCAGGCAACAACATTGGCGCCACTCTTGTCCCAGAGCGCCAGTTGCGTCACTTGATCGGCATTGGCGGGTGAGATTGCCGATGCTGATTGTGGCATAGGCGTGCTAGTGGAGATAGACGGGGAGCGAGTCGGCTCTGGCAGCGCGGAGGTCGTTGTCACTCCCCACAGCCTTACGGTTCCATCGGCTGCGCCTGAAGCCAGGAGCGTCCCATCGGGCGAGAAGGCGACACTCTGCACCCGATCGCTGTGCCCCTTGAGGGTGCGCAGGTCGCGCCCGCTCGACACCTCCCACAACTTGATGGTCACGTCGTCGGAGGCAGAGGCCAATAGCGTGCCATCGGGCGAGAAGGTCACGCTGTTCACATGGCCGGTATGGCCAGTCAGGGTGCGTAGCTCGCGTCCGCTGGCCACGTCCCACAGCTTGAGCCCGCCGCCAATGGACCCAGTAGCCAGCGTCCGTCCATCCGGCGAGAAGGCGGCGCTGCGCAGCCAGTTGTCGTGCTTGAGGGTGCGCACCGGGCGTCCGCTCGTCGCGTCCCACAAGATGACCTCGGCCACCGAGCCAGAGGCCAGGGTCTTGCCATCCGGCGCAAAGGCCAGAGTTGTCACTTCACTGGTTTGCCCGACCAGGGTGTTCAATTCGCTCCCACTGGCCACGTCCAACAGCTTGATCGCCTTGCCCGCGGCCACAGCCAGCATGGTCCCATCGGACGAAAAGGCCACCCCCTTGACGGACGTGATGCCGGGAAAGGTGCGCAGCTCGCTCCCACTGGCCACTTGCCACAACTTGACGCCTTCATAAGAAGATGATGCCAGCATCGTTCCATCCGGCGAGAAGGCGATGCCGTTCAGCACTCCTCGTGCCTCCATCGAGCGGATCTGCTTCAAGGTCTGGGCGTCTAAAAGGTAGATGTTGGTCGAGGCAATAGCCAGCAGCTTGCCATCCGGCGACCATGCGACGACAGCAGCGCCACTCTTGTCCCAGAGCGCCAGTTGCGTCACTTGCTCGGCGTTGGCAGGTGAGATTGCCGACACAGGCTTCGGCATGGATGTTGCGGCCGGGGTAGCCGAGGCACGTGTAGGAGCTTGTCCGGGTATGGTGACACTGGCAGGAGGTAGGATAGCCGGCACACGAGTGGCGGTGGGAGGTAAGGTGCGTTGACTCGCTGCAGCCAATGTCGGTGTGGCGGGCAATTGCGTTCCCAACAACTTGCCCCCCAACACGGCCAACAGCCCAACACCAACCATGCACGCCAGCAGCGCCACCACGCCCACGATCCAAGCCCAGCCGGGAATGCCGCGTTTCGAAGCGGGGGGTGCAGTCGGGCCCCGGGTTGGCTGAGGGGCAACTGAAGGCAACGCAGGTTGTGGCTCACGTTCCGGCTCAGCCGATCGCCCGCCATGCGGTGGCGTGCGCTCAACCGGTGGCAACACAGGCTGAGTTGTCGCAATGGCCTGCGGCCCCAGTGCTTGCTCCAGTGCGGCTACAAACTCGCCGCAGGAAGCATACCGCTCGGCCGGCAGCTTGCTCAGCGCGCGGTTCAGTGCCGGCTCGACGGCCGGCGGCAAGTCGGGACAGAAAGCCGTCACGGATGGCGGCGGCTCGTTCACCTGCTTGTAGAGGAGGGCGGTGGTCGTCGGCGCATCAAACGGCACACGGCCGGTCAGCATCTCAAAGGCGATAACGCCCAAAGCGTACTGGTCGGTGCGGGCGTCAACTTGTTGGCCCAGGACTTGTTCCGGCGCCATATAATGAGGCGTGCCGATGGTAGCTCCGGTTCCGGTCAACCGTGACTCTTCGGCGGCCTTGACGATGCCAAAGTCCGTCAGCACCACCTGACCGCGCTCGTCGAACATCACGTTGGCCGGCTTCACGTCACGGTGAACCAATCCTTTGCTGTGCGCATAATCCAGCGCATCGGCCAGTTGGCGCAGGATAGTGCGCGCCTCGGCCGGTGTCAGGCGCTCTTTTTGGCTGATGAGCCTGGTGAGCGACATCCCCGGCAGAAAAGCCATCACAAAGTAATAGTTGTTTCCATCTTGCCCCACGTCATAGATGTCAATGACATTGGGATGGTGCAACTGGGCCACGGCGCGCGCCTCCCGCAAAAAGCGCTCTACGAACGCTTTCTCCCAGACCAGGTGTGGAGCCAACAGCTTGATGGCCACGGTGCGATTGAGGAATGGGTCGAAGCCTTTATAGACTGCGCCCATCCCGCCGCGGCCAATTTCTTCAAGGATCTGATATTTGCCGAGGCTTGGATATGTGGTGGACATGAAAACCTCCTTGCTATCATCCATGCCGGATCGCCAATCCCGTCAGTTCCTCCGAGTTTCCCCGAATCCCTTTTTCTCCGCAATCAATTCCTCGAACAATTCCTCGTACAGTTCCGCTGTGCGCGGCGTGCTGAACATCGCCTCGATTTCGGCGCGCGGGCGGATGTAGCGAGCACGGTCGCGCAGCACGCGCACGATGGCCTCGGCCAACCCCGCGCTGTCACGGATGCCGACGACCTCGCCCATGCCGGTTGTCTGCACCGGCACGCGCACGCCCGCCAGGTTGCTGGCGATGGAGGGCGTCCCGCACAGCATCGCCTCCACCTGCACCAAGCCGAACGACTCGGTCGAGTTGAGGCTGGGCAGCACGGTCACGTCGCACGACGAAAAGAACGCCGCCATCTCGTTCGGATCGAGCGTGCCGACGAACGTCCAATGATTCTCGAACTGTTCGAACAGCGGCGCGAGCCTGCGCGCGTACTTTTCTTCGCCGATGATGTTCGTCGGCCCGGCAAAGAGCACGCGCGCGTCGGGGTACGCTTCGAGGACGCGCGGCAACGCCTGGAGCAACACCTCGACGCCTTTTTCAGTCGCCAGCCGCGCGGCAAAGCCAATGACGTGGCGCCCGTCGAGCGACCATCTTTGCTGGAACGCGGCGATGGTTTCTGGAGTAGGAGTTGCCATCTCGACCGGCGGCGGGATGACGCGCACCTTGCCCAAAAAGCTCGAAAGGAACCCCGAGTGCGTGGCATAGTCTTGCGTGTAAGCCACAATCGCATCGGAAAATGTCCCCGCCGCAAGATTGGCCGCGTGAACGACGACGTTGACCAGGCGATTGAAAATACCGGCGGGCAATTGCAGATCGCAGTGATACGTCA
>CAYHAR010000195.1:5779-7196 GCA_964354595.1 uncultured Anaerolineae bacterium | reverse complement strand
CGCAGCGCGTCCCCGGCGCGAGCCGGCCCGCCGCTCAGAACGACGACCTCCGCGCCGAGCTTGTCCTTCAACATCAGCGCGGCTTCCAGCGCGCACAGGTCGGCGGGATTGGTGATCCACTCTTCGCGGTTAAAGAAAATCTTTTCCGCCTTGCGGTTCACCGTGAAACCGCGCGGGTCGAGAACTTGCTTTATGGCAACGACAATCTTCATGGTCACTCTCCTCACGCCACACGTCACGGGCGTACACGCACGCCGATTTCCCGGAACATTTCGGACGCGATGACGATGCGCTGGACTTCGTTGGTGCCTTCAAAGATTTCGGCGATGCGCGCGTCGCGCCAGGCTCGCTCGATGGGATGCTCGCGGCTAAAGCCCAACGCGCCGTGAATCTGCAGCGCCTTGTTGATCGCGCGGCTGGCGACCTCGCTGCCATACAGCTTGCACATGGCCGCTTCGCGGCTGAACGGCTTGTGGCTATCCACCATCCACGCGGTGCGATAGACGAGCGAGCGCAGCGCCTCGATCTCGCAGGCAATGTCGGCCACCATCCACTGGATGCTTTGCTTGGCGGCGATGGCGGCGCCAAACTGGTTGCGCGCCTTGGCCCATTGCATGGCCGCTTCCAGCGCCGCTTGCGCGCCGCCCAGGCAGGCCGCGCCCAAACTCACGCGGCCCAGGTCGAGCGTCTTCATGAACGTCACAAAGCCCAGCCCGGTCTGGCCCAAGATATTTTCTTGCGGCACGCGCAGGTTGTCAAAGATCAGCTCGCTGGTCGAGCTGCCGCGAATGCCCATCTTGTTTTCCAGCGTGCCGACTTTAAAGCCTTCCCAGGTCGTCTCGACGATGAACGACGTCACGCCGCCGCGCGCGCCCAACGCCGGATCGGTCACCGCCAGCACGCTCACAATGTCGGCGATGGGGCCGTTGGTGATGTAAATCTTGCTGCCGTCTATAAAGTAACTGTCGCCTTCGCGCACCGCCCGTGTGCGGATGCCCGCCGCGTCCGAGCCGGCGTTCGGCTCGGTCAAGGCAAACGCGGCGATCTTTTCGCCGCTTGCCAGCGGCCTCAGGTATTTATCCTTTTGCGCCTGGGTGCCGTCCAGGTAAATCGCCATCGCGCCGATGCCGATGTGCGCGCCAATGTTGGTGGCAGTGCTGGTGCACACCCGGCCGATCTCTTCCATCATGATGCAGTAGCCGGTTTCGCCCGCGCCCATGCCGCCGTACTCGATCGGAAACGGCACGCCCAACAGGCCAATCTTGGCGCCCTTTTTGAACGTCTCGTGCGGCACGCGATGCTCGCGGTCAATCGTCTTGGCCAGCGGGCGCACCTCTTCCTCGGCAAACTCGCGGAGCATTTTCCGCAAGGCTACGTATTCAGGGGCGAATGTAAAATCCATACGTCACTCCTACCG
>CAYHAR010000195.1:0-5679 GCA_964354595.1 uncultured Anaerolineae bacterium | reverse complement strand
TGCTGACTCTTGAACAGATTGCTCGCGATTCCGACGCGCATCAGCTCGCCCGTGCCGCCCAACAAATCGAGCGCGCGGGCGTTGCGGTACATGCGCGCAATCGGGTAATCTTCGATGTAACCATAGCCGCCGTGCACCTGAACCATGCGGTCGGTGATGAGGCGGGTGGCCTGCGCGGCGAACAGCTTGGCGTACAACGCGCCGCTGCTCAGGTGGCCTCCCTGCTCGGCCTCCCACGCGGTGTGATAGACCAGGTAGCGCAGCGCCTCCACCTGGGCCGACGAATCGGCGATGTAATTCTGGATGGCCTGCTTGTTCGCAATCGGCCCGCCGAACTGGACGCGCTCGGCGGCGAACTTTACTCCAGCCTCGACCGCCGCCAGGCCCAGTCCCAGCCCGGCAGCCGCCATCGCCAATCGAAAGTGGTCGAGCACGTGTTCGACAATCGCCTGACCATCGCCCTCCGCGCCCAGGCGATTGGCTTCCGGCACGTGGACGTCGTCCAGGTAAACGGTGTGGATGGACGCGCCGCGCAAGCCCAGGGTCAAATCGCGCTGGCCCAGCTTGAGGCCCGGCGTGTCTTTTTCAACCAGAAAGGCCGAGAGGCCGCGTCCATTCGCGCGCGGATCGCTAGTGGCAATCACTACAAAGAGACCCGCGATGCTGGCGTTCATCACCCACGTCTTGACGCCGTTCAACACATAGCCATCGTCAACGCGCTTGGCGCGAGTCGCCAGCGCCCGCGTATCGCTTCCAGCGTCCGGCTCGGTCAGCGCAAACGCGCCCATCGCTTCACCTGAAGCCAGGGCGGGCAGCCAGCGTTCCTTTTGCTCGTCGCTGCCAAAATCCAACACGGCTTGCGTCGCCAGACTGGTGTGGCATGCAATGACCGCCGCCGTAGACAGGCACGCGCGGCCAATCTCTTCCATCAGCAACGCATAGCTGACCGGGTCGAGCGCCGCGCCGCCATAGGTATCGGGCACCAGCGCGCCCAACATGCCTTGCTCAGCCGCCTTGCTCAACAGTTCCGGCGGCACCTGTTCGTTCTTGTCCGTGTGTTCCGCCGCTTTGGCAATTTCTTTTTGCGCAAAGCTGCGGAACATGTCGCGGAACATTTGTTGTTCTTCGTTGAGCGAGAAATCCATAATCACCTCGCTTGGGAAAGCTAGGGACTAGGCCCAGTCTAGTCCCTAGCACCTAGCTCACTTGTCCTTGAATGCCGGCTGCCGCTTTTGCAGGAACGCGCTCACGCCTTCTTGCGCATCCTCGCTCTGCGCCGCAAAGCTAAACTGGTCGCGCTCAGTCGCCAGCCCCTCGGCCAACGGCAGGTCGTAGCCGGTGTTGATGGCGGTCAGCGCCGCGGCCAGCGCCACGGCGCTCTTGGCGGCCAACTTGCCCGCCAGGCCTTTGGCCTGGCGCATCACCGCGTCGCCCGGCACGACAATATTGATCAGCCCCAGCGCCTTGGCTTCCTGCGCGGTAATCTGATCGCCGGACAAGATCATCTCGGTCGCCTTGCCCCGGCCCACGCGGCGCGGCAACCGCTGCGTGCCGCCCCAGCCGGGGATGATGCCCAGGCTGATCTCCGGCTGGCCCAGGCGCACGCGGTCGCCCGCGATGCGGATGTGGCAGGACATGGCCAGTTCCAGCCCGCCGCCCAGGCACACGCCGTTGATGGCGGCGATGATGGGCTTTTTGGCTCGTTCGATCTTGGTGAATACGTTCTGCCCCAACTCGAGCAGCCCGCGCGCGGTGGTCAGGTCGCCTGACTTGACGATGCCCAAAGCGGCATTAATCTCGTTAATGTCGGCGCCGGCAACAAAGGCCAGTTGCCCGCCGCCGGTGATGATGATGACTTTGACATCGGGATTGGCGAGCAACTCGTCAACCGCGCCATCCAGCTCGGTGAGTGTCTGCCGGTTGAACGCATTGACGGGCGGGTGATCAATCACCAACGTCGCAATGCGGTCTTCGACGGTGTATCGGACGTACTGTCGGTCAGCCATGGAATCCTCCTTCGTAATCAGAGTTGTGGGGAGCGCATTTCGTATTGCGTATTCCGTTTTTTGACTACGCAATACGGAACACGCAACACGTTAGACATATTCCAAAAAGCCAGCTTTGGTCTTTTCACCGAGCCAGCCTTCTTTCACAAGTTCGTACAGCTTGTCGCACGGGTGAAAGCGCGAGCCGTACTTTTTCTCCAAGCCTTCCAGCGCGCCGACGATGGCATCAATGCCGAGCTTGTCGGCCAGCGCCAGCGGGCCAATGCGGTCGCCTTTGTAGGTCATGCCAGAACCGGCGAGCATGGCCATGTCAATGTCTTTGGTGTCGGCGATGTTTTCCTCGACGCAGCGGGCGGCCTCGTTGAGCATCGGGTACATTAACCGCTCCGGCGTGAATTCGGTCTTTTTGCCAGCCGAAAGCTCCGCCACGAGTTGCTTGACTGGCTCATCCGTCTGGTCGCCGTAGCCGTAAAAGCCCGCGCCCGATTTTTCACCTAGCCGGCCCAATTTGACCAAGCGCGCGAACATCTCGGCGCCTTTCATCCGCTCGCCGTATTGCGAGTGCAGATAAGCGCCCACATCGGCGCACACGTCCAGCCCCAAGAAATCCATCAGCGTGAATGGGCCCATCGGCCAGCCATAGTCCCGCATCGCGCCGTCAATATCCTGCGCCGTGGCCGCGCCCTCTTGCAAGCACAGCGTCGCCTCGTTGAGGTACGGCATCAGCAGGCGGTTGACCAAAAAGCCGGGGCACTCTTTGACGACGACCGGAATCTTGCGCAGCGACTCGGTGAACGCCACCAAATCACTGACCGTCTCTTCGTCGGTGCCCTCGCCGCGAATGATCTCGACCAGCTTCATTACGTTGGCCGGGTTGAAAAAGTGCATCCCGATCATCTTGTGCGGGCGCTGGGTCGCGCGCCCCATCTCGGTGATCGAAAGCGCGGACGTGTTGCTGGCAAAGATCGTGCCCTCCGGGCAGATACCGTCCAGGTCGGCAAACACTTTTTGCTTGAGCGACATTTTTTCTGGGATGGCCTCGATGACAATGTCCACGTCGCCGAACTCGGCATAGTCCAGCGCCGGAGTGATGAGCGACATTTTGGCGTCCAGATCGCCCGCGCTCATCTTGCCCTTGTCCACGCGAGTTTGATAAATCTTGCGGATCGTCGCCATCCCCTTGTCGAGGAAGGCCTGATCCACGTCCTTGAGGACGACCGGCAGGCCGGAGAAAGAAATCACCTGGGCGATGCCCGCGCCCATCGCCCCTGCGCCGATGACGGCAGCTTTGAAAATGTACATGGGTTGCTCCTTTCGCTTGAATCAGACGAAGGACGAATGACCGACGACGACATTCGTCTTGCGTCATGGGTCGCTACGAGACGTTCTCGACGAGCATCACGCCGCCCTGGCCGCCGCCCACGCACATGGTGACGATGCCGTAGCGGGCGTTGCGGCGCTTCATCTCGTTCATCAACGTCACGGTGATCTTGCAGCCGGTCGCGCCGACGGGATGGCCCAGCGCAATCGCGCCGCCGTTGACGTTGACTTTTTTCCAATCCAGGTTGAAACCATTGGCGTTCAGGTCTTTGTGGCACGCGATCACCTGCGCAGCGAACGCTTCGTTCAGCTCGATCAGGTCCACCTCGTCGAACGAGACGTTGATGCCTCGCTTTTTCATCTTGTTCCACATCTTGGGGATGGCCTTGGCCGGGCCGATGCCCATGATAGCCGGGTTGACGCCCGCGTAATCATAGGCCACGATGCGCACCATCGGCTTGAGGCCCAACTCTTTGGCCTTTTCGGCGGTCATCACCAGCATCGCCGCCGCGCCGTCGCTGATGGGGCAGGCGTTGGCTGGCGTCACCGTGCCGTTCTCTTTGAACACGGTGGGGTACATGCCCGCCTTTTGCATCGAAAGGCCCGGGTTGATGCCTTCATCCTGCACGATTTGCTCGCGGGCCACTTCTTGCCCGGCAATCCTTTTGACGATCTCGACCGGCACGATCTCGTCCTTGAATTTTTCCTGGCGAGTGGCCATGAACGCTTTCTTGTGAGATTGGATGGCGTACTCGTCTTGCGCCTGGCGAGTGATCTCGTACATCTCGGCCAGATTCTCTGCCGTGCGCCCCATGATCAGGTTGCAGATCGGGTCGGTCAGGCCCTCCCACAACGCATCCGTCAACACGCTGTGGCGCAACTTGAGTCCCCAGCGCGCGCCCTTGATGACGTAGGGAATGTTGCTCATGCTCTCGGTGCCGCCGACCAGGAAAATCTCGCCATCGCCGGCCTGGATCGCCTGGTAAGCCGAAGTGATGGACTGCAGAGCCGAGGCGCAGTTGCGCTGCACCGAAAAAGCCGGAACCTGTTCGGGGATGCCCGCCATCAGCGCCGCCACGCGGCCAATGTTGGCCGCCTCGGAGGGCGAGCCGATGTTGGCCAGGATCACATCGTCAATGATGTTGGGATCTAACCCCGTGCGCTTGATGACCTCCCGGAAAACGAGCTCGGCCAGGTCCTGGGCGCGCTTGTCGCGCAGCGCGCCTCCGTGCAAACCGACGGGTGTGCGCACACCCCCTAACAAAACGACATCCTTCATGATTGTGCTCCTTTCTTTGTTTGGGATGAACGCCGCACGGTCGGCTCCGCGTCCAGGCCATGCAGCAACAGTTCCAACGTGGAATCGAACAAGGTGTTGAGCGGGACGCCAAGAATTTCCTGGCGCAGAGGATGATCGAGCAAGAGCATCACGCCGTTGAGCGAGGCCCACAACACGCCGGCCATCCGCCCGGGGTCGGCGACGGCGAATTGGCCGGAGGCGCGGCCCTGCTCCAACGCCTGCTCCACCCAGCGCAAGCTGGCTGCGCTGCGCTCCGAGACCTCCTGGTACAGCGGCTCGGGGACGCGCTCGCTGAACTGGCCCCGGTCAAAGGCCATCAGCAGGCGAAAGTATTGAGGATGACTCTTGGAGAACTTTAAATACGCATGGGCCAGGCGGCGCACGCGCTCTTCGGCGGGCAGGTCTTTTTTAGGGGCGTAAGCGGCTTTGAGCTGCCCGGACAAAATGTCCAGGCCCTCTAAAACTAAATGAGCAAGGATGGCCTCCTTGCTCTCAAAATAAAGATAGATGGTGCCTTTGCTGACCTCGGCCCGAGCGGCCACGTCGTCAATCGTCGCCCGGCCGGCGCCAGTGCTGAAAAAGACCTCGCGCGCAGCTCGCAGGATGTCTTCCCGACGCTTGGCTTTTTCGCGCTCCCGACGTCCGCTCGTCCCCACCGGCTCCGCCTTTCCGGCCATGACCGCAGGTCACTCACTGACTGATAGTCAGTATACGACAGGTTGGGACCAGTGTCAAGAGGCAATTTTGCGTAGGTCAATGGCGATTGGTGATTACCCACACCTCGACTGCTCACCGTCCGCGTCCCCGTCCGCTTTGCGCGGCTCGCGAGGACGCGGGCCAGAGCACTTGGGGGTAATCACCAGAATGGCGACCCAGAATGGGTGCGTTTCAGTTTCTGGGGACGCCTGGACGGGCATGGCTGTTTACGGTTGTGTAGGACGCGCGACTCGGCACCGTGCCCACTTACTGGTCATAACTCGCCTAATAACTGAAACGCACCCCCCAGAATGGCGACCCTTGATAAACGCCCGGATTTGTGTTATGATGAAACCC
>CAYHAR010000194.1:5736-7204 GCA_964354595.1 uncultured Anaerolineae bacterium | reverse complement strand
GAATACACGCCAGGCCTTCCCACTTTTTTGATGGGGCAGGTGGCCCAAACTGGATGGTGGTACTATTTTCCCGTTACGTTTGTGCTCAAGACGCCGTTGCCTACGCAGATTCTTTTTGCCCTGGGCATTGTTCTCACCATCGCGCAGCCGGGCCACGTATGGAGACGCGTCTCCGCCGCCCTCATTCCCCCGGCCGTCTCGATGACCGCCGTCCTGTTCAGCCCGCTGGCTTTTGGCTACCGGCACATTTTGCCGGTGCTGCCGTTTGTGCTGATCGTTGCCGGCAGTGCTGTACGACCCAAACATCAAATATCAAAAGTGGGCGGCGGGTGGCGGGTGGTGGGTATCGTGCTGCTGCTGGCCTGGCAGGTGATCAGCGTGACGCTTGTCTTTCCGCATCATCTATCATACTTTAATGAACTGGCCGGAGGCCCACTGAATGGCGATAGGTTCCTGGTGGATTCGAACTTGGACTGGGGCCAGGATTTGCCGGCGCTCAAGGCGCAGATGGATACGCTGGGGCTTGAGCGTGTGAACCTCTCGTACTATGGCACGGCGCTGCCGGCCGTCTACGGTGTGCGCTATTGGCCCCTGCCGGCGTTCCTGCACTTTGTCACCGGCCTCGAAGTGGACTCGTTCAACCCGTACACACCGGAGCCGGGCTGGTATGCCATCAGCGTGACCAGCCTGCGCATGGGATTGCTCTACCATGCGACAGACCTGTTTGCCTACTTTCGTGATCAGACGCCCGCTGCGCGCGCTGGCTATTCGATTCGCCTGTACAAAGTAGAATATCCACCCGACACGCCTGTTGATCGCGCGGTCGTCATTGGCACGCCGACGTATGCGCTCCCTCCACAGACGCTGGGTGTGGCGCCAGGACATCGTCTCCGCGTCAAGTGGGCCGACAATCCGGACGTGTTCATCTTGGCGATGAGCGGCCCGGCGCGCTACATCGCAACTGACCTGCTGCCATTCGACCGCGACCTGCGCCGGGCTTTCCGCTCCGCCGCGCGCAGCGAGGGCGATGCACTCGTCGTGGATGCGCGCCCGCTGGTCGAATCGCGCCGAGCCGGGTGGCGCGCGCCGCTACGATTGCCAGATGGCAAATCTCTTGATTCACCCGCCGATTTCGATGGCAAGCTCGCGCTCATCGGCTACCGGCTCGATTCGTCCACGGTCGCGCCGGGCGATGCGCTCGACCTGACGACGTACTGGCAAGTGACGGGCGAGTTGATTCCGCCCATCGCGTTTTTCGTGCACGTCGCCGACGACGGGCAACACATCGTCGGCCAATACGATGGCTGGGGAACGGCGCTGCGGGGATTAGAGATCGGGGACGTGATCGTGCAGCATGTCAGTGCGCCCGTCAGGTCAGACGCAACGCCCGGCGTGTATGACTTGCAAGTGGGCGTCTATTCGCCCGACACGATGGCGCGCTGGCCGCTGCGCCTGCCTTCCGGCGCAA
>CAYHAR010000194.1:1493-5636 GCA_964354595.1 uncultured Anaerolineae bacterium | reverse complement strand
TGATCCATGCACACGCGGCCCCGGATCGGCGCGCGCTGGCCGCGAATGAGCACGCTGCTCTTGTTGGAAAGAATGCGATGGTAGCCATCGCCATAGCCCACCGGCACAAGCGCAACTCGCATGGGACGCTCGGTGACAAACGTGCGGCCATAGCTGATGCCCGAGCCGGGCGGCAATTCTCGCACGCGGCTCACGCGACTCTTGAGCGTGAGCGCCGGGCGAATCTCGAACACGGGCGGCCATTCGTCTGAAGGGTCAAGCCCGTACATCGCAATGCCGGGTCGCACGGCGTCAAAGTGCGCTTCAGGCAATCTCATCGTCGCCGCCGAGTTGGCCGCATGACGCAAGGGGATGCAAATGCCGGCGCTCTCTAGTGCGGCGAGCACCTGACGAAACGTTTCCAGTTGATGTCGGACGTGCGTCTGGTCGGCGGCATCGGCTGTGGCAAAGTGAGTAAAAAGTCCTTCCAGCTTGACGCCGGGGAGTGCGGTCAGTCCCCGCGCAAAACCCACCACTTCGCCGGGCATCAGCCCATAGCGGCTCATTCCGGTATCCACCTTGACGTGCAGCGGGACCTCCTTGCCTGCGCGCACCGCTTCCGCTGAAACGGCCTCCGCGAACTCGCGTGTGATCAGGCTGGGCGTGAGGTCGTGCTGAACCATCATCGCCGCGCCGGAGGGCGGCGTGTAACCCATCACCAGGATGGGCGCAGCCAAGCCCGCGCGGCGCAGCTCGACGCCTTCAATCGCGCGGTGAACGCCCAGGCGCGTGGCCCCCGCTTCAAGCGCAGCCCGCGCCACGGGGACGGCGCCATGGCCATAGGCATTCGCCTTGACCACCGCAATTACCTCGACTGCCTGGCCCACGTGTCGCTTGAATGCGCGCACGTTGAACGCAATGGCGTCCAGATCAGTTTCAGCCCACGTTACAATTCCTTCCAGCATCTATCCTCCCCATCGTGTTACAGCGCGCGCTGGTAAAGCCGGTGCGTCTTGTAAAAGTCAATCCCCAAATCGCGCAGCTCGCGCTGCATCTTGTCGTTCTCCACGCCGATCTGCACCAGGTCGGCGTGCTCGAAACCGCCTTGTACAATACTCTTGCTCATCTCGCTGAACAGCAGCGCCGTCCCGCCCAGCCCGCGATACTTTTTAATGATGCCCGCGCCATTGATGTTGATCCATTTCGTCCGGCGCAATTCCAGCAAACAGTCCAGCCAGCCCAAGGGCCAGAGTCGCCCCTGGCAGCGTTGAACCGCCGCCGAGATGTCGGGGTAGGCGAACAAAAACCCGACCGGTAGAAGATCCCCGTCAGGGGACTCGTCGTCCTTCATGATGATTTTGATGAGGCGCGGATCGGCAAACCAGAGCATTTGGTTGGCCAGCGTTTTCACTTCGTCGTCGGTGAGCGGGACGTTGCCGGTGGTGCCCTCGAGCGAAGCGTTGTATAGCTCTTGCAGCCGGGGGACGATGGCGCGCAAATCGCGCCGTGACTGGAAGTGAGCCACGCGCAGGCCGCGCCGCTTTTGGACCAGTTTGGCCATCTGATGAATCTTGTCAGGCAGCGGCGTGCGCGCGCTGAGGTAGCCAGAGACCATCTCGCCCGCGCTTTGCAAGCCGGCCGCTTCGACCAACGTCACATAGTAGGGCGGGTTGTATGGCAGGCCGAAAGCCGGACGATGCTCGAATCCTTTGATCAGCAACCCCAGCCCATCGAATGCCGTAAACCCCTTGGGGCCGATGATCTTGGTCATTCCGCGCGAGCGCGCCCAATCGAATGCGGCGTCGAACAGCGCACCAGCGGCTTTTCGATCGTCCTCACATTCAAACAAATAAAAGAAAGCGGTCTGCTCTCGGTTGAAGGTGTTGTAGCGGCGATTGTCCAGCACGGCCAGGCGGCCAACGGGGCGATCATCTTTTAGAGCAAGAAAAAAGGCCGCCTCCGAGTGCTGGTAAAATGGATGACGGCGCCGATCCAACATGCGACGCGCGTCAGACGCAAGCGGCGGTATCCACTGAGGCACATCCCGATAAAGCCGAAAGGGCAGGTCGAGGAATTGCCGTACCTGGCGGCGATTGGTTGTGTCAATCTGGGCGAGGTTCATCGCGCCTCTTGATATTTCCGCTTGCGCCGGGCAGCACGCCCCAACAAAAAGCCGAGCACGCCCACCACCGCCAGCGCGCCCAGCCAAATCCTGGTCTGCCGGCTGACCGGGGCCATGCGCCGCCCATGCGCGCGACGAATGCCCTTGCGGTAAACTGGAGCCAGCATCACATTGGCGAACTCGTCGGCCAGATAGGGCCAGACGGAAAGGCCAAAGGGAGGTTGCTTCCCCTGTGGCTGCGGCGGCGAGTCGGCTAGTGTGACCTCGGCCAGAGCGTAACCTTCCACTTCTGGCGGCACTCGTTGCAGGACGCGCCCGGTCGCGTCGGCCACATAGGTCTCGTTAAAGTAGCCGGTCTCGACTCGCGCAGCTTGCGCTTGTGCAAGCTGTCTCCACAGGTCCGGGCGCATCATGGCATAGATTCCGAGCGACAGGTGGGCTAGGGGCACTGGTGAAGAAAACTTGCCAGTTCCAGTTGTATTGACCACCGGCACGCGCAGGTGCACGGACTGGCGGCGCAAATAATCCCCAAACATTTCGGTAGAGGTGCGCTTCATCTGTTGCATGATCGGCCCGGCATCCTTACTTTTCAGGTGTTGCCCATCGGGGAACACGATGGTCAGGTCGTGCATGGCGGGCGGGCAACTGCAAATTACCATCGCGTCCACCTTGCCGGCGTAACGCGCCCACAGCTCCGCGTGCGCCGTGTCCCAGCAGATCATCATGCCCAGCTTGCCCAGGCTGGTATCGGCGACGGTGATGCTGTGGCCGTCTCGAAAATACGTCCGCTCCCATACCCACGGATAGTTCTTGTCGTAGCGCCAGATGCGACCTTCGGGCGCGACGAGCAACATGGCGTTGTAAATGTCTTCTGCGTCCAGCAACAACAGTGTCCCGGCCAGGTGGACATTGTGCCGGGCGGCGGTTTGCTTCATCCAGGTCACCGTCGGCCCGTCGGGCGGTTCGGCCCCATAGTTCTGGTCGCTGTATTCGTAGCCGGTGTTGAATAGCTCCGGCAGCACGACCAGTTGCGCGCCGCCGCTGGCCGCTTGCGCGATGAGCGCCTCTGCGCGTTCAAGCCGCTCCGACGTGGGCGCGGGTCGAGCGATCATCTGAATCGCGGCGATCTTGATAGAGCGTGTCATCTTGCTTCTCCGTATTGCGTGTTGCGTATTGCGTCACGGAACACGCATCACGCATCACGCGAACCCAGCCCATTCTCTTGAATCACCCGGGCATACCATCGTCCGCTGTCTTTGATGGTTCGCGTTTGCGTTTTGTAATCCACGTGCGCCAGCCCAAAGCGCATCCGGTAGCCCAGGTTCCACTCAAAGTTGTCGAGCAGCGACCAGACCAGATAGCCGCGTACCGGGACGCCGTCCGCCATCGCGCGATGAACCTGGGCGATGTGATCGCGCAGGTAACGGATGCGCCGCTCGTCGCGCACGCGGCCATCCGCGTCGAGGCGGTCGGGCACGCAGATCCCATTCTCGGTCACAATGATCTCGGCGGGCTGATAGTCTTGCCATATGCGAGCGAGCAGGTCATAGATGCCCGGCGGATAAATCTCCCACATCTCTGAATACTCGTTGCCTTGCGGCCGGATGGGCCATCCCCAGATCAGCGGTACCAGGCAGTTGCGCCGAACCACGACGCGGCTGTAATAGTTGACGCCCACGAAATCCAGCGGCGCGGCGATGCGCTCCATGTCGCCCGGCCGGATTTTGGGGAACAGCCAACCGAACAGCGCGCGCATGTCGTCCGGGTAACAGCCTCGCAGCAGCGGATCGAGACACATCCGGTTGAGCATTCCATCGAACCGCGCGGCGGCGCGGCGGTCCTTTTCGGAATCGGTGGCGGGATAAATCGGGTTGAGGTTGAGCGCGATGCCGACGCGGACAGGGCGACGGCACGCCGCGCGCAGCGCCTCGACCGCGTAGCCGTGAGAAAGCAAAAGGTGGTGCATGACCGGGAGAACGATAAAAGGATTTCGCTTTCCAGGCGCATGCTCGCCAGAAAGATGTCCATTCACCGCCGTGACG
>CAYHAR010000194.1:0-1393 GCA_964354595.1 uncultured Anaerolineae bacterium | reverse complement strand
CGGCGACAAAACGTGTCCCAGATAGAGCGGCCTTTGCCGTCCTCGTTCCACGCGCCCTCGATCTGATAGGCCGAGGTGGCCGCGCCCCAGGTAAAGCCCTCGGGAAAGTGGAGAAATCCTTGATCAGGCATAGTTGATCACTCCAGAGTGCACGGATGGTCAGGTATAAGAATAGCATGAGAAAGAGAGGATGACAAACCCAAGTTTGCATTGGCGGCGCAGTCATAGTACACTTTGACAAGGAGAACTCGGCAAGGAGGAGCAGTATGGAGTACGTCAATTTGGGCCGCAGCGGCCTCAAGGTTTCGTGCATTTGCCTGGGCACCATGACCTATGGCACGCCCCAGTGGCGCGAATGGGTCTTGTCGGAACAAGACAGCCGCCCGTTTATCAAGCGGGCGCTCGAGCTGGGCATCAACTTTTTCGACACGGCGGACATGTACTCGGACGGCATGAGCGAACAAGTCTTGGGACGGGCGCTGCACGATTTTGCCCACCGCGACCAAGTAGTGATCGCCACCAAAGTCTATCACTCGATGGGCGACAAGCCCAACCAGGCAGGTCTTTCGCGCAAGCACATCATGGCGGCGATGGATGCCTCGCTCCGCCGCCTGGGAACCGATTACGTGGACCTCTACCAGATTCACCGTTGGGATTACGAGACGCCGATTGAAGAGACGCTGGCGGCATTGCACGACTTGGTGAAAGCTGGCAAGGCGCGTTACGTCGGCGCTTCCAGCATGTGGGCCTGGCAATTTGCCAAAGCGCTTTACCTGGCCGACCTGCACGGCTGGACTCGATTTGCCTCCATGCAGGATCACTATAACCTGGTCTACCGCGAAGAAGAGCGCGAGATGCTGCCGCTGTGCCGCGCCGAGGGGATCGGCGTGATCCCGTGGAGTCCGCTGGCGCGCGGCTTTTTGATGGGCAATCGCCGCCCGGACAAGACCGGCGAGACCACCCGCGCTCGGACGGATAGCTTTGCGCACCAGATGTATTACCGTGAGTCGGATTTTGTCGTGGTGGAGCGGGTAGGGGAACTGGCGCAGCTCCGGGGAGTCTCGCCAGCGCAAATCGCGCTGGCCTGGCTGCTGCACCAACCGGGCGTCACCGCGCCGATTGTCGGCGCCAGCAAGATGACGCACCTCGAGGATGCCGTGGCCGCGCTGCAGGTTCGGCTTTCGGATCAAGAACTGGCGTCCTTGCAAGAGCCGTACCAGCCGCACCCCGTGTTGGGACACAAGTAAAGTACGAAAAGCGAAGGACGAGGAGCGAAGGACGAATGACTCTATCTGAGACCGCCTATGCCGAGGTTGCTCGCCTCGTCAAGAGGTTCAAGGGGCTGACGACCGCCGCGCGAAAAAGAGGATCGCCGTCACGCGCTCAAGCGGCG
>CAYHAR010000193.1:1939-7209 GCA_964354595.1 uncultured Anaerolineae bacterium | reverse complement strand
ATCTGTGTCCGACAAGTCTGTGGCAGGAGGCCGCGCCATGAGTGATTCAGAAAGATTTATCCCGGTCGCCGAGCCGCTGCTTTCGGGCAACGAGCTGGCCTATGTGACCGACTGCGTCAAATCCGGCTGGGTCTCGTCGCTGGGCGCCTACATCCCGCGCTTTGAAGAAATGTTCGCCCAGTTTTGCGGCGCGCGCTTTGGCATCGCCACGAGCAACGGGACAGCGGCGTTGCACCTGTCACTCGTCGTGCTGGGCATAGGCCCCGGCGACGAAGTGATCGTCCCCACGCTCACCTTTGTCGCCACCGCCAACGCCGTGACCTACACCGGCGCCAAGCCCGTGTTTGCCGATAGCGAGCCGCGCACATGGAACCTCGACCCGGCGGACGTGGCGCGCAAAATCACGCCCGCTACCCGCGCCATCATCCCGGTTCACGTCTACGGCCATCCCGCCGACATGGACCCGCTCCTCGACCTGGCGCGCAAGCACAACCTGTTGGTCATCGAAGACGCCGCCGAAGCGCATGGCGCGCTCTATAAAGGCAAGCGCGTAGGAAGCATGGGCGCGCTCAATTGCTTTAGCTTCTATGGCAACAAGATCATTACCACTGGCGAAGGCGGGCTGATCACGACGAACGACGCAGCGCTGGCCGAAAAGGCGCGCTGGCTGCGCGATCACGGCATGTCCACCGAGAAACGTTACTGGCACCCGGTCATCGGTTATAATTACCGCATCACCAACGTCCAGGCGGCGATTGGCGTGGCGCAGATGGAGCGTATCGAGGAATTCATTGCGCGCAAGCGGCGCATCGCCGAGACGTACAACCAGCTCTTGGCCCGCGTGTCCGGGTTGACGCTCCCGCCGGAGGAAAAGTGGGCGACGAACGTCTACTGGATGTACTCGGTGCTCGTCGGCGTCGAATTCGGCCCCAGCCGCGATGAGCTGATGGCTCGGCTCAAGCAGCGCAAGATTGATAGCCGCCCATTCTTTTATCCGATCCACACCATGCCACCCTATCACACCGGTGAGTCGCTGCCAGTGGCCGAGGCCCTGTCACGCCGGGGGATCAATCTGCCGTCGGCGGTCACGCTCACCGACAAAGATATTCACCGCATTGCGACCGCCATTCAGGAAAGCCGATGATCGTTCCGATGCGGCGTTCTCACGCCGGGGCCGTCGCGCGCATTCACGCCCAGGCGCTCGCCGGGGATTTTTTGCCGAGCCTGGGGATCAACTTTTTGCGCGTGTTTTACGAGGGCGCGCTCGATCAAGGCGCTGGATTTGGCTTTGTTGACTTGGAAGAAAAGCCGCGCGGATTCGTGTTCGGCAGCGCGGACACGCGCGCGCTGTTCAAGCGTGTGATGCTCAGCCGGATGTTGGCGTTGGGCCTGGCGGCGCTCCCCGCCCTCCTGCGTCGCCCACTCCTGCTGCGTAACGTGGCCGAGACGTTCCTGTATCCGAGCAAAGAAGGCCAATCGCCGCACCAGGCCGAGCTGGTCGTCATCGGCGTGGACACGGAATCGCGCGGGCGCGGCGTCGGCCAGGCGCTCGTCGCCGAGTTGAACCGCGCTTTTCGCGCGCAGGGCATCGTGGCGTACAAGGTGACAGTGCTGCGATCCAACCCGAGGGCGAATCGTTTTTATCAGCGTCTCGGGTTCCAGCTCTCGTTCGAGTTCACGCTGTACGGCAAAAAGTGGAATCTGTACACCAACCAGTTGGAGAAGCTATGAAGGTCTCTGTGATTTTGCCCACCTACCGCGAGCGCGACAACATCGTGGACTTGATTGACGCCATCGAAGCGAGCTTGCAAAGCTTCGAGACCGAGATTATTGTCGTAGACGACAACAGCCCAGATGGCACGGCGGGCGTGGTGCGCGAGCGGATGAAACGCCCCACGCCTCCCATCCAACTGTTCGTCCGCGCCGACGAGCGCGGGCTGGCGACGGCGATCAAGTTCGGCCTCCGCCAGGCCACGGGCGACGTGGTCGTCGTGATGGACACCGACTTTAACCACGACCCCAGGATGATCCCGCAGATGGTCAAGTTCCTCGAATACTATGACGTGATCATCGGCTCGCGCTTTGTGATGGGCGGCGGGATGGAAGACCACGCCCGCTACAACTATAGCTTTCTCTACAACTTGTTCGTGCGGGTGACGCTCCGCACGCAAATCCAAGACAACCTCAGCGGATTCTTTGCCATGTCGCGCGACAAGCTCATGCTGCTCGACCTCGACCGGATCTTTGGGGGCTATGGCGAGTATTTTATCCGGCTGTTGTTCGTCTCGTGGCGCAAGGGTTTTCGACTCTTGGAAGTGCCGGTGTTTTACGTGCTGCGCCGCCACGGAACGAGCAAGTCGCAGTTTTTCAAAATGCTGCGCGACTATACGCGCTGCGTGCTGTCGCTGCGCCTGCGCCGGTGGGTCCAAGTCGCGTAGGCTACTGGCCTGTTGTCGTGTAGCTTTAGCATGGCGGGGGGTTAGACGAGGCGACGCATCTGGCCTTCGAGGCATGGAGCAAAGCCCTGGCCCGAGTCCATCTCTAGCATGAACGCCCACTGGGGAGCGGCCATCATCCAGATGGTGCGGCGCACGCGGTGGGGCGGCATACCCCGGGGGACGCATAGCAGCCGGTCAGTCGTCAAGACCATCCGGCCACGCGCGTCGGCATGGCCCAGCGCGTGCTCGACCATGCCGTCCTGGCGAAACGTGTCGCCCACCAGACAACTGAGATCGTAATCGTAGTAATAGTAGCTGTACTCTGCCGCCAAGACCCGGTCCGAGCCGAGGTCATAGATTTGCAGATAGCCCGTGAGAAAGTGATCGTTGAGGATCCACGAGTAGGTGGCCCTGGCGCGGAAACGAAAGCCCGGCCCCTTGCCTGTGCCCTCCCACTCACCAATCAAGTACCATAAGCGAGTCAACACCAGTTCAAGCGTAGATGCCGGGTCCATAGGTGCTCATCTCCTGCCGTGGCCGAGTCCGCCGACAGCCTTTATTATACACCCGGCAAGGCTGGGGGCAAAAGACCAGGCGTCAAGGGGCGTTCAATCGAGCGCGCTCGCGCCCGGCAGTTTTGCGCCATACTCAACTCTGCCTCACGCCTTGACCTTGCTTCGCAAGCAGAGTAAAATGAGCGCCACATCAGGCATCGGGAGGTCGTCGTGGCCATTGTCCGAATCCAAGATATCGCCCGGCACGTGGGCCAACAAGTCACGCTGCAAGGCTGGCTTTACAACAAGACCGACAAGGGCAAGCTGCAATTCTTGCAAGTGCGCGATGGCACCGGCATCGTTCAGGCCGTCGTGTTTCAAAAGGACGTTTCGCCCGAGACGTTCGCCGCCGCGCAAAAAGCCACGCTTGAATCGTCGCTGATTGTCACCGGCGTGGTGCGAGAAGACGAGCGCGCGCCCGGCGTGCCCGGCGGTTATGAGCTGGGCGTCAAGGAGGCGCACATTGTCCAACTGGTCGCCGAAGAATACCCCATCGGCCCCAAGGAGCACGGCGTCGAGTTCCTGATGGACAATCGCCACTTGTGGATACGTTCGTCGCGCCAGTGGGCGGTGCTGCGCGTGCGCGCCACCGTCGTCAAAGCCATCCGCGACTGGCTGGACGGCAACGGTTTTCTCAACGTGGACACACCTATCCTCACGCCCGCCGCGTGTGAAGATACAACGACGCTGTTCGAGACGGACTATTTTGGTCAACCGGCGTTCCTGGCGCAATCCGGCCAGCTCTATAACGAGGCGGACATTGCCGCGTTCGGCAAAGTGTATTGCTTTGGGCCGACCTTCCGCGCGGAAAAGAGTAAGACGCGCCGTCACCTGATAGAGTTTTGGATGGTCGAGCCGGAGGTGGCCTATTGCGACCTGAACGGCATCATGGAGATCGAGGAGCAGTTTGTCTCTTACATCGTCCAGACGACGCTCAAGGAGCGCGCCGCCGAGCTCAAAGCATTAGGCCGCGATGTCTCGCGCCTGGAAAAGATCACGCCGCCGTTCCCGCGCATTTCTTACGATGACGCCCTGGATGTCATCAAGCAAGTGCGCGACCGGACGGACGATCCCGAGCAAAAGAAACTCTTGGAGATCGAATGGGGCACGGACTTTGGCGCGCCACATGAAACGGCGGTTGCCGAGAGTTTTGAAAAGCCCGTGTTCGTCCATCGTTATCCAGCGGTGTTCAAGGCGTTTTACATGGAGCCGACGCCGGGCCGCCCAGAGACGTGCGAATCGGTGGACCTGCTCGCGCCGGAAGGCTACGGCGAAATCATTGGCGGCGGCCAGCGCATGAGCCGCGTCGAGGATTTGGAGAACGCGATCAAAAAGCACAACCTCCCGCGCCAGGCGTATGCCTGGTACATTGACCTGCGCAAGTACGGCAGCACGCCGCATTCGGGCTTTGGCCTGGGCGTCGAGCGCACCGTGTCGTGGATTTGCGGCCTCGATCACATCCGCGAGACGATCCCGTTCCCGCGTATGTTGAACCGGATTTATCCATAGAACGTCAAACGTGATGGTGTGACGTTTGACGTTTCACGCATCACGCACACTGCCAAAGAAAGGACAATACCATGGCTCTCCCCACACCTCTCGAAGCCTTTTCCAAAAAGTATCTGCGCGGCGTCTTTGCCACGTATCCGGCCCGCGCGGCGACAATGGGCCTGCACGGGTACGACGGGATGGTGACGGATTACGGCCCATCCGCCATTGCCCGGCGCGTGTCTGACCTGAAGGTTTTCCGCGACGAGCTGGCGACCATCGCGCCGGACGCGCCGCCCGCGCAGACGTGGCTCGATTACGAGATGCTGCGCCTGGCGATTGACCGCGAGCTATTTGAATGGGAGACGCTCCGCGATTGGGCGCGCAACCCGATGAGTTACATCGCAGCGTGCGACGTGAGCACTTACCTCAAGCGTAACTATGCGCCGCTGCCCATGCGCCTCAAGGCCATCGCGGCGTACCTGAGCCACATCCCCGGCTTGCTGGCTCAGGCGCGCGCCAATCTGGAACTGCCCATGCCGCGCACGTTCGCGCAGACCAGCCTGGAGATGATTCACGGGACGGTGGTGTTTTTGCGCGGTGAATTGCCGGCCTCTCTCACGTCCGTCGAGGATGCGGCGTTAATGTCCCGTTTTTCTGACGCACAAGCCAAGGCGATTGCCGCGCTCGAATCGTTCGCGGCGTGGCTGCGTGACGAGGTCTTGCCCAAGGCCGACGACCAGTATGCCATCGGCGCGGAGGCTTTTCGGCAGATGCTGCGCGTGGGCGA
>CAYHAR010000193.1:0-1839 GCA_964354595.1 uncultured Anaerolineae bacterium | reverse complement strand
TGCAGCCTGTCATTGCCGAAACGCCTTCTTTCTTGCGCCTGGGGTTTGCGATGATGGATACGCCCGGCGCGTTTGAAAAGGTTGCCACCGAGTCTTTCTACTATATCACGCTGCCGGAGAAAGACTGGTCCGACGCGCAGGTGGAAGAGTGGTTGTCCGCGTTTGACTACTACTCACTGGACGACACTTCTATTCACGAAGGCTGGCCCGGCCATTATTTGCACTGGCTCCATTTCAGGAACAGCCCCACTCAGGTCGCCAAGACGTTTGAAACTTGTACGTTCTCGGAGGGCTGGGCGCACTATGTCGAGCAGATGATGATCGAAGAGGGCTATCGTGAGGGCGATCCGCGTTTACGCCTGGCGCAACTGGCCGGGGCATTGCTGCGCGATGTTCGCTTTATCTGCGCCATCGGGATGCACACGCAGGGGATGAGCGTGGACGAGGCGACGCACCGCTTTATGCAGGACGCTTTCATGGAAGAGTTGCCAGCGCGCAAAGAGGCCGAGCGCGGCGCCTACGACCCCGGCTACCTGGCTTATACGCTCGGCAAGCTGATGACGCTCAAGCTGCGCGAGGATTACCGGCGCGAGCAGGGCAGCGCGCGCTCCGCGTCGCTCAAGCAATTCCACGACGCGTTCCTGTCGTTTGGCGCGCCGCCGATTCCGTTCGTGCGCAAGATGATGCTGCGCCACGACGATGGGCAAATCTTGTGAATGTCGAATGACGAACTGCCGCTTCGCGTGACCAAGGACGAACGACCGCCGCGCCTGCGGCTAATCCGCGTGTTCCTTTCACTCCTGGTCGGCTTTATGGCCGGCCTGGTGGGATGGACGGTCGCCGTGATGGCGGCTTTGCTGGGACAGGGGCCAGTGGCGGTACAGTTGCCGTCGCTGCCGATTGCGCTGCATGCCGTCGCTTTCTTCGGCCCGGCGGTCGTGGCAGGGTGCTGGCTGTTTGCGGCGCTTGGGTCAGCGCGGCAGTAAAAGCCCATGAGAGCAACATGATAGAAATGATTGTCCGCGAGGCCAGAGCACAGGACTATTCCCTGTGTGCGCTCATTGACCAGGTAGATGAGCTGCACCGGGGCAGATTCCCACACATATTTCAAAAACCCGATGGCCCAGCCAGAGGCCGCGATCGCTTTCTATCAGACCTTTGGGTACACAGCTACTAGCCGAAAGATGACCAAATCGTCGAGATAGGCAAAAGCAGCCTGCCTCTTGAACATTGCTTGTCGCCTCACGTAACACGCATCATGCTTGACCTCACTATCCGCCCACTGACCTCCGCCGACGTTCCGCGCCTCGTCGAAATTGACGCCGAGTTCGAGTCTGACCGTTTCCTGGATGTGGAGAAAACCGCGAATGGATTAGAGGTGACGTGGCGGCTCGTCGAGCGTCCACTCGTTCCACCGTTTCGTAGCACAGATTATGGCCTGAGAGAAAATGACCTCAAGGAAATCCGTGCGTGGCTGCGCGCCGGCAACGGATTGCATTTGGTGGCGGAAGACGCACAGGCGCATAGGCTGGTGGCACTGCTCGACGTGGAGCGCGAGCGTTGGCACAACGCGGCCCGGTTGTGGAACATTCACATTGACCGCGCGTATCGCCGTCGCGGGCTGGGCCGCGAGTTGGTGAATCGCACGATGGCGTGGTCGCGCGAGCAAGGCCTGCGCGGCATGATCCTCGAAACGCAGACCAACAACCTGCCCGCCTGCCGCTTTTACCAATCGCTCGGCTTCAAGCTGTGCGGCCTCGACGACCACTTTTACTCCAACGACGACATTCGCGTTAATGAAGTCGCCCTTTTTTGGTGGTATGAGATTTGATTGCAAGT
>CAYHAR010000192.1:0-7221 GCA_964354595.1 uncultured Anaerolineae bacterium | reverse complement strand
CAGCCGATGCTGTTACAACAGCGGGCAATGCGGCCTGTTTGACCCATATCCCGATCAGCGCCCACACGAGGACGCCCGTAAAGATAGCGTCACGCTGCCGGAATGACATGGCGAGCGACAGCACAGCCGATACGCCGATCATGATCACAGCCCAGGTGACCGGCGACAGCCCGCCGCCATCCCAGCCCAGCCACACGAGCAGACTGGAGACATTCGCAATCGTCGCCACGCTCACCCAACCCAGGTAGAGACTGAACGGCGCCTGCACGAGCCAGCGCGTCGGAGCATCCACCGCCGTTTGCCCTGGGCTTGAAGGATTTACGCGGATGTAGATGGCGATCAACGAGACAAGCAACGTCAACATGGCGACCAGTGTCAAGGGATACAGGCCATAGTGCCAAAAGACAATCCATAGCCCATTTGCCACGCAACTCAAGGCAAACCACCAGCCGGTCGCCGCCACACGCGGATTCGACTGTTGCCCAGGCAGCGCCTGAAAGAACGCAAACCCGAGCGCCGCCAAATAGATCAAGCCCCAGATGCTGAACACATAGCCGGCGGGCACAAAAACCAGGTTAAAGCTGTCCGAGATTTCGCCCGTCGTGCGGCCATTCAGGGGCAGAATGCTGGCCAGAGCGTTCATCACGATAGCGCCGGCCAGCGCCAGTGGATTGACAATCCTCTGGAATAGTCGTGTCTCCATTTTACCCTCCTAGTTGAAATGACTTTGCTCAAAGAACATCGGTCGAGTCCGAAGGCGTTCTCGATTGGCTACGAGCGCGTTAGCCATTCGGGCAACGCCAGGATCAGGAGGCCACTTGTTCCTTGACGCCTCGCTTGACCACCCAGTATGCCACTGCCAGCGTGATGATGATCGCCGCTATGCCCAGCAGGGTCAGGCTGGGCAATTCCTTGACGTCGAGGATGATGACCTTGCGGGCGATGGCGATCATGGCGACTTCGATCACCACCTCGGCGTGAATCACGTGTTCGACAAAGTAGGTCTTGATGGTCTCTAACAGTTCGATGCCGATCAAGACCAACAAGAAAACGCCAAACACGTCCAGCAACTCGTCAATATCCAACAGGACGACCGGCGGCGTCACAATGTCTCGAATAAGGATCCAGCCCAATTCTATGGTCGAGAGGAACACAACAACGCTCATCATCAAGACGAGAGCGACCAGGATTACCTGTTCGAGTTTTCTCAGAACATCCAGCATATCTCCCTCCCACCTGGAGCTTGCGGCTAATGCCCTATCACGTTTTCGAGCAGGGCAAAGAGCGCCGACAGCAGCACGATCAAAAGGCCCGTCACGATGGCAAGCAAGGTCGAATACTGGCGGCGCATACATTCCTCCGTAAGACTAGACCAGGTTGAAACGTTCCGAATGGAACTGGGCAAACGGCACGCCCAGTTGATTCAGGGTCTTTTCGACGGCGTTCATCATCGGCTCTGGCCCGCAGATAAAGTGCTGATGGCGGCCTCTGTCTTCTGGTAGGTGACGCTTCAAGATGTCGGCATTGACGAACCCTTTTTCTTCCTCCCAATCGTCTGGGGCTTGTTCGAGCACGTGGACCACTCGAAGGTTCAAGCGTTCTTGGATGGCTTTTATTTCCTCCCGAAAAGTCACCGTCTCCCACGTCTTGTTCGCGTAAATCAGGAGCAACGGACGCCGGTCACCCCGGTCAGCGAGCGTCCGCAACATGCTCATGACAGGCGTGATGCCCACACCGCCAGCCATGAATACATAGCCCGGCGCCTCCGGGTGGCGGTCAATGCTGAACGCGCCATGCGGCCCATCCAGGTAAACCACCTGGCCGGGCCTGACATCTTTGATTCTGGCTGTAAAATCGCCCAGTTCCTTGATGGTGAACTCGAGTTGCCCTGGGCGCGCTGCACTGGAAGAAAACGAAAAGGGATGTTCTTTGTCCGAAAAGGGCGAATCCCAGATAGTCAGCCAGGCGAATTGACCGGGGCTGAACGTAATCCCCTTGTGCCCGTCCGGTCGCAACGCCAGCGTCCACGCGTTGCCGCGCTCCTGAATAATCTGCTCGACGCGATAAGGGCGTCTCAACTCCATCCAGGGTTTGACGATCCGCACGTATGCCAACAGACCGACCCAGACCGTGCCATACCCCATCCACAGCGTGCGCTTCCACGGCGTGCCCACATAGTGCCCCACGCCGACAATGTGCGCCATCGCCAAAGCCACCGCCGCCGTCGCCAGCACGCCGTGCCACAAGCGCCACTGGTCATAGTGAATTTTGAATCTCTTTCTCCACAGTGAAATCGCAATGAGGACGACGAGAGCGAGCAACGCGGTCACCCCCGCTCGCGCGCGCCAGGGCGCAGCAAAAACGTTCAAGAGTTGCAGCGTGTCCGGCAAAGTGACAAACAAGATGACCGGATGCGCGAGGATGAGAACAAACGTGACGAGCGAAATCTGGCGATGGAAGAAATAGACAATATCGCTGCCAAAGGGAGCTTTGACGCGCCGAAAGCGAGCCGTCAGCGCGAATTGCCAGCCCATCATCGCCAGACCGGCAAACCCCAGCGCCACTGAAAACTCGCGCCAGAATCCACGACCTGCGGGGACCGGTCCGAGAAGGAGCACAAACAAAGGAGCCAGAGTCACGATCAAGTAGACCAGGATCCAAAAGATGCCTTGTAGATACAGCTTAACCATTGCATTCATGCCGAGTCTCCTGAATGGCCCGCAGTTTTCCGTTTCCGACTGCAAAGCCTGTGCTACATTATCAAAGCCCGGTGATATACCCCTTGAGCTGCTCTACGTGGAATTCCAATTCTTCAATGATATCTTTGACCACGTCGCCGACTGAGATGATGCCGACCAAGCGGCCCTCATCCATCACCGGCAAGTGGCGGATGTGGTTTTCCGTCATCAGCGTCATACAGTCATTCACGGTTTGGTTCGGGTCAACGGTGATCAGTTCTCTCGTCATGACCTCTTCGATACAGGTTCCCTCCGGTTTTCTGCGATCAGGTCCGACCCTGCGCGCATAATCGCGCTCGGTGAAAATCCCGACAACTTGTCCGCCCTCGAGGACCGGAAGTGAGCCAACTCGCTTCTCCGCCATCAATTCCAAGCCCTCCAGGACGGTTGAATCTTTTGAAATTGTCCAAACTTGTTCGCCTTTTGCCTTGAGGAGCTGCTGCACTTTTCATTTCGGGTTCCTGTCTCGAGTTTGATAGGATTCTGCCTGTGATCGGATGACGGCTTTACAGTATGGTTGATGAATGCAAGTTCGTCTTGATGACCTGCTGGGCTAACCGGCAGGCTATGCACAGTGATGTCAGAATTATAGCGCAGAAATACTCGGCCTGCGCCGCAGCCATTTATCCAGTTCGACAATCAGATAACCCACCAGGCTGAACGCCAGGATATAGCCCCAGTCCTGCAGGCTGATCGGCGAGCTGGAAAACAGTTGATTCATCAGCGGGACATACGTGAACAGCAATTGCAGTATCAGCATCCCCGCCACGCCGATAAAGACCCACCGGTTGGAAAAGAAGCCGATCTTGAACGCGGACTGGGTGAGTGAGCGACAACTGAACAGGTAGAACATCTCGATCACGATCACGGCATTGACCGCCACCGTGCGCGCTTGGTTCACGCCGGCGCCCAGGCTCAACTCTAGTTCAAAGAGCGTAAAGGCCGCCACCATGATCAGCGCGCCGACGAGCAAGATGCGCCACAACAACGTCCGCGTGAGGATCGGCGTGCGCGGGTCGCGCGGCGGGCGGCGCATGATGTCCGGCTCGCGCGCTTCCATCGCCAGAACCAATCCCAGCACCACCGCCGTCGTCAGGTTGATCCACAAAATCTGGATGGGCAGGATGGGTAACACCGCGCCGATCAGAATCGCAGCCAGGATGACCAACCCTTGGCCCAGGTTTGTGGGCAATGTCCAGGCGATGATCTTGGTCAAGTTGTCAAAGACCGTGCGACCCTCTTCGACGGCGGCCTCGATGGTGGCAAAGTTGTCGTCCGTCAACACCATGTCGGCGGCTTCTTTCGAGACATCCGTGCCGGTGATGCCCATCGCCACGCCAATGTCCGCCTGCTTGAGCGCGGGCGCGTCGTTGACGCCATCGCCCGTCATCGCCACCACGTGCCCACGCGCCTGAAGCGCCTCGACCAGGCGCAGCTTTTGCTCCGGGCTGACCCGCGCAAACACCGACGTGCGCTCCGCCGCGTCAATCAATTGCTCGTCAGAGAGCGCGGCCAGGTCTTTGCCCGTCAAGACTTGAGGTGCAGAACCATTCAATCCAACTTGTTGCGCGATGGCCGCCGCCGTGAGCGCGTGATCGCCCGTGATCATCTTGACGCGGATGCCGGCCGTCTGGCAGGCGCGCACTGCCGCGATGGCTTCCTGGCGAGGCGGGTCAATCATACCTTGTAGACCCAAGAAAGTCAGCTCGCAGCACAGGTCGTCGTGCGAAAGAGTCGCCTTGTCCAGCGCGAAATTGCGCCGGGCAAAAGCCAGCACGCGCAGGCCGCACGCAGCCATCCGGTCGGCGGCCTGGTGTATCGCGTTCGCGTCGAGCGGCGCCACCTGACCCGCCGCATCGAGCGCAGAGGCGCAGCGTTCCAGAATCGCCTCGACCGCGCCTTTGATATAGAGCACCCGCTCGCCCGATCCCACGTCGTGGATCGTCGCCATGTACTGATGCTGTGACTCGAACGGGATCGCGTCCACGCGCGGCAGTTGCTCGCGCAGTGAGATGGACAATCCCCCCTTGAGCGCCGACACGATGAGCGCGCCTTCGGTGGGGTCGCCTTGCGCCTGCCAGCGGCCCGCCGCTTGAACCAGCGCGCTGTCGTTGCACAGCAAGCCTGCCTTGAGCGATTCCGCCAGCGCCACAGAAGCGTCTCGATCAAGAATCTCGCCTTCTGGATCATAGCCGCCGCCTGTTACCTCGTGCAATGCGCCGCCCGCGTAAATCTCCTGGACCGTCATCTGATTTTGCGTCAACGTGCCGGTCTTGTCGGAGCAGATGACGGTGGTGCTGCCCAGCGTCTCGACGGCAGGCAGCTTGCGAATGATGGCTCGACGGCGCGCCATGCGCGAGACGCCAATTGCCAGCGTCACGGTCAACGCCGCGGGCAGACCTTCGGGAATCATAGCGACGGCCAGCGCAATCGCCGCCGTAAAAGTTTCGATGGCGGGCTGGCCGCGCCAGACGCCGACCACGAAGGCGACTGTTGCCAGGGCCAGAACCGCGTAGAGCAAGATGCGGCTGAAGGATGCAATGTTGCGCGTGAGCGGCGTCTGCAACTCGTGCGCTTCCGAGATGAGCTTGGAGATGCGCCCGATTTCGGTATTGTCGCCCGTCGCCGTGACCACACCCGTCGCCTGCCCGAACGTCACCAGCGTCGAGGCATACACCATGTTGCGGCGGTCGGCCAGGACGATCTCGGCAGAAGGCAGAGCATCAGCGATCTTTTCGACCGGCGCAGACTCGCCCGTGAGCGCGGCCTCGGCCACTTGCAAATCGCGCGAGCGGATCAGCCGCAAGTCGGCGGGCACTTTGTTGCCGGACTGGAGCATCACCACATCGCCGGGCACCAACTCGGTCGCATCGAGCCGCACGGTCTTGCCCGCGCGTAACACGGTGGCTTCGGTCGTCATCGTCTTGGACAAAGCCTGCATGGCCTGCTCGGCCCTGGACTCTTGGAGATAGCCGATGAAGGCATTGATGAACACCACGGCAAAGATGACGACGGCATCCACTGCGTCTTTTAACACCGCCGTGATGACGCTGGACGCGAGTAGGATGTAGATGAGTGGATTGTTGAATTGGAGTAAAAAGCGCACGAGCGGGCTTGTGCCCTTTTGGGGCGTGAGGACATTCGGGCCAAAGCGCTCGCGGCGATGCTTGACCTCAAAGATGTCCAGCCCCTGTTGCGGATGGCTCTCCAGCAGTTCCAGCACCTCTTGCGCCGGAAGGTGATGCCAGTGTTTGCCGAGCAATGTTTGCATTGACCTTGACCTCGCTGACTCGCTACGTAGCCCAGGAGCGATGGCGCTGTTGCGGACGACCGGCCAACGCCGTCTGAATCATCAGAAACTCGCCGATATTTTCCATCGTCACCAGCCCCACGAGCTGCCCATTGCGCACGACGGGCAGCGTGTGGCAGTTGCACTCTTGCAATCGCGCCGAGACGGTTTCCAGCATCTCGAATGCATCCGCGATTTGAACGTCACGTCGCATCACCTCGGCCACCGGCGCGCTCGGCCCATGCCGCTGAAGAGCAATGAGCAAATCGCCGCGCGTCAACACACCACTGACGCGCCCATCGTCCACAACGGGAAAATCCTGCTGAGAGCCGGCCAAGATCAACTCGACCGCGCGCGCGAGCGTATCCCGCGACGACACGGCGTTGAAATCGGTCAACATCGCGCGGCTCACCGGAATGCCGCCGAGCGACGATTTCATCTGCACCATGCTCGCCTCTTGCGCCGCGCCCATCCACACAAACAGCGCCGTGAACACAAGCAGCGGATTAGTGAACAGTCCAATAAAGCCGAGCAGGAACGCAATGCCCTGTCCCAGGCTCGCCGCGATTTGCGTAGCCCTAGTATACTCTAAACGCATCGCAAGCAAAGCGCGCACCACACGCCCGCCGTCCATCGGGAACGCCGGGATCATGTTGAACACGACGAGCACGACATTGACCAGCATCAGCCGCTCGATGAACGAGCCGCCTATCAAAGTAGCCTGTCCGAGTCCGCCAGTCACTTGCAGCCATACGAACAACGCCGCCGCGATGACCACATTGACCGCCGGGCCAGCCAGCGCGACCCACAATTCTTGTTTCGGATCATCGGGCATTCGTTCGAGCCGCGCCACACCGCCGATGGGCAGCAATGTGATGTCGCGCGTCTTGATGCCGAACCTGCGCGCCGTAAGCGCGTGACCGTACTCGTGCAACACAACCACAAAGAACAGCGCCAGTATGAATGCCACACTGCCCAGCACGCCCACCAGCGTCCGCTCCTGGAGCCAGCCTGTCAGCGCGACCCAGCCGAGGAGCAGCAAGAACGTCGTGTGCATGTAAACGCCGATGCCAGCAAATTCACCGATTTTCAATGACCACTTCATCGCCATCCTCCGATTCATGCGTCGCCCAATAAAAACTGGAGTTTAGAGTTCGCTTTGCCCATCCGCCATATATAGCGGATTTCAATTGC
>CAYHAR010000191.1:4251-7228 GCA_964354595.1 uncultured Anaerolineae bacterium | reverse complement strand
ATACGCATGAATGCTCCTACTCTCCCGCGAATCCAATCGCTTCTTGCTCCAACTTGATTTCGCGTTCCAGCATGTGCGCGATGAGCGGCTGCACGTCCGTCAATAGAGGGTGATGAGCCAGGCGCGCCAGATTCTTTTCGTCGGCGCGCGTGAGCGGTTTGCCCCACAGCGCGTGCGCGTCGAGCGTAGGGATGTCCATGCGGTACGGCATAAAGCGCGGGCTGATCCGCCGCAATTGAGCCAGGATGTTCAGCCCGCCATAATCCAGATCGGCCCAGACGAGCAGCGGCACGCTTGCCGGCGCAGACTGCGCCAGGCAACGCAACAACTGGCGACACGCCGGAGACGGATTGCCCCACAAACAAATCGCTGCCAGGCCGTCGCCTTCGCGGCGAATCAACTCGTAGAATGTCGTCTGATTTTCCACGCACACGACGTGCGTTGCGCTCACCTCGACGCGTTGAGCTTTGGCCGCTTGCGCCGCCGGCAATCCCGCTGACGGATGAAACTCGCCCAGCGAAAGGACCTGGCCCGCTTCGTCCACCAGTCGCCATGCGCCGTACAGATAGAGATGTCCTGGATTGGCGACCAATCCCAGCTCGCGCAGTGTTTCGTCGTCTGCCAGGTCGGCCCACTCGGGCTGGTGGCGGCGAGCGAGCGTGACCAACGCCCCTTTGAGCAGCTCGAAGCGCTTGCTGTCATTGAACACACGCACGCTAAAAACGCGGTAGGGTGTTTCCTCGCGCACCGTGTCTAGAGCAGCCAGCGTTGTCAAAAGGCCCCGGCTAGTGTCCTCGTCGGCCAGGCTGAACGGCGCGGGCGATTTGCCCTCCTTCAACTGCGCCAGCGTCCATTCGACCGCGCGCAGTTTCCAATCGCTGAAGCGAAAGCGCTCAGCCAGCAGCAGGTCGCGCAATCGCGCGCGCAACGCGGCCACCGGCACACGGTTCACCCACGCGAACAATTCATCGGCGCGCTTTGCGTCAGGCGCAAGCGATACCGATTCGAGCAAATGTCCTTCTTCCCCACGCAGCCACACCAACCGGACGTCACCCATTTTTTCCAGCGCAGCGAGTTGCTCGTTGGCGATCAGGCGCGCGTTGGGATCAACCTGGCTGTGATAGCCAGGCAGCGTCATCGAGTGAACGTCACAGCGGATCGCGTGGCGTGTCCTCCCTTCTCCTGTCGGGGATGTTTCCGACGGGGGAAGGATCGGGGAGGGGGGTCTATCGCGCCGCTCGTAAATGTCCAACAGCGCATTAAGGATGGTAGATACGTCAGGAGATGGAACGAAGGGCAAAGTGGACATTGAACACATGGTTGAGCCTGCCTCGATCATACGCGCTTTTACGCATTACGTATTACACACCCCGCATCACGCATTATCCTTCTCCAACTCTTACCATGTCTGCCTTGTCCATCTCGATCACAAACGAGTGATTGTTCTGCCGGACGACGGTGCGAACGCAATCCACGTAAGGCAGCAGCCCCGCGGCTTTGTCGGGCGGAGTGGCGAGCAAAACCTGCAGGCGCGTATCCACCATGAACTTTAGCGCACTGGCCGTCCGCGCCGAGTCCATCTTGCTAAAGGCCTCGTCAAACAACGCCAGCCGGATCGTGTCGGACGCGCGCGGCTGATTGAGCCGGTACGCCTGCGCGAACGATGCCGCCATCGCCACGTAAAACGGCGTGGTCGTTTCGCCGCCGGATTTCTTGGCGTTGATCTGGCTGAGCAGCGCGTGATCGCCATTGGGATAGTGGATGCGAATATCGTATTGCAGGTAATTGCGATAATCCTGCAACTGGCGCAGTTCCGTCGCCGCATCGTCGGTCTGCCCCTTGGTCAATCGCTCAAAGAGCAAATCCCAACCCTGCTGATGTTTTTGCCGAAAATCCGAATCGGCCAGCGAATCGCCCAACGCGCTCTGGCTGTCCATCAGCATCTCGTACACGGGGCGAAGTGAAGGCTCTGGATGCGAGATGAACTCGAAGCGTTCGCCGCCAAAGCGCAGCCCAGCCAGCGTCGTGTTGAGGTGCCCCAGTTGCTGGCGCGCGTCTTCGATTTGCTCGCGCAGGCGATGGATGAAATTCTCCACGAGTTCCTGCTCGGCCAGCTTGCGCTGCGCGGCGATACGTTCCTCGTACTGCGGCAGTTCGGACTGCACGTACTTGTCGCGTTCGCGGACGTAACGTGCGGCGTCCTCGTCCTCGTCGTAACCGAAATCGTACTTTAAACTGTAGGCTTGCTTGGCCTCGCGCAGGCGGTCGCGGCTGCGCGCTTCCGCCGTTTGATAGTCGCCCTCGTAGCGCGTGGCGTTCTGCAAAATCGTTTCCAATGGCTGACGCTCGCGACGGCGCTCGTATTCTTTGACGGCTTCGTCGAGCGCGTCCTCGGCCTGCTCAAAGCGCAAGAACTCGGCCGCGCTCTGGGCGATTTGATCGGCTTGGCGTTCAAGCGATGGGATCGTCTCTTGGGCGAGTGTCTTGGCGCGCATCTCTAACCCGCCAATGTTCCGCTCGATCTGCGCCAGTTCGCCTTGCAACTGATCGGCCTGCTTCTGGCGCGCGGCGACCTCGGCGCGCAATGCGGCAATGGTTTGCATGTCGAGCCGTGCGAGTTCGCCTTGCAGCGCGGCAAGCTGATCGGCCTTGACGGGCAGCGCAGCCAAGTCCGACAAATCGCGTTCCAGGTCAAAATAGATGCGCGCCTTGTCCTGCGTGAGTGCGAGCCGCTCGCGCAGTGCGTTGGCTTTATCCTGCAAGGCCACCCATTCGCCGCGAATCTCTTCCAGCCGCGCCGCCCGTTGTTCGATCTGGCGCGGCACGGCTCGCTCGCCGATGAACCAGCGGCGATAGACGCGCGGATTCATGTGACTGGTCGAATAGTTGCGGCGCAGAAAACATTCGTGCGTGACGGCGGTGCGATGCTCGCGCAATTCGTCCAGCGTATCGCACTCGACGACGTTGCCCAGCAGCA
>CAYHAR010000191.1:2516-4151 GCA_964354595.1 uncultured Anaerolineae bacterium | reverse complement strand
CGCTCGACATCCGGCAAGCCGACGCCGTGCAAGTTGTCCTGATGACGCCGCTCGCGATAGAGGCGCATCGCCGCGTCGTAATGCTCCGGCGGCACGAGCAGGCTAAAGCGATAGTTGCCCAGCACGCCCTCGACCGCGTCTTGCCACGATTCGTCGGGAATTTGCAGGACGGTGCAGAGGAAGGGAACCTGCTCCGCGCTCAAACCCAACTCGGCGCGCAAGAGCCGGCGCAGGCGCGCAGCTTCGGGCGCTTCGGCCTCGTAACTGGCGTCGTGATCGCCGGTGCGGAGCTGGCTGATCTCGCGTTCGAGCTGCTCGGTTTCTTTTTGCAACTGGCGCGATTGCTCACCCATCAGTGTGTTTTGCTCGGCGAACGAATGCCCCAATGCTTCCAGATCGGTTTGCAGACGAATGACACTCTCGCTCTCGATCTTGTTGCCGGCTCGAACAAAATCATCCAGTGCAGGCGGGATGGACAACCGATCTTGTTTCAAGAATTCGCGCAGCTTGTGGGCGTCCTGCATTTCGCGGGCGAGCGTCTGGGTCACTCGAGACTGGCGCTCTGTCAGTGCGTGAACGTCATTTTCCAGTGCGGCAATTTTCTCGCCCAGTTCTTTTTCCCGCGCGGCGGTCGCGTCAGTCTGCCAAGCCACTTGCGCGTCGAGCTGGGCTTGCCGGGCGCGCTTGAGGTCTTCACTCAACACATCGCGCCGGAGCGCCGCGCGGTTGATCTCGACGCGCGTCTCGTCCAGTTCCAATCGCAGATGCTTGAGCTGCGCCAGCTTGACATCGGCCTGGGTGCGGCGTTGAATGTAACCGTTCGTCAAGCGGCGGCGGCGATGGGCAACCCGCTCTTGATCGAGTTCCTCGATGCGATTCAGCGCATCAATCCGCTCTTTGACGTTGACGGCCAACGCTTCAAAATGGCGCAATGTCTCCAACTGATCCTGAAGCGTTTTCACATCCACCAGGTTCTCGTCGAGCAAATAGTTGTGGACAAACTCGCGGATGTTGGTCAACGGACTGAACGCCAGGCCCTTGACGATCTTGGCGGGAAAAGTGTCTTTGAGCTGACCGAGCCGGTTGAGCAGATGAAAACGGTAATCTTCGACTCGGCTGAATAGCTGCGCGCGCCCGCCAGGCGGCAATACGATGTGCTCCAGGTGGCGTTTGAACGCACGTGAGTCGAATAGCTTGCCCGCTTCCCGAAAGAACCACGCATCGTCGAGCATGGCGTTGTGGACGATGAAATACATCACATCCGGCGCGCGGCCATCGGCGTAAGCGTCAATCACCGCGCCGTGACAAAAGTGCGAGCCATCCGGGTTGCGAAATTCAAGCGCGACCACGCCCGTCGCATCGTCGCGCAAAAAACGCTGCCCCTCGGTGCCCAATTCGCCGCGCACATACGAAGCGAGCGTGCGCTTGCCGCCCGCGACAGCGGCTTGGTTGAAACGAATGTCACGCTGACCGCCGACCAACGCAAACTGCACCGCGTCGAGGATGGTGGACTTGCCCACGCCGTTGACGCCGATGAGGTACGTCGTGCCGTTACAGGTGATGGCGGCGTTTTCGAACAGATGCCAGTTGATGAGGCGGATGCGGGTTAACTGTTTCATGGGCACTCCTGCGTAA
>CAYHAR010000191.1:0-2416 GCA_964354595.1 uncultured Anaerolineae bacterium | reverse complement strand
CACTGCCACTCGACTCGTCACTCGTCTCCGCTGTCCGATACTTGCGCAACCACACTTCCATCTCGTCCGCCGATTGAATGGGCAGGATCATGCGAATCGAGCCGCGCAGGCGCAAGCGCGTCTCGCTGTTGCGGACGTCAATCGTGCGCCCGTCGAGCGTGTCAATCAGCCCCTGCGCGCGCAGGTGACGCAGGATCGTCTCGTACTGGATAATGCCCAGGTCGCGTTCCTTGCCCGTGATGGTGCGGTATTCTTCGCGCACTTGGCCGACGGTCACAACCGGATCGGTCGCCAGGTTGAGCTGCTCCGAGCATTCCTCGTGGAGCTTGCGCAGGACGACGATCATCAGCGTCTCGTCCAGCCGGTAATGCGCGCGACAATAGCTGAACTCGGACACAGCTTGAAAGATGCGGTGATAATCGTCGTGCAGCAGCTTGAATCCGCACAGCGCCAGCCACGTCTCAAAAACCTCACGGTGGCGATGGACGAAATAATAATCGTCCTTGTCGGCCTCGACGTCTTGATGCAGAAACGTCTGGCCGAGCAAACGATTCACCACACGCGGAATATCGCGTTGGGCTTTTTCGGGCAGCGCGGTAGATTCGAGGACGGTTGCAGCATCAAATGGCATTAGAGTGCTCCGTACTGCGTAATGCGTAATACGCAATTATATAGTACGCATCTCGCATTACAACTTTACCAACTCGAACGGTATCACCCGATACGGCCCGATCTGCACCGGCTCGCCGGACGCGACCTCCAGCCCATAGCTCACGTCAGGATGGTAACTGAACGCTATCGCGTAAATCAGGCGAGGCACGTCACTCAGGGCATCCGGCGGCAGCTCGTTCACGTGGACACGGCGGTGGCCGTTAAAGAATTGGCACACAAAGCGATTGACCTTGTCCGGCGTGAGGCTGTGCGTGAGTTCTTGCAGTGTGGCGGCGCGCAGCGTGGCAACGTCGAGCGGATGCAGGGCAGGCGAGTGAATCGCTTCCGGCTCGAACGGCGCGCGGCGTTGCGGTAGAGTGTAAAAGCTATTGCCGTCCGGCAGACGGATCGGATCGAGTTGCAGGCCGGGCGCATCGTCGGGCAAGATGACCAGTCCTTCTTCTTGCAAGGCTGCCAACCGCCGCGCGAGTGTGGCCAGCCGATCCTTAAAGCTGCCGTCCGCGCTGATGAGCTGATAACGAATCTGCCGCAGCGAGGTGCGAAGGTATTGCGCGTGACGGCGATCAATCTCGTCCAGCAGCGGATCGAGGCTTTCGAGCTGCTGGACGATGAAACGGATGTAATGCGTGATCTCGCTGGACGCTTGAGCCGGAGTGAGCCGCGCCTGGGTTGCCAGCTCGTCGGCGGCGCGGTCGAGCCAGTCGGCATCCGCTTGCCAGGCTTGCAGCTTGTTCACGATATCGCGCCGGTAACGCGAGACGTGATCGGATGTCTTGAGCGCGTGATACGTCGGGCCGAGCGTGGCGGCGTAATCGTCGTACTGCAAGCGCAGCAACTCGGCCACCTCGCGCCCGCGCGTGGCTCGCTCGATGTAGCGGCGAATGTTGTGATTGAGCTCATTCAGTCCGCGCACCACCTGGCGCACGTTTTCATACGCCTGCGTCAACGCCAGGGCCGGAGAAAAGCCCTCATCCTCGTGCGTGAGCAATTGGTGCACCGTGTACAGTTGGCCGGTGTACTCGCGCGGCTTGCATTCTTTTATCGCGCGCAACGCTTCCAGCAAGGTGAAGGCGTAATCGGGCAGGATGATGTACTCGGTGTAATCGGCGTGTTGCTCGCGTTCCAACCAGCCGGTTTCGACTAACCGGCGCAGCAAGTAACCGGCGTAATCTTGCGGCGTAGATTGGCCGGTCAGGGCGCTATGGGGATAGCTCCCTGCATCATCCAGGCCATCTTGTTCATTCATCGCGGCGGCCACCGCCTCTTGTGCGCCTTCAGTCGCCAGATAATCCACGATCTCGGCAATGACGACCTCACGCGTCAATCCAAAGCGATTGAACTCGGCGAGTGTATAGATACGGAGCAGGATCGCCATATAGTGGCGGCTGAGGTTGCCATAGCCCTGCGTGCTGAAAAGATTGAACAGGTTGGCAGGCAGAATATCAAACGGATTGCGAGCTGCGCTCGGCGGGGGAACTGTCGCCATTGTCACTCCATGCCAGGATGTCGGTCAAGCCACAATCGAGCGTGCGGCATAGGCGGGCCAATGCGTCGAGGTCAACGTAGCGCGCCAGGCCCGCGTCCAGGCGGTACACCAGGTCTTTGGGGACTTGCGCCAGCTCGGCCAATCGCCGCAGCGAAAGCCGCTGGCCGGTGATGGCCTGACGTTGCCCCAGCAAAATCGTCAATCTGCCGCGTGTGCTGATGGTATCCATATTAGTACAAATGTTCTATTCTTGTCAGA
>CAYHAR010000190.1:0-7290 GCA_964354595.1 uncultured Anaerolineae bacterium | reverse complement strand
TAACGCCCTTTGGGCACCATCGCGCCGAACGCCAGCCCCGGAGGCTGGCCGAAAAATCCGGCCACTTTGTAATCCGGCCAATTGTCAGGGCGCACAATCTCGTCCTGCATCATCACGGAGGTTTGAGGAGGCTGATAGCCAAAAGCGGGGCTGAGCGGCGCGCGACTGTTGACGCCGGTCGCCAGCACGACGAAATCGGCGCGGTAGCTTGCGTGGGCTGTCTCGACGACCGGGCCATCGTCCCACTCTACCGAGCGCACACGATGGTGAATGCGCTGCGCCCCATGAGCGATGGCCTGCGAGAGCAGGTACCCATCAAAGCTGGCCGGCGGATCGCCCTGGTGATGATGCGGCCCGGCGCCTCGATAGACGCTGAAGATTTGCCGTCGCGGGTTCGGCTGTTCGATAGAGGTGACTTGGCCGTAGACGTGGAGGACGTAGGCGCGCAGCTCGGCCTGGATGATTTCTTTCGGCAGGTCGAGCCCCAACGCGCCCAGGCTGCGCACCATGTCGGCTGAAAGAATACCCGCACAACCTTTGCAGCTTGCCTGCCCCGGCCGGGCATAGTCGCGCGGCTCAAAGACCAACACCTCTAGCCGCAGGCCGTGCTCCTGAGCCAGCTTACATAGGTGGAGCGCGGCGAAACTTGCGGCCGGCCCTCCGCCGATGATGCACACGCGACTGCCGTCTCGCAAACGCATGGTCATCCTTTTGATCGCCGACCGCAGAGGGTACATCGCGACGGTCAGCGGTCAAACTGTGGCGCGGGCGCGGCCCTTCCACCATTCCTGGACGACGATGCGGGCCGCTTGCAACAGATTGAGGCTGGGGCCCTGCACCGGAAGCTCTAGCTCGCGCTTGTCACAGACTGTGCTCAGGTTGGCGCTGTCCACTTGCGGCTTTAATTCGCGCAGGCGAGCTTGCCGTTGGGCTGGGTCGTCAATGGCTATGATGCGGTCAATCTCGGCGCTCAGCGCGACCGCCCGCGCGATGCGCTTGTCTGTGGCGGCGGCCACGGTGGATTCGATGATGCCATGCTCGGCCTTGAGCCGGTTGAGCCGCCGCCCGGCCTCGTAAGTTGACGCTACGATTTGGTCGCGGTTCATCCATTCGGTCTCGTAATTCAATACATACTTCCAGCTGGGCGCGAGCAATGCGTGGCGATGCTCTTCCAGCGTGCGGCAATACAGCCGGTAGCCGTAGCGTTCCGGTTCTTCAAAGGCGCGGCTGCCCGGGTCCACAAAAGGCGCCAGCGGAGAAATAAAGGGAATGACACGATGCTCGCCCGCCGAGGCATAACGCGCAAGAAGCCGGTCACAATAGTCCACTGTCCCCATGACGGATGCGGTGGTTTGTTCTCCAAGGCCCGTCATGAAAAACAAGTCGAGTCGCTGGCAGCCCGCGTCGAGCGCGTCGTTGATGCTGCGCTCGATGGCTTCTGTGGTGTACGGTCGGCCAAAGGCGCGGCGGATGCGGTCGTCGTGCGACTCGAGCGAAATCTCGACGGTAAAGTTGGATAGCGCGCGAGCCACCTTGCGGAAAAAGCCGGGCGGGGTCGCGTCGAACAGCTCGATCAAGACCGGCTTTTTGTAGCCCGAGATGGCGTCCAGAAAACGGTCGGCGTACTCGTCGCCCGCCTGGCGGATGTCGCCCAAGATAAACACCGGGCCGTGACTGAATTGACCGACGCGGCGAATGTCGCTTGCCAGATCCTCCGGCTTGCGAAAAGCCGGGCGCTGGCGTCCGTGCAACTGCCGGTACGCGCACGCCGAGCCGCCGCACGTGACACAGTTGTAGCGGCAGCCGCGTACGCTCAACGCCGCCGTGATGGGATATTGCATCCAGCCGCGAAACGGGATAAAGCTTGCCAGGTCCCGATAGCGGACGACTGCTTTGAGGACGTAGGTATAGTCGAGCAAGAGGCCGTCCAGGCTATCCAGCGTGTGCGAGAGTGGATTGACGTGAGCGTTGTGCTCCGAATCTCGCCAGACCAGGTTGGGGATGGCGGCCAGCTTGCGCGCCTCGGCCGAATGGGGTTGCGGATGCGCCGAGCCGCCCGAGCGGATGTACTGCATAAAGTCCAGCATCGGCGCTTCGGTGGAATCGCCCCGCATGACAAAATCTATTTCAGGGCGCTGGATCAGGTCTCGATGATAATAGGTCGAGGAAAAGCCGCCCAAGATGATGGGACGCTTGGGGTGCAGTCGCTTGACGACCCGCGCGATTTCGATGGCTCCGTGCGCGTGAGGCAGCCAGTGCAAATCAATGCCAAAAGCGGCCGCGTCCAGGCCCGCGATGCAGCGTTCCGCATCAAAGCGCGGGTCTTTGAGCATCCGCACGGCCAGGTTGACGATGCGCGCGCGCAGGCCGTGTCGCTCCAAATACTCGGCGATGGTCGTAAAGCCGATGGGGTACATTTCGAACACGGGCGTCGAAGGCACGAGATCGCTCACCGGCCCGTAGAGAATGGACTGCCCGCGAAAGTCGTACACGCTCGGAGCGTGCAACAAAATCAAATCGGGAAAAGACATCTGGCACCTATACACAAAGATAGCTTACGCTTCCCCCGATTATGCCATTGCGCGGCTCAATTGCAAGTGTCAATCGTCACTCTCGCAAACGACGAATGACGAAAGGCGAAGGGAGGGTGCGAGGATTACCGGACGTTCCTCACGAGAAAATCGGGGTTGCCGCAACTCTTGGCTGCTTTGTCGTGGATCTCTTTGCTGCGCGCTTGCGGTTTGCCATCCACAGAAAAGCATCAACCTCTGCCTTCACTTGATCGCTCGCCTCGCAATCACCCACAGCACTGCGAGCAGCAGACTGCCGGCGGCGAACGGAACCGCCGGGCCAAACGCCTGAAAGAGCGCGCCGCCCAACACGGGTGCCCAGGCGTTGGCTCCGCTGAGGAACGCCGCCGAGATGCCCAGGATGCCTCCCACCTCGTCCGGCTTGACCCGCCGGGTGAGCAGGCTGTTGACGGATGGCTGAAGCACGCTGCCGCCGATGGCGGCTGGAATCATGGCGATCAGGATCCACGCCAATCCCAACCAACCCTTGTTCGTGTCGTCGGGCAGGGCGATCTGGATATTTTGTGTGGGCGGCGTCTGGTGGCCTGCCGGGCTTGCAGCGCGCCCTACCTCGCCGGAGGCCTGGCGCGAAGCGTTGAACTCGGCCGTGAGCGCCTGCCGAGAATACCACGGCGCCGGTTGAGCTGGCGTGAGCGCAGTGAGCAAGAGGCCGATCGCCAGCAGGCCCAGGCCCGTTTGGATCAACCGCCGGTCGCCAAACTTGCGGCTCCACATGCCGATCAGCCCGCCTTGAACGGCCACGATGATCACGCCGACGAACGCAAAGATGACCGCGTTGCCCGAGGCGTTCAGTCCCAGGCGGCTCAAGGTAAACAGGGATAACAGTTGCTGGAACTCGCCAAAGGCGATCTGCTGTGCAAACATCAGGACGAGCAAGAATCCCACCTGGGGCGAGCGGAGCGCGCGCAGCATGGACTGGAACGAGATTTCAACTTTGCGGCCACCCGGTCCCCGTTTCTCGGCGGGATGGGTTTCTTCCAACAAGAACCAGGTGAGGGCAATCGAGAGCGCCGAAAAGCCCATCGCCAAAAACGCCGGGACGTGATAATTGTTGCCGCTCACCGCCAGCGATATGAAAGCAATGATCGGCCCGACGACAAAGCCTAACCCGAACGCGGCGCCGATCAAGCCCAGCCCTTGCGTGCGCGTTTTTTCGTTGGTGCTGTCGCTGATCACCGCCTGCGCGGTAGAGATGTTCGCGCCGGATAGTCCGTCAATGACGCGCGAAAGGAACAGCATCCAAAACGAATTGGCGGCGCCCAGAATCAGGAACCCGATGAGTGTCCCCAGTTGGCTCACCAGCAAAACTGGCTTGCGACCATAACGGTCAGACAAGCGTCCCAAAAACGGAGCGCCGATGAATTGCATCACCGGATAGGCCGCGCCCAGCAAGCCGATGGTAAAAGCATTTGCCCCAAACGAAGTCGCGTAAAGCGGCAGCAGCGGGATGATGATGGTCAGTCCCAACAGATCAATCAGGACGATGCTAAAGACCGGCAGGATTTTTTTGATATCCAGTCTGTCCGTCACGGCAGGAACCGCAGTTGTTTCCACAGCATCCATGTTGCTCTCCTCTATTTCATTGCCGGAGATAAAACGGGATATCCACTATCGCGCGTATCTGGCCCAGCCTTCGACGCCGATATAATAGAGCCAGCTTGAGCAGCCACGCGGTCTGGTTGTGTAATAGATGCTCCCACCACTTGGCGGGAATGAACTCGGTCAAGACGACGGTCGCCAATTGCCCATCGTTGTGCTCGCGGTCGGTCTGGTCGAGAAAGTCCAGCAGCGGGCCGATAATCGAGCGGTAGGGCGATGGCACGACGACCAAGGGCACTTGTTGCCCCCACCTCTCCCATTCGCGGCGCACTCTTTCCGTCGCCTCTGGATCCGTCTCGACGTACACTGCTGTGACGCGGTCCGAGATGGAGCGCGCATAGCGCGTCGCTTCGATGACTCCCCGATGGACGCCCGAGATGGGCAGCACGACGCGCGGCGAAGGCATCGGCCTGAGAGAAGGCGGCAAGCCGCGCATGGTCAGCTCACGCGCGATCTCTTTGTAGTGGTTGTGCACCGCGCGGAAGCCCAGCACAATGAGCGGGATGAGCAGAGTGACGATCCAGGCGCCTTCGGCAAATTTGCTGATCGCCACGACAAACAACGTCACGGTCGTCGTCAGCGTGCCCAGGCCATTGGCGAGCGCCTTGAGCTTCCAACCGCGCCCTCGCAGGCGCACCCAATGAACGACCATGCCCGCTTGTGAAAGCGTAAAAGCCAGGAACACTCCTACGGCGAAAAGGGGAATGAGTGCGTGTGTGTCTCCGCCGAAAAGAATGATCAGCACGCCAGTCAGCCCGGCCAGCGCCAACATGCCATTGGAAAACACAAGGCGGTCGCCCAGTTGCGAAAACTGACGAGGCAGATAGCCATCTCGCGCCACGATTGAAGCTACTCGGGGAAAATCGGCAAAGCTGGTGTTGGCGGCGACGGCCAGGATGAGCAACGTGGCTGTCTGGACAATGACGTATGGCAACCCGGAGCCAAGAATCCGCCGCGCCAGCGCCGAAAGGATCGTCTCGTCCGGCCCGGCCACCACGCCCAGGTATTGCGTCAGCCCGATGCTGCCCAGGAACAAGGTCCCCATCAAGAATGCCATCACGATGAGGGTAATGCCGGCATTCCTGGTCTCTGGACGCTTGAAGGCGGGCACGCCGTTGCTGATAGCCTCGATGCCGGTCAACGCGGTGCAGCCGGCGGCAAAGGTGTGCAAAATCAAAAAAGGCGTCAAGGGCTTGATGGCGGCGGGCGCAGTCACCGCCAGGCTTCCCGGCCCTTCGAGGAGTGCGCGTCCCACGCCGATGGCTAACATGGGCAGGTAGGCAAAGAGAAACAGGTAGACCGGTATCGTCATGAGTGTCCCGGTCTCGCGCAGGCCGCGCAAGTTGGCCAGGGTGATCATGCCCAACAGCAAAAGAGAGAGGTGAACACGATAGGGCCACAGGGCCGGAAAAGCTGAAGAGATGGCAGCCACCCCGGCCGTCAGGCTGACGGCGGCGGTGAGCACGTAATCAATCAGCAGCGCGGCGGCGGCGACCAGTCCCGCAGATGTCCCCAGGTTCTCGCGCGCCACGGAATACGATCCGCCGCCGGTCGGGTAGGCGTGGACCGTTTGAAAGTAGGACAGAGCCAGGATGCCCAACAGCCCGGCAATCGCCAGGCCGATCGGCCACGAAAAAGCCAGCCCGGCTGCGCCCGCCACGACCAGGCCGAGGAAAATTTCTTCGTTGGCGTAAGCGATGGAGGAAAGCGCGTCGGGCGAAAAGGCCGCCAACGCCCGCACCTTGTTCAAACGCTCTAAGGCCAGGCGATACGTGGGCAGCGGCGGCCCGATCAGCAAATCTCGAAGGTGACTCACAAGTTTTCCAGGTTTTTGAGGTGTGGCCTAGCGAGTTGTGTAGATTCTGCACCTCTGGGCTAGGCCCTCGTCCCCCAGTATAAAGCCGTTCAGGCTATCCTGTCAACCCGCGGTGTGCAGCCCCCACCGCTCGCGGATGCGCCGCTCGACCGGGCTGAACAGCGCGCGGTCCACCAGCAGCCCGATGGCGACGATAACCAGCATCACGGCAATGACCTGGCTCATGTCGTTCAGCTCGCGGCCCATCGTCAAAAGCTGGCCCAGCCCCAGGCTGACGTACAACAGCTCGCCGGCCATGAGCGACCGCCACGCAAACGACCAGCCCAGCTTCATTCCAGAGATAATCGCCGGAAGCGCCGCCGGCAGGATCACGCGAGTGTACAGCGTCAATCCTTGCGCGCCCATCGTCCGCGCCGCGCGCAGGTAAAGCGGCGGCGTGTTGCGGACGCCATCCGCCGTGGCCAGCGTCACCGAGAGCACCGCGCCCATCACGACGACGAACAGGATCGCCTTTTCCGAAAGCCCGAACCACAATAGCGCCAGCGGCAGCCAGCAGATGCTCGGCAGGGCTTGCAGGCCCAGGACCATGGTTCCCACGGTGTCCTGCACAAACTTGATGCGCCCTAGCAGCAACCCCAGCGGAATACCGATGACGAGCGACAGCCCGTAGCCCATCAGGATGCGGCGAATGCTGACGGCGATGGCGAGTGGCCAAGTGCCGTCAGCCAGTCCGGCTCTGAGCGATTCGCCCACACTCAACATCGAGGGAAACACATAGGGTGGCCAGAGACGCAGCCGAAACAACGCCTCCCACGCCGCCAGCAACGCGACGAAAAACAAGAGCCTAAGCCGCCAGCCGTTCATGCTCCACCTCCTCTTGCGCCGCGGCCATGACCTCTTCTTTCAAATCGGCCAACACCTGGCGCGTGGCATCCACCAATGCGTGGTCCTCGATCTGGCGCGGGCGCGGCAGCTCGCAGCGAAACTCGCGCCGGATTCGCCCCGGTCGCGCCGACATCAACAGCACCCGGTCGCCCAGCACCAATGCTTCGCGCACGTTGTGCGTGACGAACAAGATGGTTTTGCCGGTCTGCGCCCAGATGTCCTGTAGTTCGTCGTGGAGCGAGTCGCGCGTCTGCGCGTCCAACGCGGCGAACGGCTCGTCCATGAGCAGCACTTGCGGTTCCAGCGCCAGCGCCCGCGCCAGCGCCACGCGCTGCTTCATCCCGCCGGAAAGCTCGTGGACGAACGCCTTTTTAAAACTGACGAGGCGGACCAGCCGCA
>CAYHAR010000189.1:3024-7300 GCA_964354595.1 uncultured Anaerolineae bacterium | reverse complement strand
CAGGAGAAGATGCCATGTGGAACGTCGAAATCGAATACTGCGCGGAATGACACTATACCCCGCGCGCCGTCAGGATGACGGAGGAACTGCTCACGGAATACGAGTCGCACGTCGCTTCGTGGAAGCTCATCCCCTCACGGGGTGGCGCATTTGAAGTGACGCTGAACGGCGACCTGATCTACTCTAAGAAAAAGACAGGCCGTCACGCCGAGATAGACGAGGTCCGCCAGTCGCTCAAAGCCAAGCTCAAGTGACCCCCAGACCAGTCAGGCCGGTAGTGTGGCAAGGTTAATGGCACATGAGAGTTACTTGACATAGCCTAAATTGCTAAAATTGACGCTTGACAAGCGTGGTTTTTTTGTTGTATAGTATTCCACGACTGTCCAGCACACAATGCCCCGGCGTGTCCGGGCCGCAAGTGTTACGTTGAGAGCACAAGACGTGGACTTGTGCTCTCTGTGTGCTTGGGCGAATTGCCAAAACATTACGTCATCGAGGAGATCATGATTGATGTCGAAGGGTTGACCAAAATATACGGCCCACGCGCAGCCGTCCAGGACTTGACGTTTCACGTCGAAAAAGGCGAGATCGTCGGGTTCCTGGGGCCGAACGGCGCGGGCAAAACGACGACGATGCGGATGCTCACCGGCTACCTGCCGCCCACCGATGGCCGCGCGTCCATTGCGGGTTTTGACACGTTCTCGCAATCGCTCGATGTGCGCAAGCGCATCGGCTATATGCCGGAAACGGTGCCGCTCTATCCGGAAATGGCGGTGGCCGACTATCTCGATTTCATGGCGGCGCTGCGCCACGTGCCGGATCGCAAGGCCGCCGTGCAGCGCGCGATGCAAGTGACGCATATAGAAGATCGCGCGCGCATGAACATCGGCAAGCTTTCCAAAGGTTTTCGCCAGCGCGTGGGATTGGCGCAGGCGCTCGTGCACGATCCGGACGTGCTCATCCTGGACGAGCCGACCATCGGCCTCGACCCGCGCCAGATCATTGAAGTGCGCGAGCTGATCAAGAGCCTGGCCGGGCAGCGCACGATTTTGCTCTCAACCCACATCCTGCCCGAAGTGGAGCAGATCTGCACGCGCGTGCTCATCATCCATCGCGGCAAGCTGGTGGCCGAGGACACGCCGCAGAACCTCGGCGCGCGGCTGCACGGGTCTGCGCGCATCGGGCTGCAAATTGCTGGCGATGGCCCCGCGCTGCAAAAGGCGCTGGTCGCCGTGCCGGGCGTGCTCTCGGTCGAAACAGGAGAGAACGGGCGCTACCAGGTTTCGGTTGCATCGGACCAGGACGTGCGCGCGCAGCTCGCCGCGGCCGTCGTCAACGGCGGGTGGGGATTGTTGGAATTGGCTCCCGTCGGCATGAGCCTGGAAGAAATTTTCCTGCAGTTGACTAAAGAAGAACCGGTCGCTGCGGAAGAACAAACGGATTAGACCTATGCCAAACATTCTTGTCATTGCCAAACGCGAACTACAGTCATACTTTGTCTCGCCCATCGCCTACGTGGCGATTGCGGTGTACCTGGTCATCGCCGGATTCATCTTTGTGCTAGAGATGACCGGCATGGCGCAGTATGGCGCATCGCCCAGCCTGCAAGGCCAATTCGGCACGATGGTCTTTTTGCTGCTGATCTTTGCGCCGCCCTTGACCATGCGCCTGCTGGCCGAAGAGCAGCGCATGGGCACGCTAGAGCTTTTGCTCACTTCGCCCGTGCAAGATTGGCAAGTCGTGCTGGGCAAGTTTCTTGCCAGCCTGGGCGTGCTGCTGCTGACCATCGTCATCACCTTTGCCTATGGGCTGATGCTCAGGGCCTATGGCAACGCCGACCTCGGGCCGATGGCCGCCGGCTACCTGGGCCTGTTCCTGGCCGGGGGCGCGCTGATGTCTATCGGTGTACTGACCTCTGCGATGACGCAAAACCAAGTCATCGCCGCCGTGCTGGCCGTCGCTACCATCCTGTTGCTCTGGGTGCTCGGCGCCGCCAGCCAATTGGTGAGCAACCTGACGGCGACGCAGGTGTTTAATCAACTGGCGTTCTTTGAACACACGACCAACTTTTGGCGTGGAATCATTGACACGAACGACGCGGTGTACTTTGTGAGCCTGATGGCGCTTGCGCTATTTCTCGCCACGCGCGTCCTGGAAACACGGAGGTGGCGATGAACGGCAAACGCGATTGGGTCAGCGCGCTCGCGTTGATCCTGGCCCTGGCGGGCGTGTTGGTCTTTATGGGCGCGTACCTGGTGATGGGGACGACCTCCGTCGGCGGATACATTGCGCTGGGGTTGGCCGCCGTCGCGCTGATCATTTACGCCTACCTGCGCCCGCAGGAAATCGTGAGCGGCCTCAAGAGCCGCCAGGCGCGTTACGGCGGCAACACGCTGTTGATGGTCCTGCTCTTTATCGCCATCCTGGGGGCGCTCAACTTTCTTTCGATGCGCCATTTCAAGCGGTGGGACCTGACCGCCGAAAAGAAATTCTCGCTGGCGCCCGAGACGGTCGAGATTCTCAAGGGCCTCCAGTCGCCGGTCACGGTGTTGAACTTTTCGTCCGGCGGCGGGACGCAGTCGGACACCGGCATTCTGCTGGACCAATACCGCGCCGCCTCGAGCAAACTGGAAGTGCTGACGATTGACCCGGATTTGCAGCCGACGCTGGCCCGGCAGTATCTCGCTTCCGATGGAATGCTGGTGCTCTTGTCCGGCGACCGGCACGTGGCGGTCTCCAACCCAAGCGAAACCGAGATCACGGCCGCGTTGATCAAAGTGCTGCGCACGACACAGCCAGTGGCCTACTTTACCACCGGCCACGGCGAGCGCGACCTGGAAGAGAGCGGCGACCTGGGCTTTGCGGTCGTCAAGGCCGGTCTCGACCGGGATGGATTTCAGATCAAGCCGCTGCTGATGGCGACGACCAGCACCGTTCCGGCAGATGCGGCGGTGGTGATCGTCGGCGGGCCGCATGCGCCATTCGCGTCCAACGAGGCCGACATGCTGCGCGCGTACCTGGCGCGCGGCGGCCGGGTGATGTTGATGGTGGATACGAGCCTGGACACACAAGATCAGAAACTCGGCGACGCGGGATTCGGCGCGCTGCTAAAGGAATGGGGTATCACGCTGCGCGACGATATGGTGCTCGATCCGGTCAGCTCGCAAGTGACCGACCCGGGCGTGACCATCGCGGCCAAGTACGGTCCCAGCCCAATCACGCAAAAGATGGGAAATTATGCAGCCTTCTTTCCCGGCGCGCGCTCGATGGCGCTGGCCTCGCCCGCGCCGGCTAACATCGGCCTGACGCCGCTGGTAGAGACGTCGCCGCAAAGTTGGGGAGCCGCCAACCTGAGCGCCGTGATGGACGGCTTCCGCACCGGGCGCTTTCCGGCTGCCGACGCCAAAGACGCCAAAGGCCCGCTGGTCATTGCCGTCGCGGCAGAAAATTCGCAAACCAAAGCGCGTCTGGTCGTGTTTGGCAATTCGAGTTTTGCCATCAACGCCATGTCGCGCCAGCCGGGCAACTTTGACCTGTTTCTGAACGCCGCCAACTGGCTGGCCGAGCAAGAATCTCAACTCAACATCCGCCCCAAGCCGTTCGAGACGCGGCAGTTGGTGCCAAGCCTGAGGATGACGATTCAGGTCTTTGGCATCAGCATCATCTTGATGCCGCTCGCCGTGCTCGTCGTCGGCGCTATCGTATGGTGGAGGAGACGGTAATGAGTGATCAGTTACTCGGTGCTCAGTCAATCAGTCGCTGGCCGACTGACTGACCGGGCAACCGGGTAACGGATTGACTGATAACTATGAACACACGCACGACTTTGATCCTACTCGCAGTTCTCGTTTTAGTGGCAAGTGTAGTATACTTGGTCGAGTTCTACAAGCCGAGCAACGCGACTCCCACGCCGGCGCCGCCGGGGCCGACGACTCTGATCGAGGTATCGGCTCCCGCCATCAGCGGCATCACCGTGCGCGACGTGTTGAGTGGCACGCAGGTTTCGGCCACGCGCGACGCGAGCGGCATGTGGTGGCTGGCCGAGCCGGCCGGTCAACCGGGCGACCCGGCCACGCTGAACGCAATGGTGATGCGCCTGGCGAGCATCTATGTTCAGCGCGTGCTGACGCCGACGGGCAATTTGGCCGAGTTTGGCCTGGCAACGCCGACGTTGAGCGTGGAAATTGCTGTGACCTCCGGGCCGCTATCATTTGCGGTGGGCGACGCGACGCCGAGCAAGGGCGCGTACTATGTTCAAAAGCCCGGCGATCAGCGG
>CAYHAR010000189.1:0-2924 GCA_964354595.1 uncultured Anaerolineae bacterium | reverse complement strand
GTGGACCGCCTCGACGAAGTCTTTACGATGCTGATGGAGAACACCATCGAGGTGGGCGAGCGGCCCGAAGAAGAGCCGGCCGAGGCCGAGGAAGAAGAAGCCGCCGACGAGCTGGACGAGGGGACGCTGGCCGCCATTGAGACCGACGACACGGTCGGGCTGTATCTCAAGGAAATCGGTCGCATCCCCTTGCTGACGGCGCCGGAAGAAGTGGACCTGGCCAAGCGCATCGAGCGCGGCAAGTTTGCGGCCAAGCGACTCGCCGCCGACGGGGCGGATCCCAAGCAGCGCGCCAAGATCGAGGCGCTTATCGTCGATGGGCAGGCCGCGCGCGAGCACCTCATCACGGCCAACTCGCGGCTGGTCATCTCGGTCGCCAAGAAATACATCGGGCGCGGCGTGCCGTTCCTCGACTTGATCCAGGAAGGCAACATTGGCCTGATTCGCGCCGCGCGCAAATTCGACTATCATCGCGGCCACAAGTTCAGCACGTACGCCACGTGGTGGATTCGCCAGGCCGTGACGCGCGCCATCGCCGACCAGGGCCGCACGATTCGCGTCCCCGTCCACATGGGCGATCAGATCAACCGGCTCATCCGCGTCTCGCATCAACTCACGCAAGAGCTGGGCCACGACCCGTCGAGCGAAGAGTTGGCCGAGGCGCTCGAGGTGCCGGTGAAAAAGGCTGAGCAGATGATCCAGGTGGCGCGTCGCCCGCTCAGCCTAGAGACGCCGACGGACGAAGACGAAGACAGCGTGCTGGGCGACTTTATTGAAGACGCCGAGGCGCTCGCTCCTGCCGAAGCCGTGACGCAAAACATGCTCAAAGAGCAAATCCAGGAAATCTTGCTCTCGCTCCCGCCGCGCGAAGTCCGCATCTTGCAATTGCGCTACGGCCTGGTGGACGGCGAATCGTACACGCTGGAAGAAGTCGGCAAAAAGCTGGGCGTCACGCGCGAGCGCGTCCGGCAGATCGAAGCGCAGGCGCTCTCCCGGCTACGGCATCCAACACACAGCCGCCGCCTCAAAGACTATTTGCGCTGAGAGCAGACCTGACAGGTCTATGAGACCTGTCAGGTCTAGTTTTTTACTTGCCTTTTTCCGCGAAACATTGCATAATGTCAGCGAATGCTTTTACCCCTGTTAATCGGAAAAGGAGGCAGGGATGGAACAGGTAGCCCTGCAAGAGTATTGTCGGCACATTGAAGGGCTGATCGAGCGCAGCGCGTACGACGAGGCCGTCGCCCACTGCAAGCACATCTTGCAGCAGCACCCCAAGTACATCGAAGCCTATCGGCTCTTGGGCAAGGTTGCGCTGGATCGCGAGGACGACAAGCAAGCCACCGAGTTGTTCGCGCGCGTGCTCAGCGCCGACCCGGCGGATTTTGTTTCGCGCGCCGGGCTGTCCATCGTCTACGACCGGCAGGGCGCGGTCAAAGACGCCGCGTGGCAAATGGAGCGCGCTTACGAGTTGGCGCCCGGCAATCCGGTCGTCCAGGAAGAGCTGTGCAAGCTCTATGCGCGGCGCGATGGCGCCGAACCGTCCAAAGTCCCGCTCACACGCGGGGCATTGGCGCGGCTGTACTTTAACGGCGAACTTTACGGCGAGGCTATCGGCGAGTTGCGCGCCATATTGGCGCAAGAGCCGGACCGCGTTGACCTGCAAGCCCTCCTGGCAGAAGCGCTCTGGCGCGACGACCAGCGCATGGAGGCCGCCGACACGGCGCTCAAAGTGCTCGACCGATTGCCCTACTGCCTGGACGCCAACCTCATCCTCGGCGAAATCTGGATGAACAGCGGACGCGAAGAAGACGCCGATGTGCACCTCAAGCGCGCCCAGGCGCTCGACCCACTGGCGATGCGAGCGAACATGCTGTTCGGTAAATCTTCGCCGGTTCCCGCCAAGCCAATCGAGGTCGCAAAACTAGAGTATGCTCCACCGATTCCGGCCCCGACAGCCGAAGATCAAATCCCCGACTGGCTGACCGGCGTGGGCGCGCAAGCAGAGCCCGGCGTGGCAGCGAGCGAAGAGGTGCCGGCCTGGCTGCAAGGCATTGGCTTGCCTTCGCCTCAACCTGAACCGCCACCCGCCGAAGAGGCTCCGACCGGCTTGACGGCGACGCCGTCGCTGGCCGCCGCTCCCATTGACGAAGAGATTCCCGACTGGCTGGCCGGCATCGGCGCGGCAGCGCCTCCACCCGAAGCGCTGATCCCGGAAGCGCCCGCCCAAGAAGCCACGCCCGACTGGCTCAGCCGACTGCGCGGCGTGGCTGCGTCGCCCACCGAACAGCCAGCCGAAGAAGCAGCTCCGGATTGGTTGACCCAACTGCGCGCCGAAGCCGGCCCAATTCCCGGCGCAGAGGTCGAGGCCGTGCCAGAGGCCGAGACTCCCGAATGGCTGCAAGCGCTTCAGCCTCAAGCCCCAGAGCCGCCCGCGCCTTCTGAAGAGACAGATGAGAGCGTGCCGGACTGGCTGGCTCAATTGCAGGCAGGAGCAACTCCCATCGAGGCCCCGCTCGAAGATGCCGCCACAGGTGCGCCGGATTGGCTGCCCCAGATGCAGGCGGGCGTCATTCCCGAAGCTCCGCCGGAAACGCCCCCGGCCGCGCCCGAGCCCAGCGAGATTCCCGATTGGCTGCAGGCGCTCCGGCCCGAGGGCGCGGAGCAACCTGCGCAAGTCACTGGCATGCCAGATTGGCTATCGGGATTGGAAACCGAGGTCGCTCCGACTCCGGGCATGGAGGCAAAAGCCGCGCCGGAAGAACCGCTGGCCGCTCCAGAGCCGGGCGAGATTCCTGATTGGCTCAAGGCGCTTGAGCCGGCTGCACCGGTCAAAGCGGCTCCGCCACCTCCACCACCCGCGTCTGTGGAGGAGACTCCGGCGTGGATGACGGGCGAAGGCGGCATGCCCAGCCCCGAAGAGG
>CAYHAR010000188.1:0-7320 GCA_964354595.1 uncultured Anaerolineae bacterium | reverse complement strand
GCGATTCCGGCTGCCAGACGATTTCGGCCCAGTCGTCTTTGTCGGTCAAGTGATCGGCATTGCTTAGATTCAGTGTGATGTCTTTTTTCTGCGCGCCTTGCTTCCACTTGCCGCGCAAGGGATGTTTGCCGCGTCCCATAAAGATGCCGCTCGGCTCGGCGATGTAATTGCCCAGTTCGACGCGCTCGCCGTTCACGCTGGCGTGACCGTATTGTTCCTTGAGCCGTTCGCGCTCTGCTTTGCGTTGTGCGGCCGATGCTTTACGCTCTTCTGGCGTCAGTTGCTCTTTCGCCAGCCGTTCGGCTTGCACGATCTCTAGTGCCGGACCAAAGTCAACCTTGTCCACGGAAAGCGGCGGTTTGGAGAGCGTTTCGCGTTGGGGACTGTTTCCACGTTCGGGAGTCGAGGCTTCAGCCGGAAAAGCCGCCTGAAGGCTTGACTCCGCCGGATATAAAGCGCCGGGCACGTTCAAATTATACGCGCTGCCTTGTCCCAAAGTCGAAACGGTCTCCGGTTTGACATCAAGTTCTTTCGAAAAGTCGCGCATAAAATTCTTGCAAAAGCCGGAATCCTGTACGTACTCCGTGCCGATCTTGCGTGCCCAGGCAATCGCCATCTCCTCTGCCAGAGGCTTCAGTTCAAGTCGATCCCCACGAATGGTGAGCACGAGTCCTTTTGGCTGATAAGGCGGTGGCACCAAGATGCCATTATGTTTCAGTTCTTTGAGCATTGCCTTTCCTGATATCTGAAATTCACTTGATGTTGAAGTAAAGCGCTCTTGACTTGTAACGGTTGTCCACTTTTGCACTTTTTATTGCTACAAGAATGTAAAGTCAAAAGTTTCCCGATTCGTGCTTTGGGGCCTGGCTTGGCGGTCCTGACTGGCGAAACCGGCCAGAACCAGGCAAGTTTTCGTCGAATTATGTTCAGCTAGCCAGCTGTTTTGGCACATGCGTTCCAAACTTGACACTCCTGGACAACAATCGGGAAACTTTTGTAAAGTGTGTTCAAAGCATCGAGTTTACTTCCGAAGTGCCGTGTTTTGCTGGAGCGATTGTATAGGTCTTGTGCTGTGATTGCTTTCTCGCCAGCGAATTTCCTCTGCACGTATTGAACCGCATCTGACTCGATGACATTGAAGTTTCCAGAGCCCGTATCCGTTTTTCGAAATGAGATAACGAAGAAGTAACCGCTGCCTTCGAACACATAGTATGTTTGACGCTTGCCTTCGGCTTCTCCTCTGTACTTGAGTCCTTTGGCTAGACTTCTGACGTTCATTTTTTGCTCCAATGGGTATATGAAATGGACTGTGGGTATCTCCAGGTTGGAAGGCAAAGTAAGACTCCGGAGTTACGAGGCCAATCTCCTCGACCCCTTGCGTTCCGACGTTCTACGTGAGAGATGGAACCTGCCCCCATGCTATACAGCCAAGTTACTCCAGAGCGCTTAATCTGCTTCGGGTGGTGCCGCTTCAATGATTACTTTCTTGCCATGCCTACTTATCTTGAGGTTTTTCCCTCCCTCAAAACTGGCAAGGTCTGCCCTTCTTAGCATTTCAAACAAGTCCTTCAAATCCTCCATTGAAAGGAACCCGTCAGTCGTATAGCGAGTACGTGCATTTTCTTTAGGCGATATTATCTTTGATCCTCGCCTATAGTAGTAAATGCCCTCGTCCGCAACGCAAAAACTGCAGAGTAGCCTATCTTCATTGCCAATCTTAAAGTAGAACTCTGTGCTGTCCGTGATGTCGAATCCGTTGACGCGATACATCCTGATCGTGCTCATGTCTTGGTTTCCTTTCGAGCCAGAAGGACTTGTGGCGCTCAATCGTATCGGAGCCGCCATAAACGCAACAGTCATGAGGACAGACTCGTCTCCGGCACAACGGCGAGAGAATAATGCAATTGCGGCGAGTTGTCAACCTTGTCAGCAGTGTGGCCATGTAGTCAGATTAGCTTATCAGTGTAGGCGAACAACGCTGGCGTTCCACCTGTGTGCCAGAACAACACGGATTCGTCACGCCGAAATTCGCCTTGGCGGATCAGGTCAATCAGCCCGGCGAACGCGCGGTCAGCGCATCCAGAAACTCGCCCATAAACGCGACGCGAATTTTCCACTCGTCTTGCAGGTGGACCGCGAGCGCCGGATCATGCAGATCGTCGTCAGCCGTCACAATAAAATCAGCGCGGGCGGCGACGGCCGTAGCGATCACGATGTCGTCTTTCGGATCTCGGCAATGTGGAAAGTCGGTTGCGGGCGTGACGATCACGGCATCGGCCAATAGTTTGTCAATGAGCGCATCGCGCGCCAGTCGGCGGATTCGTCGGGCGAGGCCCGAACGGTTCGTTACTTGCTTGAATTCGGAGAGCAAGGCGACCGAGGTTACCCAGACAAAATCGCCCGCCATCCATCGCTGGAAGAGGGGCGAGCGATCCATCCGGCGCATCGCTATTGGGACGAGTTCGGTCAAGTCAACGACGGCGCTGGGCATACACTTGCTCGCGCGCTTGCTCGATCAACGTTTTCAATTCGTCATCGGATAAGGGTTGATCTTCGAGTTCCGCCGGTTCGGATTCATCCCAGGCGCAAAGCACTGCTTCAAATGATTTGCGCCACTCGGCGGGCGGGATGGCCTGCAGCCGCTTGATTTGTTCGTCAACCGAAGGCGGTTCTTGCGGCACCACCACGACGAGTGTCCCTTCGGGCGGCGCCACGCCAACCCAGCGTATCTGACCTTTTTCGATCACACCTTGAAAGGCTGTTGCCATTTCACTCCTCCGTGCGGCGAAACTATCATAACAGTTTCGATGGGGCTTGTCAATCCAAGTGTTTGACCAACTCTTCCGCATACGCAAACAGCGCGGGCGTTCCACCGGTATGCCAGAACAACACGGATTCATCGCGCCGGATTTCGCCTTTGCGGATCAGGTCAATCATTCCCGCGAACGCGCGACCGGTATACACCGGGTCGAGCAGCAGCCCTTCCGTCTCTGCTGCCAGGCGAATCGCTTCACGCTCCGGCTCGCTTAGGATGCCATAGCCCGCGCCAAGGTAATCGGCGTTAACGGCAATATCGCCCGGCGAAAACTCTAGATCGAGCTCGAGATGCGCGGCGGTCTCGGTTGCCAGCGCCGCGACCAATGATTGCAGGTCCTCGCGTTTTTGGTCAACGCTGATGCCGAGCACCTGCCTTGAGTAGCCCGTTGCCTTTGCGCCGACGACGAGTCCCGCTTGCGTCCCGCCGGAGCTGGACGCAAACACGATGCGGTCAAAGCGCAAATTCATCTGCCGGGCTTGCTCCATCAATTCTTCCATCGCGGCCACGTAACCCGTCGCGCCGACCGGATTGCTGCCGCCGTAAGGGATGATGTAGGGCGCGCGACCTTGCGTCCGCAGTTCCGCCGCCACCGCTTCCATCGTGGCGGGCACAGCGTTCCGCTCGGCCCAGCGAATTTGCGCGCCGAGCAATTCGTCGAGCAAGAGATTGCCCTGATGCTCGGACGGCGGCTGTCCGCGCAAGACCAGCACGCAGCGCATCCCCGCGCGCGCGGCGGCAGCGGCCGTCTGACGCGCGTGATTGGATTGCGGCGCGCCGGCCGTGATGAGCGTGTCCGCTTTGCGTTCGAGCGCGTCGGCGACGAGGAACTCTAATTTGCGCGTCTTGTTCCCGCCCGTCGCCAGCCCGGTCTGATCGTCGCGCTTGACGAACAACTGCGGCCCGCCGAGTTTCTCCGCCAGTCGCGGCAGCGCGTCGAGCGGTGTGGGCAAGTGTCCGAGTGAGATGCGGTTGATTTTATCGGTAAGCATATTGCCTCCTGTGAATGACGAAGGACGAAAGACGAATGACGAAAGACGAAGGACGAGGGCAAGCATAGCACAGGCGCGCGAGAATGGCAATTTGGCAGGCTGTGGGCTATAATCGCATATCGCAAGGGCATTGTGGATGAAGGGAAAAAGTGGAATGAAGGCAAAGGTGTCGCGTGTTCAGATAGTAGGATGGATGGTTGTCGCATGTGCTGCGCTGATGTTGGCGGGCAGCAATCGGGCGACGGCTCAACCGTTGCCGGACACGCCTGTGTCGTGGGAGGAGCCTGCGCTACGCGGCAAGATTGATCCGGCGTTGCTCAAACAACTCGCCGCGTCGAAAGCCGATGACACGTTGCCGATTCTTGTCGAGATGCGCGAGCAAGCCGATCTCACGTCGGCGGCTGCCAGATTGCCCGACCGCGCATCGGCGGGCGCGCTCGCCGTCGAATCGCTCCGCGCGACGGCAGAAAGCAGCCAGCGCGGCGTGCGGGCGTTCCTGGCTTCTGAAGCCTCCGCGGGCCGCGCCGGCGACGTGAGGCCGTTGTGGGTGATCAATGCCATCGGCGCGCGCGCGACGACGCAGACCATCGCGCAATTGGCGGCCCGCCCCGACGTGGCGTTGGTGCGCGCGGATCGCTGGCAACAGTGGGTAAATGTCAAAGAGTTGAACTTTCCACTCTCCACTCTCCACTCTCCACTCTCCACGGTCGAATGGGGCGTCGGCAGGGTTCGCGCCGATCAAGTCTGGGCGGCGCTCAATATCACCGGGACGGGCGTGGTCGTCGCCAACATGGATACGGGCGTGGACTGGCTGCACCCGGCGCTCTCTGGAAATTATCGCGGCTGCGTCAAGAGCCTGTGCCAGCACGAGACGAGTTGGTACGATGCGACCGGGCAAGGCGCGGTGTACCCGCAAGATGGCCACGGTCACGGCACGCACACAATGGGAACCATCGCCGGGCAAGGCGGCATCGGCGTTGCGCCGGGCGCGCGATGGATCGCCACGCGCGTGCTCAACTCGGCCGGCTATGGTTACGATAGTTGGATTCACGCCGGGTTCGAATGGATATTGGCTCCGGGCGGCAATGCGGCCATGGCGCCGGACGTGCTGAACAATTCGTGGGGAAGCGACGTGGGAGGCGATACAAGGTTTCAAAATGATGTGCGCGCGTTGCGAGCTGTCGGCATTTTCGCCGTGTTCAGCAACGGCAACAGAGGCCCATACGGAGGCACCGTAGGCTCGCCGGCGTCATTCCCCGAATCGTTCGCCGTCGGCGCAACAGACTCGACCGACATGGTGGCGCGCTTTTCCAGTCGAGGGCCTTCGCCCTGGGACGAGATCAGGCCGCACGTCGTCGCGCCGGGCGTCCAAGTGCGCTCGGCTTGGCCGGGCGGCGGGTTCCAGTCGCTCGACGGCACCTCGATGGCCGCGCCGCACGTGGCCGGTGTGGCGGCGTTGATGTTATCCGCGCAGCCTGGAACGACGATCACTACAACCGCTTATGTGCTCACGACGACGGCTGTCCCGCTCACGACCACGATGCCCAACAACGATAGCGGCTGGGGGCGCGTGGACGCTTACGCGGCCGTGATGGCCGTGGCACACGCGGGCATTCTTTCTGGAACGGTGAGGGAGGCCGGCACACACGCGCCCATCTCTGGCGCAACGGTGACGGTCAGCGGCACGCAACGCGCGACGACGCCGACGGATGCAGGTGGATACTATATCGTTGGCGTGGCCTCCGGCGTCTATGACGTTTCGGTCAGCGCGTTTGGGTATGCGCCTGATTTTGCGTCCAGCGTGATTATCAGCGTGGGAACGCCGCGCACGCGCGATTTTGATCTGCCGCCTCTGCCGACCGGGGTAGTGCAGGGCGCCATCAAGAATGCTTTGACTGGTTTGCCCATCACGGCGACCGTGACAGTGGTCGGCACGCCAGTCTCACAAACGGCGTTCGGCTCGTACAGCCTGACCTTGCCGGTCGGCACATACATGCTGCGAGCGATGGCGTTGGGATACCGTGTCCTCACGGCGACGGTGACGGTCACGGCTGGGGAGACCATCACGCAGGATCTATCGCTGACGCCCGGCCCCAAGGTGTTGCTGGTGGATGGAGGCGCGTGGTACTCGAAAAGTCAAGTCGGCTACTTGCAGCAGGCGCTCGACGAGCAGAGTTACTTGTACAACACTTGGTCCATCCGCAATCCTCCCGGCGACACGCCGCGCGGAGAGGACTTGCTCGCTTACGATGTGGTGATCTGGTCATCGCCGGAGGATTCACCGGGGTTCGTCGGCGCGAACGCCGCCATCACGACTTTTCTGACCGGCACGCACAGCATGATGATCAGCGGGCAGGATGTGGCGTTCTGGGATGGCGGCGCAAGCGGTTACTTTTATGCGCCGTATTTGTACGACTATTTCAAGACGCGATACGTGAGTGACGATTCCGGCGCGAGGGCGCTAACTGGCCTGGATGGCGAGATCATGGCCGGCCTGGCGATGACGATTGCCGGGTCCGGCGGTGCGGATAATCAGAGTTGGCCCGACGAGATCGCCGTCAGCGATGCCAACTATGCTTCGCAGATAGTGGCTTATCAGGGCGATGGGTCCGGCGGGCAAAAGGTGGGCTTGTGCCGGCCCTATCGCGGCGTGGTGCTGTCGTTCGGCTACGAGGCGATCACAGATGCACTCACACGGCAGATGGTCATGCAGCGCGCGATGGATTATTTCGCCAATCCTCCCCAAGCGGCTGGACTGAGGATGCTCCCGGCTAGCGAGACGGTCATCGCCCGGCCCGGTGATGTCGCAACGCGCACTTTGCGCTTGTGGAACATTGGCGAGACGACCGCTGACATGGTGACTCTGTCGGTTTCTGGCGGCGCATGGCCTCACGTGCTCAGCCCGACGCAGGTGTTGGCCCAGTCGTGCGATGTCGTGACGGTGACGCTGACCGTGACGGTCCCTTCTGGCTTGGGGCGAAATGTCGTAGATGTCGTGACACTCACAGCGCGCTCTTCGCTGTCGTCCTCGGTCGCGGTAACGTCGGTGTTGACGATCAAGACGCCTGCGCCTGTGCTGCTGGTGGATGACGACCGTTGGTACGATGTGCAAGGCGCTTTTTCTCAGGCGTTGACGCAAGCCGGCGTGGCGCACGACGTCTGGCAAGTCAACTCGAACGGCCCGGCCAATCCGCTCTCTGCTTCGCGGCTGGCATGGTATCCGGTCGTCGTGTGGTTCACTGGCTACGACTGGTACGATCCGATCAACGCGACGGACGAGGCGAATCTAGAGTCATTCCTGGATGGCGGCGGGCGGCTGTTTCTTTCGTCTGCGTTTTATCTGTATCTGGCCGAGCAGATGACATTCGCGCAGGAACGCCTGGGCGTGATGGCTTTTCCCGATTACCTGACGACGACGGTGGCTGTTGGGGCTGCGGGCGATCCGATCGGCCATGAGCTGGGGCTGTTGCCGCTGACCAATCCCTATCCGCGCGCCGGGTTCTTTACCCTGGG
>CAYHAR010000187.1:0-7346 GCA_964354595.1 uncultured Anaerolineae bacterium | reverse complement strand
AAGTCAGCCTCATATTTAAGGTATATTCCCCCGTCAGAATTTGCAGCCTTTATACGCCGTGGGGGAGTGTAGCGGACATCTTTTCCGAGCAAGGCGCCAGTAGTATAGACCTGAATCAATCGCATGTCAAAACAAGGAGCGCCCGACCCACCGCGCCGGGGACGGCGCTTTGAGCCGGCATTGCGTTTTAATGCTCGTCCATTGCGCGCCTCGCGCCCAATCCGGCGGCTCGCCCCTGACTCACACCTCCCCCCCGCCCCTCCACGCGCCCGAAAACAGCCACGTTGCCAGCGACCACAGCCATTGAAACACGCCTGTAGCCCAAGCAAAAGCCGCGAACAGGATACATGAAAAATCCACTGACGTGACCAATCGGCAGAACGCTTCATCCATCACCACTGACATTCAGCTTGGCTCTGGGACAGCAAATGCAGGCTTGGCCTCAATCTTCATTATGCTCGGGCTTGTAGCACAGTGCAAAAGCAGAGTTGACCAAACCCATCAATTCGTATACAATCAAATGCCAAGTACGGCGTCTAGTCATCGAACACTGCTGGAGGAGAACCATGACAATCGCTAATGACTTGACCCCGCTGGAAATCCTGGGAGTCGCCATCAAATCCGAGATCGAAGCGGCCAACCTGTATCGGCACATTGCCGGCCTGGTGGTCAACCTGGATTTGCGCGAGCGGATCAGCTTTTTGGTGGGCGAAGAAGTCAAGCACCGCCAGATTTTGGAGGCATCCTACAAACGCCAGTTTCCGGAAGTCGAGCTGGCCTTGCCAGCCCGCTCACTGGTGCCCACCGTGCAGGCCGCCATTCAAGAGGGCGCGCCGGTCCCCGAGCTTTTCCGCCTGGCGATGGAAGCCGAGCGCCTTTCGGAACAATTCTATGGCGAGTCGGCTGGCCGCGCCGCAGAGGAAAACTCGCGCACCGTGCTGACTTATCTGAGCCGGATGGAGCGCGGCCATTACGAGCTGTTGCGCACCGAGTTCGAGATGATTCAACGCTTCCCTACCTATTACCAGGTCAAAGAGTTTAACCTGGGAGACGAATTGATTCACTTTGGCCCATAGCCACGGCGACCGTGCGACGGCACAAGAAAAGGCCCGAAGAATGCTCTCGGGCTTTTCAGTTCCCAGTCAGGCCGTTTTTGCAGTATAATATCAGAGAAGCGAAGCTGGTCAGCGGCCTGTCAGGCGCTCGTCAAGCAGCCAGGTGATTCGTGTGATACGATAGCGACACAAATCTTTCCGAAGGAGGGGTCCCATGGCATCTCTACTGGATAAAGTTGGCACGTTGATCAAGGCCAACTTGCACGCGATGGTGGATGCGGCGCTAAAGTCCAACTCGCTGGCGGTGTTCGATCAGTACATCCGCGACGCGGAAAACAACCTGGAGGCGCTGGAGGACGCGGCCGCCACGGTGGGCGGCAACGTCAAGACGCTGGCGCGCAAGGTGGAGCAGTACACGGCCGACGCGGCCAAGCAGGACGCGGATATTGACGCGCTGCTCAAGCAGGGCAAGGAAGACCTGGCGGCTGCCGTCCAGGCCAAGCTCAACACCACCAGCAAGCTGCTGGCCGAATATCAATCAAGCTACCAAAAGACCCAGGTCGAATACCAAAGGCTGATGGATTCCAAGCTCAAGCTGGAAGCCAAGCTGACGACCATCAAGCAAGAGCGCGAACAGATGCACGAGCTGCTCGACCTGGCCAAGGCGAAGGAGCGCACCGTCGGCGCGATTCGCTCGCTCAAGGATTTGGAAGGCGTGGGCGACGCGGACATGGCGCGTATCACCGAAGGCATTCGCTCGCGGCTCGACCAGGCCGAAGCGCGCGCCGATATCGAAACGTCGCGCCTGGAAAGCCAGGTGGACGAGGCGCTGGGCAAGGTCGAGCTGGACAACCAGTTGGCCGAGCGCAAAAAGCGCCTGGGCCTGAGCAGCTAATTGACGTTCATTCGGTGACGAATCCGGCCCCTTCTCCCGTCTTGAGACGGGAGAAGGGGGGCTATTGCGCACCCCAAAAGCAGAGGGACGCTCGAGTGCGCCCTGCGAGGTTTGTATGAACCGAACACGCTTGATCTTTTTCCTCGTCATCGCCGTTGCGCTGCTCATCGTCGGCGCGGGGCTTGTCATTCGGCTGGTGGGCAGCCAATCCGCATCGCCCCCTGTGACGAACAAGCCGCTGGAGGTGCGCGTCGTCACGGCCCTGGCGGTGGAGCCCTGGGTGACGGAAGCCGCCAAGAGCTTTAACGCCGCCGACCGCAAGCTGGAAGGCCGCTCGATCCACGTGACGATCATTCCGATGGATGGCCTTTCGGCGCTGGCCCGCTACGATAGCGCCTCGTTCGAGCAACTGCCGACGGCGTGGATTCCCGATAGCCGGTATCTCGTCGAGCTGGCGAACGCAGCCAAGAAAGAAAAAGCGGGCCGCGACGTGTTCCTCACCGATGGCGAGTATCGCGCCAGGCCGGTGGCGCTTTCGTTATTCGCCTGGGGCATCTACCAAAGCCGCGCCGCCGTGCTGGAAAAGAAATATGACGAGGTCAACTGGAAGACGCTGCACGACGCGGCGACTGCCAAAGGCGGCTGGCCGGAACTGGGCGGCGATCCGCAGTGGGGATTCTTCAAGCTCGTCGTGCCCAACCCGCGCAAGAATGTGGGCGGACTGGCGGCGATGGTGGCGGCCGCGGGCGAATACTATGACCGGCAGGACATTAGCACTGCCGACGTGACCGACCTGAAGTTTCAATTGTGGCTCAAAGACCTGATGGGCGCGGTGACGGACATTAGCGGCGCCAGCGCCTACACGGCCGAGGATTTTGCGCTGCTGGGCTATTCCGTCGGCGACGGCGGACAATTGCTGGAAAGCGATTTGTTGGCGAACATGGCCGGCATCCAGACGCGCTGGAATGATCCGCTGGTCGTGCGTTACCCCAAGTACGTGACGTGGTTCGATTTCCCCTTTAGCGTGTGGATGGGGCCGGAGACGACGGCGCAAGAAAAGAACGCGGCGCTCGAGTTTGAAAAGTACTTGCTCGGCAAAGACGTGCAAGCCAAGGCTGTGGCCTACGGCCTGCGCCCGGTTCACCCGGACGTGAGCGTGGTGGCGGATAGCAATAGCCCCTTTGCCAAGTGGCAAAAGCAAGGCGTGCTCGCCGTCGTGCCGCGCACCTCGGCCATGCGCTCGCCCAGCCGAGACGTTCTTCAGGCGTTGTTGCGCTGGTTCGATCTCAACGTTGCCAAGAGATGAGTGATGGAGGCACAGATGGCCGAACAGAAAAAGTATCACTGTGAAGATTGCCCGATCAGGAAACGCGCCGAGCAAAAGCCCGACTCGATCATTGCAAAAATCTGGAAATGGCACACGGGTTGGTGCCCCGGCTGGAAGGCCTATCAAAAGTCGCTGGCTGAAAAAGCAGCGTGAGTGGCGTGCGCTCCGTTGCGCAATACGCATCACGGAATACGCCATAGGATGTCGTAATGAGCTATTCCAGGAAATCATCTCGTAAACGAGCGCCCGCTTCGACGCAAACCGTCGTGTGGTTGGTGGTGGGCGTATTCGGATTGCTCGCGCTGTGCTGCGGGTGCTGGCTGACTTTTGCGCCGCTGGCGCAGCAGGCGACGCAGCAGACCGCGCCGTCCAAGCCGGTCGAGCTGACGATTGCCTACTCGCCGGAAAAGGCCGATCTGTTCAAGGCGCTCGTGGCCGATTTCAACGCGCAGAATCCCAAGGCGCCGGATGGCACACGGCTCTCGGTCAAGACCGTAGAGTTGGAGCCGGACGTGATGGCGGCGGGCGCGGTCGCCGGAAATTTCCAGGCCATGTCGCCCGATTCGTCCGTCTGGCTGGGGCAGGTGGATCGCGCCTGGGCCGACGCGCACAACGGCGAAGGCGCGCTCGTCGGCGCGACGACGCGCTATGCGGTCTCGCCCGTCGTCATTGCAATGTGGCGCGACGTGGCGCAGTCCATGGGCTATCCCACCAAGCCGCTGGGCTGGAGCGACCTGCTCGCCAAGGCGCAGTCCGACAAGAATTTCAAGTGGAGCCATCCGTCCACCGCGTCGGCATCGGGACTGCTGGCGACGCTGGCCGAGTTTTACGCCGGCGCGAACAAGACGCGCGGGCTGACGGTCGAAGACGTGCAGGCGCAGCGCACGCTCGATTACGTGGGCGCGATTGAAAAGACCGTGCGCTACTATGGCGAAGGCGAGTGGCCCATCGCGCAGCGCGTCGTTCAGCAGGGGCGCGGCTACCTGGATGCGTTCGTCTGCTCGGAGCAGATCGTCATCTGGGCGCGCGGCAAGGGCGCGGATCTCGTCGCCATTTATCCAGTCGAAGGCGCGCTGTGGCAAGATCACCCGCTGGCGTTGCTGGAACAGCCAGGATTGAGCGACACTCAGCGATTGACATTTGCGCGCTTTTCCGATTTCGTCCGCTCGCCCGAAGCGCAGAAAAAAGTGCTGGCGTTGGGCTATCGCCCGGCCGATCTGGACATCCCGCTCGACTCGCCCGGCTCGCCGATTCGCGCCGATAACGGCGTGGACCCGGCGCAGCCCAAGACGTCGTTGCAGGTTCCCGCGCCGGCAGTGTTGCAGACTGTGCAGCAGACATGGTGGCTGACCAAGCGACGCGCCAACGTCATGCTCGTCGTGGATACCTCCGGCAGTATGCAGGGCGACAAGATCGCCAACGTCAAGCAGGCGCTCAAGATTTTCGTCGAGCAGATTCAAAACGACCAGGAGCGCGTGGGGATGGCGCTGTTCTCCACCCAGGTTTATCGCACGCTTCCACCCAAAGAGCTACGGACGAGCCGCCCGGTCTTGGATTCGACAATTGACTCGATCCAGGCCAGCGGCAACACGGCGCTGCTGGACGGAGTCCGCGTGGCTTACGACCAATTGCAGGCCCTCAAGGACAAGGAGCGCATCAACGCCATCGTCGTGATGACGGACGGGCTGGAGAACAATTCGAGCATCACGCTCGACCGGTTGTCCAAGTACATGCGCGACTCGAATCAGAGCGGCGTGCCGGTGGCGGTGTTTGCCATCGCCTACGGCAAAGATGCGGACTATAAAACGCTCCAGTCGCTGGCGGATTCGACCGGCGGCCAGGTGCGCGAGGGCAACCTGGACACGATTCGGCAACTGTACAAGATTCTCTCGACATATTTTTAGACGTGGAGTGTAGAGCGTGGAGAGCGGGCCGGGGGATTTGTTGCAGCGGGGCATTGCGGCCGCCAAGGCCGGGCAGCGCGAGGCGGCGCGCAAGCTGTTGACGCAAGCCGCCGAGCAGGACGAGCGCAGCGTCGCGGCCTGGCTGTGGCTTTCGAGCGTGGTGGATAACCTGGACGACCGCGAGGTCTGCCTGGAAAACGTGCTGACGCTCGACTCCGCCAACCAGATGGCGCGCAAGGGGCTGGACTGGGTGCGCGAGCAAAAAGCGGCCGCGCCCTCGGTCTATACGCCGCCGCTCATGTCGGAAAGTTATGCGTCGAGCGCGCAAGCGCCGCTCAGCCCGGCTGCAGCCATGTTTCGCAAAAAGACGCAGCCGGGGCCAGAGCCGCCTCCGCCGCCACCGGTCGAGACTCTTTCCAGATTGTCAGCCGATGCCTGGGTTGCCCCATCGCCCGAAGTGCAAGAAGAGGCCGCGGCGCGGCTGGCCGAATTTGACGACGAGTACCTGTGTCCCTATTGCGCCAGGCCGACTCTGCCGGAAGACAAGACGTGCAAAGCGTGTCACGGCAAGCTTTGGCGATACGAGCGGCGGTTGCCGGAAGGCTCGTATTGGTTCTGGATGTTGTTGGGTTATTTGGTGATCACGGCCATGGCCCGCGTGTACTGGATGTCTCTTTCCCTATTCAACTCGATCGGGCCGATGTTGGGCCGCGGCGAGCTTTCGCTCGAACAATTTGTGGGGCTGTACCTGGGCCTCAACCCTTTGCCGCCAGAGGTTGCGGCCAAGGTTTTGCGCCAGCTGCCGCCGGCCGCCTTTTGGTCGTTTGCGATCACGGTTTCCGTCCAGTTGGGATTGGCCGTGCTGATCTATTGGCGTTGGCAGCCGATTTACTGGCTCCTGGTCGGACTGGCGGGCATCTTTGCATTGTTCGCGCTGGCGCAAGTGTTCTTGAGCTACAGTTTGATCTCCGCTCTGGGCCTGCTCGCCGCGGCGGCCCCGGTGGTGATCTTGCTGCGCATCTCGGAAGACTTTATGAAGGATCGGGAGCGTCTCCTTTGCGCGCCAGATAGGGGCGTGCGCACTCATTCAGGGTTCTATGCGCGCGGACGCGAGTACGCCCGGCAAGGCGTGTGGGTGCTGGCTGTCATCCACCTGCGGCGCGCGGTGGCCGGCGCGCCCACCATGGTCGCGTATCATCTGGCGCTGGCCAGGGCCTACGCCGGGCTGCGGCGCTACGAGCGCGCCGAGTCCGTGTGGCGCGAAGCGCAGCGATTCGCGCCGGATCACCCGGATTTGCGCGCGGTGGCCGACCTGATCGCTGCGGTCCGCGCCCAAGAGCAGGGAGCTAAACGGAGCACTGCATGACATACGAGCGTCCCCAAGAGACGTTGCGCAAGCGCGCAACGCGAGCCATCGTCGAGAATGCGATTTTTGATTGGAAGAGCGGCGTCGTCATTGCGTTGACGATTTTGTTCACGGCCTTTTCTCCCATTGACGAGGGGTGGCGGTGGTTTTACCTGGCCGGCGGGGTCGTGATGTGGCTGGCGTTGTTCGTCAGCATCGTGACCGACCCGACGGCCAACGCGAAAGCGGTCGCCGACCTGTTGCGCCACGAGTTTAACCCCAAGGAATTGCAGAGCGAAGCCGGGCGCGACAAGATGAACAAGGCGTTGGAATATCGCCGGCGCATCGCCGAAACGATTGCCCGGACGCGCCAGAACGTGCTGCGCGATCACTTGCGCGACACGGCCGACCAGATTGACGAATGGATCGGCAACCTGTATCAATTGGCGCAGCGGCTCGACGCTTACGAGGGCGACGACGTGATTCGCCAGGACGTGCGCTCGGTGCCGCTGGCGATCCAGAACTTGCAGGCCAAATACAAAATCGAAGACGACGCTTCCGTGCGCCAACAGATGCAGCAGACCATCGAATCCAAAAAGGCGCAACTGGCGAACCTTCAGCAGCTTGAGAACATGATGCAAAAGGCCGAGCTGCAGATGGACAGCACGCTCACGGCGATGGGGACGATCTACTCGCAACTCTTGATCGTCGGCGTCCAGGATATTGATAGCGGGCGCGCGCAGCGATTGCGCGTGGACATTACGGAGCAAGTCAAGCAACTGCACGACGTGGTGTCTTCGATGGACGAGGTCTATCACGC
>CAYHAR010000186.1:6141-7374 GCA_964354595.1 uncultured Anaerolineae bacterium | reverse complement strand
GCCATGTCCAGTCCAGTCTTTTTCGGATCCGCCCGCCAGGCTCGCCTGGAAGCCAAAGAAACATTGCCCGCCAAGCTCGACCTGATCCTCGACCGGCTGCACTTGCGCGACCGCGTGAAGGATGAGACGGTCGCCATCAAGATGCACACGGGGAATAACATTGGTTACTCGACGGTTCACCCGGTCTTTGTCCGCAAAGTGGTTCAAGCGGTCAAGGAGGGTGGCGGCAAGCCGTTTATCTGTGATGTGACCTGGGATGCCAAAGGCGCAGAGGAGCGCGGTTACTCGTCCGAGACGCTCGGCTGCCAGGTGTATCCAGCCGCCGGGCCGGACGACAAATATTTTTACGCGCACGAGCGCCCATACAAGAACATTAAAGAATGGCAAGTCGCGGGAATGGTTCAGGATGCGACGTTCCTGGTCAACCTGGCGCACGCCAAGGGGCACCCGAGCTGCGGCTATGGCGGCGCGTTCAAGAACATTGCGCTCGGCTGCATGGTCGGCCAGACGCGCGGCGCAATGCACGACACGATGCAGTTCGACCGCTACTGGTTCGCCGATCAATGCCCCGACGAAGCAACGCGCAAGCGCATCACCGAGGTCTGCCCGCACCAGGCGATTGTGGTGGACAAGAACGACCCGAAGGAGCTTCATCTTCATCCAGAACAATGCAATGCTTGCGGACGCTGCTTGCAAGTCGCGCCTCCCGGCAGCCTCAAGATTGATGCCGTGAATTTCCATGCCTTCCAGGAAGCGTGCGCCATTAGTGTCAGCATCACACTTGGCACATTCGCGCCGGGCAAAACCGCGCACCTCGTCCTGGCGACGCACATGACGCCGTTGTGCGACTGCTTTGGCTTTACGAGTATGCCCATCCTGCCGGACGCGGGCGTCTTTGGCTCGGATGACATTGTGGCGCTCGACCAGGCCGTGTTGGATGTGACCGGACGTACACAGCTGATCGAGGAAAACATCCCGACTTGTATGGAGGTTCACACGCGCGAGGGACACCCGTTCCGGTGGCTGCACGGGCCGCTCAAAGACCCATACCTCGTGGTACAGTACGGAGAGCAACTGGGGCTGGGCGCCCGCGATTACGAACTGATTGACGTGCTGCCGGTCGAGCAAATCGAACGCGCGCCGATGGGTTACATCCCCGTGCAATAAGCAGCGGTGATAGCCTGATGACGTGAGCGCGGGAGATTCCCGCGCTTTTTGTTTGCGCCGGACTCG
>CAYHAR010000186.1:0-6041 GCA_964354595.1 uncultured Anaerolineae bacterium | reverse complement strand
TTTGATCTTTCGTCAACGTCATCCCGCGTCTGGCACGCTCCCCGGTTTCCTGGCCCACACCAGATCGTATTCCACCTGCCAGGTCTGCGTCCGGATGCGCTCCAGGCCAAGCGTTGCCAACATCGCCTCAAAGGCCGCTCGACTTTGCGTATGACCAGGCAGAAATTTGGCCCACGGACCGACGCGGTTGGTCAACAGCGCCACGCCGCCGGGCCGCAAGACGCGGATCATTTCACGCAATGCTTGCCGCGTGTCCGGCATGAATTCGAGCGCCTCCAGGCACGTCACCGCGTCAAAGGTGTCGTCGTCGAACGGTAGCCGGCGGGCAGCTTGCCAGACGAATGTGAGCCGGTCGGCCCAATCGCGCGTGGCGCGCGCGGCTTCAGCCAGCATTTCCCGCGAGCTATCCAGCGCAATCACACGACCACGAAAACCCTCTTGCGCCAGCAACGTGATCGGCAAGCGGCCGGTACCCGTCGCCACATCCAGCACGAGCGGTCGTAGACCCCCTAAAGAGGGAGATTCCCCGCCAGGGGAAGCAGATATATCTTGCAGCGCAGCGGCCAGTGGCTCGCCAATGAACCAGGCTTCGTAAGAGGAATCGAACTGCTTGATGTTGTTGTAGCGGCGCGCGACGAGATCATACAGCAGAGCGACGACGCGCGGCCCCAAGTGGACACCTTCAGCGATGACGAGTTCCCAATAAGCAAAAAAGAGCGCGAGGGCGAGGAGAGCCAACCAGAGGAGCATGGTCAAGGCTGTGGGGTAAGATGACATCTTGCCTTACGAAACGGCAATGGCGGCGATGAGCATGGCGATCATCAGCCAGGCCTGCGTGCTGCGGACGAACCACGCGCCGCCCATCCCGCGCCGCAGCGCCGGTTCGAGCAGCATTTGCGGAATAACCATCAAGAATACTGCGAGCGCCGCCACCGGCTGACGCATCAGCACGAGCAATCCCGCTGCCGCGAACTGCGCCGCGTTCCACAGCGTCGCGCGCCGCCCACCTTCGACGAGGGTCAGTCCAGTGCCATAGACGGCGGCAAATGCCGCCGCCAGCAGCGCCGAAGGCGCCGTCAGCGGCGCAAAGACAACATGCGCTAACAACCACGCCAGCCCAATGTCGAGCGTCGCCTTGAGCGCGGGCAGCGGTCGCCCCGTCCCCCGCCCCACGACGACGCCTAACTGCACGACGGCCGCGCCCGCCGCCGAAAGCGCAACCGCTGGCCAACCCAGCACTGCCGAAAGCGCCGCGCTGAACGCGACGCACAAGAGAATCGTGGACACAGCCGAGCCAACGGACGGGCGGAGATGCTCGCGCCACCACTGGGTCGTGTGAGCCAGCCAGCGCATCGCACGGTCGCCGGGCGTGTTGGGCTGCGTATAAGGCAGCACACGCGCGGACGTGACCTCGGAGCGGCCCCATTCTTGGGCCGGTGTGGCCCAATCGGTCTCAGCGGCGGCGGCCCACAGCGTGGCCCACGCGCCATCCACCAAGAAAAACACGAGCACCCCTTCCAGCAGCGATGCGCCGTTCCACTTCCATCCGCCGGAGGCGATGATGCCGCAGAGGATGGCCCAAATCGGCCCCAGCCACAGGCCCGACCCGCGCAGCGTCACGTCCAGCCGGACGAGCTGACCGATTTCAGGAGTGTCTTGTGTGCTCATTCGTTTTGCCGATACACTTCTGGATTGACACAGTGCGGCAACCGCTCGCCGCGCAAGCCCGCCAAGAGGTTTTGCGCCGCCATCACCGCCATCTTGGTGCGCGTGGCGATGGACGCGCTGCCCATGTGCGGGACGACGATACAGTTGGGCAGCGTCAGCAGCGGGTGATCTTGCGGCAGCGGCTCCGGCTCGGTCACGTCCAGCGCCGCCGCAAAGATCGTGCCGGCTTTCAGCGCGTCGTAAAGCGCGTCCGGGTCCACAATCGGCCCGCGCGCGGCATTGACCAAAACCGCCGTGCGCTTCATCTTTGCCAGTCGCTCGGCGTTGATCAGATGATAGGTGTCCTCATTCAGCGCAGTGTGAATGCTGACGAAATCCGACTCGGCCAGCAGCGTGTCCAAATCAACGCATTCACCGATGGATTCGGCCTCCGCAGGCGACGTGTGCGAGCACAGCACGCGCATCTCAAATCCGCGCGCGCGGCGAGCCATCCCCTGCCCGATGCGCCCATAGCCGATGACGCCCAGCGTCGCGCCGTAAACGTCCACGCCCGCCAGCAGCAGCGGCCCCCACGTTCCCCAACAGCCGTGCCGCACCCAATCCACGCCTTCGACGATGCGCCGCGCCGCCGCCATCATGATCGCCCAGGCCAAATCGGCAGTCGTTTCAGTCAGCACACCGGGCGTATTGCCGATCGGGATGCCACGCGCCGTGCAGGCGGGCACATCAATGTTGTCATAGCCCACTGCCATGTTGCTGATGACTTGCAGCCGGGGCGCAGCCTCCAGCAGCTCGGCGTCCACACAGTCGGTGAGGAGGCAATACAGCCCTTCAGCCAGGGCGACTTGGCGCAGGAGCACATCGCGCGGGATGGTGGTCTCACCCTCCCACAGCGTCAACTCGCACTCGGCGCGGAGCAGTGCCAGGCCCAGTTCCGGCACTCGACGCGTGACAAAAACTCGCGGTGGCATAGGACTATTGTACCATACCTTGCCAGTTGCCAAAACAGATTTACAGGTGTAGAATTTTAGTGGCTGTTCCCTCGCAGCCGGAGGCCGATGAAGAACGTCCGAAGGTTCGTCGCTATCGCGTTGGCAACAGTGGCGCTGGGCGCGCCGGGAGAATTGCGCGCTCAGGCACAGACACCGCCCAGTCAATACTTTCCCCAGACCGGCCACACCGTCCGCGGCGGTTTCTTGCAGTTCTTTAACGCGCACGGCGGACTGGAAATCTTTGGCTACCCGATGACGATCGAGTTCAACGAAGGTGGCCAACTCGTCCAGTACTTTCAGCGGGCGCGGATGGAAGCGCACCCGGCAAGTCCCAACCCGGTCTGGCTTGGCTCACTCGCTTCCGAGCTGGGTTACAGTGAGCCGCCCATCCCGACTGGAAACGCCCCGTCCGCCAACGATCCAAACCGCCGCTATTTTTCAGAGACCGGTCACACCATCGCCTACTCGTTCCTGCAGTATTTTGACGCGCACGGCGGACTGGAGCTCTTTGGCTATCCGATCACCGAGTTCCAATGGGAAAACGGGCGACTCGTCCAATACTTGCAGCGGGCGCGGATGGAATGGCATCCCGAGTTTCCCGAAAATCAGCGCGTGCAACTGGGCAACCTGGGCGAGATTTACGCGACGACGCGGCTCGACCCGTCGGTGCTTCGGCCCGATCCGGCCATCTGGGTCTCGGACACTCTGAGAATCGCGTCGCTGCGCGCGACGGCTTTTCTGCAATGGGCCATCACCCGGCCGACCGGGCAGCAGACGCTTTACGTCTATGTGCTGGACCAGCGCGGACAGCCCGTCCAAGGCGCTGCCGTGACGGCGGTCGTGCGCTTCCCGTCCGGCGACCGCAGCATGGCGCTTTCAGCCACCGATGCCAACGGCTACACACGAGCGACCTTTGATCTCGGCCAGCTCGATCCAGGGCAATTGGTCGTCGTCAGGGCGCGCGCTTCTTGGGCAGCACTGGCAACCGAGACGCAGACCTCGTTCTTTGCGTGGTGGTGAAACAGCTCTTTTGATGATGCCTCACAAGCCCTGTCTTGCAAACACGCCCGCGCAGGCCTGACCTGGCGGGCGTGATGTTTTGTCCAGAAACGAGCAGTCCGGTTTGCTCGTGAGCGACAGACGCGGTACAATGCGCGCTTGGCAATGTGCTGGAACCGACAAGTTTCGAAAACCTGCCAGGTTCAGACTCTTTCAGGAGCAGACCAAATGACAACCTCTCTCAAAGGAAAGGACGTTCTCCAAGTCGAGCAACTCGCTTCCGAGGAAATCGCGCTCATCCTGGACACGGCGGCGCGATTCCAAGGCGCGCTGCAAACGGGCGACCGGTTGATGAACATGGCAGGCAAGGTGCTGGCGACGCTGTTTTACGAGCCTTCGACTCGCACGCGGCTCTCGTTCGAGGCGGCCATGCTGCGGCTGGGCGGTCAGGTGATCTCGGTGGCTGAAGCCAAAACCTCTAGCTCGGCGGCCAAGGGCGAGACACTGTTTGACACCGGCAAGATGATCGAGAGCTACTGCGATGTGGCCGTCATCCGTCATCCGGTCATCGGCAGCGCGCAAGAGCTGGCCGAAGGCGCCTCCGTGCCGGTCATCAACGGCGGCGACGGGGCCGGTCAGCATCCGACGCAAGCGTTGCTCGACCTGTACACGATCCGCCAGGAAAAGGGCCGCGTGGAGGGACTGACCATCACCCTGGCGGGCGACTTGAAGAATGGCCGGACGGTTCACTCGCTGTCGGCCTTGCTCGCCAATTTCGGCGTGCGCTTTTACTTTGTCGCGCCGCAAGCCCTGGCGATGCCGGCCGAGATCACGGCCGGCTTGCGCCAGCGCAGCATCGAAATCGTCGAGACAACCGACTTGGCGCAAGCCGTCGCCGAGAGCAATGTCCTTTACATGACGCGCGTTCAGAAAGAGAGATTCGCCGACCCAGCCGAATACGAGCGACTGAAAGGCGCGTATGTCGTGGACACGAAGCTGGTCAAGTCTGCCAAGCCTGGCCTGACCATCATGCATCCCTTGCCGCGCGTGGACGAGATTAATAAACAAGTAGACGCCAACCCAGGCGCGGCTTACTTTCGCCAGGCGGCCAACGGCGTGCCTGTGCGCATGGCGCTGCTCGCCCTGGTCGCCGGACGAGAATAGCGGCAGTTGACCCGGGCTGGGCCGAAATCTACGCGGTCGCGAGTGCGGCTCGCATCAGCCTGGTGGACGCCAAGCTAAACCGCCTCTGCCGACAAGACCCTGTGTCGGTAGGGGCGGTTTACGACGCCGATGAGTCTTGCGCCTACTCTGACAGATCAGCCAGAGACGCGCAAAAGAACTTGTTTCAGCGCCTCTTGATCGCCGGGAGCGAACAAGCCATTCAGAGAATCTGCCGCCTCAGCGTTCGCGCTTGAAAGCAGCGCCCGCCCCAGCCCAGAATGCTTGAAGGCTTTGAGGTCTTCTTCGAACGGCTTGCCGATAATGTCCTCGCGCTCGATGCGCCCGTCCTTCATCACCAGCACGCGATGCGTCCGCCGCGCGATGCTCATGTCGTGCGTGACGACAAAGATCGTCATGCCATGCTGGCTGTGCAAGTCTTCCAGCAGGCCCATCACTTCGTCGCCGCTTTGGCTATCCAGGTTGCCCGTCGGCTCGTCGGCCAACAAGATGGCCGGTTGGTTCGCCAGCGCGCGCGCGATAGCGACCTTTTGTCGCTGCCCGCCCGAAAGCTGCCCGGGCAGGTGATGTTCCCGGTCTCGCATCCCCACCAGCGCCAGCAGCTCTTCTGCGCGCTTGCGTCGCTGCGCCGCGCCCAGCCCTTGCCCTTGCATCGGCACCTCGACGTTTTCGACCGACGATAGCGTGGGAATGAGATTATGCAACTGGAACACGAATCCCACTGTCCTGGCGCGGAACGAGTCCACATCGCGCAGCGTGCTCATATCCTGCCCATTGATGATGACCTGCCCGCTCGTGGGCCGGTCGAGCGCGCCGAGCATGTTGAGCAGCGTGGACTTGCCGCAGCCGCTCGGCCCCATCACTGAGACAAACTCGCCCGCGCGCACCGAAAAGCTTACACCGTCCAGCGCATGAATCTTGTGCCCGTCGCCATACACCTTCAACAAGTCTTTGATTTCCACGACTACCTTGTCGCCCATCACACACCTCGATTGCAGATTTTGGATTGTGGATTGCGGCGCACGTCTCGTTTTTGATTCACGCACCGAAATCCGAAATCGGCAATCCGAAATCACTTGACCTGAATGTCCGTGAACGCCGTCATACCCCACTTGAGCGTCGGGTCGAGCTGAGCCAGCTCGACGATGACGGCATAGTTCACACCGCCCTGCCCGCCGCCTGACATGGGCGAGATGCGCG
>CAYHAR010000185.1:3406-7394 GCA_964354595.1 uncultured Anaerolineae bacterium | reverse complement strand
ATCCAGGATCGCCCGCGCGAGTTTTACGCGCTGCTGCTGATTTTGGTCTCGGGCGTGTTCGGCGTGTTTGTTTCGCGCGACGGCTTTCTATTGTTCTTCTTTTACGAGATGGCGATTTTCCCGATGTACATCCTCATCGCCACGTGGGGCTCGACGCGCAAAGAGTACGCCGCGATGAAGCTGACACTGTATCTCCTTATCGGCTCGATTGTGGCGTTGGTCGGCATCCTGGCGATTTACTTTGCCTCGCCGGTGCGGACGTTCGACCTGGACGAGCTGACCAAGGCGGCGCAGAGTGGCGCGTTCATGTTCAACGTCAACTTGCCGTGGGGCAAAGTCAACTTTGAGACGCTGTGGTTCTTGCCGGTCTTTATCGGTTTTGGCGTGTTGGCGGGCATCTGGCCGTTCCACAACTGGTCGCCCGATGGGCACGTGGCCGCGCCGACGGCCGTCTCGATGCTGCACGCGGGCGTGCTGATGAAGCTGGGCGCGTTCGCCGCGCTGCGGATGGGGGTCGAATTGATGCCGCACGGCGCGCGTCAATGGCTGCCGTTCGTGATTTTCTTGGTCACGGTCAACGTGGTGTATGGCGCGGCGATTGCGATGGTGCAAAAAGATTTCAAGTACGTCATCGGCTTTTCGTCGGTCAGCCACATGGGGCTGGTGACGATGGGCTTTGCGACGATGAACGCTGTCGGGCTTAACGGCGCGGTGATGCAAATGTTCAGTCACGGCATCATGACGGCGCTGTTCTTTGCCGTCGTCGGAATGGTCTACGACCGGGCGCACACGCGCGACATCCCCAGCCTGGGTGGGTTGGCGAGCAAGATGCCCTGGGTCGCCATCGCGTTCATCATCGGCGGTTTGGTGAGCATGGGGATGCCGGGGCTTTCGGGCTTTGTGGCCGAGCTGCAAATCTTTATGGGCGTCTGGAAAGCTGGGCAGGCGGGTGTAGCCGCGTGGTATCCGTACATCGCAGCTATTTCCGTTTTGGGCATCATCTTGACGGCGGCCTATGTGATTCGCGTCGTCGTCCAGGTGTTCTTTGGCGAGTTCCACGAAGAGAAATTTCACGGCGTGGGCGACGTGACGGTGTTGGACAAGACCGCGCTGGCGATCCTGACGGTGGTGCTGATTGTCCTGGGTGTGTTCCCACAGCTTTTGATGAACATGATCTCGGCTGGCACTCTGCCGCTGGTGCAGATGTTTGCGCGCGTGGCAGGAGGTGGGTAGGTGAATCCTTCGACGCTCAACGCCGGCCTGGTGGCCGTGCTTCCGGAAATCTTGCTGCTCATCCTCGCTTTTGGCGTGATGGGCTTTGACTTGTTCCTGCCTGGCCCGACCAAGCGGTTGCTGGCTAGTGTGACGATCATCGGTCTGGTCATCGTGTTGGCGGTGGACTTGGTGCTGCCCGCCACCGGCTCGGTTTTTGGCGGGATGATTTACGTGGATGGCTGGGTGGCGCTCTATCGCATGTTGTTTTTGGGTGCAGCTATTCTGGTCTGCTTTCTCTCGGTGGACACAAAGGAGCTGGAGCAAAACGGCGAATACTATGGGCTGCTGATTTTTGCGACGATGGGCATGAGCCTGATGGCGGCGGCGCGCGATTTGATCATGCTCTACATCGCCATCGAGACGACCAGCATCACGCTTTACCTGCTGGCGGGATTTCTGCGCAACTCGTATCGCAGCGCGGAAGCGGGATTAAAGTATTTCCTGTTCGGCGCGTTCACCAGCACGATCATGCTGTATGGCTTTAGCCTGCTGTATGGCTTTACGCACGCGACGGGCTACGAGGCGGTGGCCGCCGAGTTGACCAAGCTATCGCAAGCGCAATCGCAATGGCTGGTCATGGCTTCGTTGATCTTGGTTTTCGCCGGCTTTGGATTCAAGATTGCTGCCGTGCCGTTCCACTTTTGGTCGCCGGATGTATACGAAGGCGCGCCCACGCCCATCACGGCGTTCATCTCCGTGGCGAGCAAGGCGGCCGGCTTTGCCGTCCTGGTGCGCTTTTTGATGCTGGTCTTTCCGATGGTGCGCGCTGAATGGGTGGCGCTGCTTTCGGCGCTCTCGGTCGTGACGATGACGCTGGGTAACGTGCTGGCGATTGTTCAGCACAACATCAAGCGAATGCTGGCTTATTCGTCCATCGCGCAAGCGGGCTATGTCCTCATCGGCGTGGTCGCCGTGTCCAATCCGAGCGTCGTGCCGTATGGCCCGGCGACGGTGTTGTTTTATCTGGGCGTGTACGTGCTCACCAACGTCGCCGCTTTTGCCGTCGTCATTGCCGTGACGAACGCGCTGGGCACCGAAGAGATCGCAGGGATGGCCGGGTTGAGCCGCCGTTCGCTGGGACTGGCGCTGGCGATGCTGGGGGCCATGTTGAGTCTGGGCGGCATCCCGCCGCTGGCCGGATTCTTTGCCAAGCTGTATGTCTTTGCGGCGGCGATGGGACAAGGGTTGACGTGGCTGGTTGTCATCGCCGTGCTCAACAGCATCCTCTCGTTGTACTATTACTTGATGGTCGTCAAGTACATCTGGGTGGATCGCAGCGAAGGCGACGAGCAGCCGATGCCGGTTGCCCCAGCGCTCAACTTTGGGCTGTGGGTCGCCACAGCCGGCATCTTGATCCTGGGCGTGTTTGCCACGCCGTGGTACACGTTGGCTGCGGCGGCTACTAAATTCTAAGATGCAAAGAGCAAGATGCGCCCTGCGACTTGCGCCTTGCATCCTGCTATGATAAGATTGCGCGCGTGCCGCTGACCCACGCAGGAACATTTCGTGAGCTCGAACCGTCCTCATGGCATCGCCAAAAACCTTGTGCTGGCCGGGATGGCCTCCCAAGTCGGCTGCGTGACAGTGGTCATCGTCGTCGGCGCGCTCTTGATCGGCTTGTGGATGGATAGCACGTTCAACACCAAGCCGGTGTTCACCGTTGTGTTTTTGCTTTTGAGCATTCCTGTGAGCTTGTACAGCCTGGTGCGCGTGGCACTCTCTACGGCTGCCATGCTACAATCGGAAATCAAAGACAAAGGGAAGGAGGGCAAAACCTAGTGTCTGGAAAAGGTTGTCTCATCCCCCTGGTGATTTTGTTGGTGGTAACAGGCTTGTGTGCGATCAGCTCGGGATTCCTGGGAGCGATGGGCGGCAACTCGGGCCTGTTGCATGGTATCGGCCTGGACCCCATCCTGCCCTCTATAAAACTCCCCGCCGAGATGGTTGTGCCCATGGGGCAGGTCGGCCCGTTCAAGGTTGGCCTGACCAACACCCTCATCGCAACGTTCCTGGCCGACATCGTGTTGGTGGTTTTGGCGGCGGCAGCGACGGCCAGGATTCGCGCCGGCTCACCAGATGCCTGGGTGCCGCGCGGGGTGCAAAACCTGGTCGAATGGATCGTCGAGGTCCTGCATGGCCTGGCGGAAAGTGTGCTGGGCAAAACCCGCGCCAGACAAGTCTTTTGGCTGGGGGCGACGATCTTTTTGTTTGTCCTGGTCGCCAACTGGATGGAGCTTTTGCCCGGCGTGGACAGCATCGGCATCCTGGAACACCCGCACGAACCGGGTATTGCGTACAGCCGCAGGGGAGCGCTGTTATCGTTGCCCGAGATCAAGAATGAGGCCCCCAAGACCGAAGTCAAACCCACCGGAGGCGAGCACCCGGAGGACGCCCAGCACCCGGAAGGCGAGGAGCACGCATACGAGGGCTGGGAACTTGTCCCGTTCGTCCGCGCGGCGGCGACTGACTTGAACGTGCCTTTGGCGCTAGCGCTGATCTCAGTGGTGATGACCCAGGTATATGGTTTCCGGGCGTTGGGCGCTCAATACCTGGGCAGGTTCGTGGCGACCAAGCGACTCGGCGATGGCAACCCGATGGGGTTGATTGACCTGGCCGTGGGCGCGTTGGAAGCGATCAGCGAGTTTGCTAAAATCATCTCGTTCACCTTCCGGTTGTTCGGCAATATCTTTGCGGGACAGGTTTTGCTGTTCGT
>CAYHAR010000185.1:0-3306 GCA_964354595.1 uncultured Anaerolineae bacterium | reverse complement strand
GGCAGACGCCCAGGCTGAGGCCGAAAAGATCAAAGCCAATGCGCTGGCCGGATTGACCGGCGAGCGCGACAAGATGTTGAGCGAGTTGCGCGGGCAGATCGCCGCGTTGGCGATGGCCGCGGCCAACAAAGTCGTCGGTGCAACGCTGGACGAGCAGCGCCAGCGCGCGCTCATCAGCGACTTTTTCGCCAAAGTGCCGGCCGAGGTGCGCTCGGGCCTATCGGGCATGGCGGGCAAGGCTATCGTCACCAGCGCGCTCCCGTTGACCGACGCGGAGCAAGCGACAGTGCAGCGCGATTTGAACCTGGCAGAAGCCGAGTTCAAGGTGGACCCGGCGATTTTGGGCGGGCTGGTCGTGCGCGTCGGCGATCGTGTCGTGGACGGCAGCGTGGCGGGCCGGTTGGAATCGCTGCACGCCAGCCTGGGCTAAATTCGCCGATTCATCTTGCGTTTGACGAAGGACGAAAGACGAATGACCGATTCATTCGTCTTTCGTCCTTTGTCGTTGGTCGGCAGGGCATATCGTTCTTGACGTTTTGATTTGTGGGACTATAATTCTCAGCGTATTCCGTGACGGACGCGCAGCAGGGAACGCGAAGTATTCTGTCTTCCAAACGCATACCACGGAGGAGGGGCCTACCATGAGAGACCGGCCCGGTTGCCTGACAGGGCTTTTGGAGCTGGCGTTTCTGAACTGGATTTTTGATTGGCTGCAGGAAAAGGATTCGGGCAAGTCGGCGGGCAGCCACAACAGTCGATGTTGGCTCTCACCAGCCGATAATATTCGCTGTCGCCCCTCGTTTTCTGAATGACACGCACCAAGAAAGGAGTATGAACATGCGAAAAGTAGGATTGGACATCGGCAGTCCCATCAATCCCTTCAACGGCCAGATCGGTTCCGCCGTCAACGCCGACCTGGCTGACCACGTGGCCTGGGTCCGTATCAATTTCGTGCGCGGCCCCTGGTCGTCACCTGACAACGCGGACTGGCAGGCGACCTACGATGAGATCGTCAATCGGTATCGGAACCGTGGCATCCAGGTCTATGGCCTCATTGGGCACGAGGCAGTAGAAGCATCTGCCGGCGACCTCTTTCAGGATGATCTGCCTAACGCCCAAGCGCCCCAGGCCCGCGCGTGGATTGAGACCTACGTCCGGAATTTCGTCAGCATTGCGACGCACTTTCAGGGGCAGGTACGTTGGTTAGAGTCCTTCAACGAGCCTAACAACTGGCGCAATGGCCGGCCGTGGGTCAGCCCATACTGGTTCGCCAAGATGATTGGCGATATTTACCGGGCCGTCAAGTTGGAGCGCAACCTGGATGTCACACTGATCACCGGGCCGCTCTTTGCGCACAATAACGACGATCAGGAAAACGAAACCAGCATCGGCTGGCGATACCTGCAAAGAACCTTGCGCGCCGGCAAGTCATACCATGGATGGGAAAATATCCGCGCGGCCGTCGGCAGATACCCATTAGATGGCGTTGGCTACCACCTGTACGTGGATCAAGGCCCTGAAAAAAGCCCGAACGCCATCGCCGGCACGCTTCGGACCTATTTGGATTCCATCTTCCGCGTCCTGACGCAGGAAGACAACATGGCTTCGCTCAAAAAGATATACGTATCGGAATTCGGCTGGCAGTCTCACGTGGTGAGCGAAGAAAAGCAAGCGGAGAATCTGCGGGTGGCCTATGACGTGCTGGGCAACGATCCGCGCGTGGGTGCCGCCATCTGGTTTTCGACGCAGGATTTTCCGGATATGGGGCAGCCCGCCGGCTGGAACCGTTTTGGAGTGTTTCGCAACACCGGCTTGGGGCTGGGCGATGCCAAGACGGCCTACCGTGCTCTTCAGGACGTGGCGGTGGCTGAAACCGTCGAGCCGGTCATCCCGCTGGCAGATGGATTCCAGTTCCCGGTGGGGCAGGCAGGTCATGCTGTGTTGGATGATTACTATGTTGCCGCCACCTTCATGGACCCGAATTACCACCTGGACTCTAACAACGGCGGCGCCTGGCACACTGGTGAGGACTGGAACGGAACGGGCGGAGGAGACACAGACTTGGGTGACCCCGTGTACGCGGTAGCACATGGCCGGGTGGTGGCCTCGGGTCACTATACACCGAGCTGGGGCAACATTGTGCTCATCGAGCATCGGCTGCCGGATGGGTACCTGGTCTGGTCGCAGTACGCCCACGTGCGCGACCGCTTTGTGGCAGCGGGAGATATTGTATCGCGCGGGCAGCAGATCGGAACCATCGGCAAAGGGGATCAGGATCGCTGGCCGGCTCACCTTCACTTTGAGATTCGCACCCAGGACATACCGCCTGACGTCTGGTTCCCGAATGTGCGCAACAAAGAATGGGTCATGAACAATTACACCCAGCCCACCGCCTTTATCAACAGCCACCTGGCGGGCGCGTCTGTCTATAAACCAGCGCCCGTGAAACAGGAGATTGTGGTAGATAGCGAAAACGGCGATCCGGCAGCCGGTGTCTTTACCAAGGCCCAGTCGCCCCACTGGTGGAGCGCGCCTCGCGGTTTCCGTGGCAGCACGCTGTGGACGTATGCTTCCCGCGATCAAGAAGAGTGTTGGGGCGAGTGGCGTCCCAACTTGCCGGAGGCAGGCCGCTACGAAGTGTTCGCCTTTATGCCTCGCGAGAATGCCACGACGTGCAGTGCCCGTTACCAGGTCAACTATTCGGGCGGTCAGAAACAAGTCGTCGTTGACCAGTCGCCCTATTTTGACCAGTGGGTTTCGTTGGGGGTATATCCGTTTGAGGCCGGGAACAATGGTTTTCTAAGGCTGAGCGATGTGACCGGCGAGAGCTGGGGGCTGCGGCGTCAGATCGCCTTTGATGCGGCCAAGTGGGCGCAGGTATTGGATGCGTGACCGCAATTTGCTGACCGGTTGTCAGTGCCCGCCTTCCCGAAGCTCCGCACGGCGTGTGAGTGAAGAGAGAGCATTCGGGAAGGCGGGCAGTGGTCGGTGGGCAGTCGCAGATCCCCGACAGGGGGTGGACGATGATCAGAAGCGGCGCCGAGTTTCCGTGCCTACCTCATAGCGTCTCTCCATCTCCTTTGCAAAATCGGGCGAGTGGCGCCAACTGTCTACCGGGCGGTGGCGGATGTGTTTCGAGTGGCGGGAGGGTTGTTGTAATGAAGCTGTCTGATCTCATCGCAGCCTTGCCCCGCGTGGATTGTTTGAGCGGCGGCGATCCAGAGATTACACTCATCACCAGCGACTCGCGCCAGGTCATACCTGGCGCGTTGTTTGTCGCCTATCGCGGCGTCAGTGTGGACGGCC
>CAYHAR010000184.1:6006-7394 GCA_964354595.1 uncultured Anaerolineae bacterium | reverse complement strand
ACGTTCGATTTATTCATTGACCTGGGCGCGTCGGACGAGCAGGCCGAGTTCCCCATCGTCTATACCGATGCGGTCAAGGGACAGGCCTCGCTTGCGCCGGGCGTCGTCGGCGCGGACTTGCAGCCGCTGTTCGACACGATTCTGGACTATATCCCCGCGCCCAAGGTCGAGCCGGATAGCCCGGCGCAACTGCTCGTCACCACGCTGGCCTATGACGATTACAAAGGCCGCATCGCCATCGGGCGATTGTTCGCGGGCAAGCTGGCGCGCCAGCAGCCGGTCGCTCGCATCGCGGTGGACGGACAAATCTTTTCCGGCAAGATCGCGCAACTGTTCATCCACCAGGGACTGGACCGCGTCGAAGTGGACGAGGCTCAAGCGGGCGAGATCGTCGCCGTGACCGGCCTGCCCGAAGTGTTCATCGGCGAGACGATTGCCGACGCGGACGATCCGCGCCCGCTGCCGCCCATCCGCGTGGAAGCGCCTACGGTGCGGATGACGTTCGGCGTCAACACCGGCCCGTTTTCCGGCAAAGAGGGAACGTGGAGCACGTCGCGCAAGTTGCGCGAGCGGCTCGCCAAAGAACTGGAGCACAATGTCAGCCTGCGCGTGCAAGAGACCGATACCGCCGACACGTTCATCGTTTCCGGTCGCGGCGAGCTGCACCTGGTCATTCTGATCGAGACGATGCGCCGCGAAGGGTACGAGTTCCAGGTGGGCAAGCCCGAAGTCATCCTGCGCGAGGAAAACGGCGTCAAGCTAGAGCCGGTCGAAGAAGTCTATATCGAAGTGCCGGAAGAGATGATGGGCACGGTCGTCGAGATGCTGGGCAACCGGCGCGGACAGATGACGGACATCCGTCACGGCGAGCACAGCACGGTCTACCTGACTTACCTCGTCCCCACGCGCGGGCTGCTGGGCTTTCGCGGCGCGTTCCTCACCGCCACGCGCGGCACGGGCATCATGCACGCGTTGTTCCACGGCTATGAGCCGATGGCGGGCGAGATTACCCGGCGCGAGCGCGGCTCGATGGTGGCCTGGGAAGATGGGATGAGCACCGCCTATGCGCTGCACAATGCCGAAGAGCGCGGCACGCTGTTCATCGGCCCCGGCGTGCACGTGTACGAAGGAATGATTGTGGGGCAGAATGCGCGCGGCAACGACATGCCCATCAACGTGTGCAAGAAAAAGCACCTCACCAACATCCGCTCGTCTACCGAAGATATTGCCGTGCGGCTCACGCCGCCGCGCCCGATGAGCCTGGACGACTGCATCGAGTACATCTCGGACGACGAGTTGCTCGAAGTCACCCCGCTGAGCTTGCGGATGCGCAAGCGCATCCTGAACACGGATATGCGCCGCAAGTTCGCCGCCGGGCGCGACATTTC
>CAYHAR010000184.1:3084-5906 GCA_964354595.1 uncultured Anaerolineae bacterium | reverse complement strand
GGCGCGTTCGCGCTCGGCGGCGCGTATACGATCTGGGCCGAGCCTTACTGGCTCTCGGTCGAGCGCGTGACGATTCCGCTGACGGGGCTGGTGGATGCGCTGCGCGGGACGACCATCGCGCAGATCAGCGACTTGCACGTCGGGCATTTCCTCGGCCAGAAAGACATCGCTCGCGCGGTGGATGCGGTGCTCGGCCTGCGCCCGTCGCTGATCGTCGTGACGGGCGACTATGTCACGCTGGCGGCAGAGCACGCCGGGCTGTGCGCCGTCGAGCTGGTGCGGCTGCGCGCGCCGTTGGGTGTGTTTCTCATCCTGGGCAATCACGATCACTGGACGGACGCGCGCGTCGTGACGCGCATCTTGCGCGACGCTGGATTAGATCTGTTGATTAACGAGGGGCGGCTCATCGAATCCAACGGCGGGGCATTTTGGCTGGCGGGCGTTGACGACGTGTGGGAGCGTCACGCTGATTTGGACGCGGCGCTGAGAGGCGCGCCAAAGGATGTCCCCAAGATTTTGTTGGCCCACGAGCCGGACTATGCCGATGTGGTGGCTGCGGATGGGCGCGTGTCATTTCAGATTTCCGGCCACAGCCACGGCGGGCAAGTGCGTTTGCCGTTCTGGGGCGCGCCGGCTCTGCCATACATGGCGACCAAGTACCCGTTTGGTCTGCGCCGGGTCGGCGGGATGTGGCTCTATACGAATCGCGGCATTGGCGTCGTCGCGCCGCCAGTGCGCTTTAATTGCCGGCCTGAGGTTACGCTGTTCTCTTTGACCGCCGACCGCAGTTGATAGTTTGCTTTACCCGTCCAAGACCTGATGGCGGGCCTCCGATTCACCATCTGCGGTCTCTTCCAGCAGCGTCTCTTCCGGCCACACCACGTCCAGCCGTGCCAGCGCATCAGAGGCGGCAGCCTGCGCGGCGATTTGCTTGCTCGGCCCGACGCCTCGCCCCACCACGTGCTCGTTGATGTGAACCTCGATGGTGAATTGCCGTGCGTGATCCGGCCCTTCGGCGTGGACGGTGCGGTAGCGTGGCGTGTAGCCGTGCTTGGCCTGGCTCCACTCTTGCAGGATGCTCTTGGCGTCCCGGTCGCGCTCGTCGGCCATGATGTGCTCCACTTCGTCGGGCAGGAGCTTGTAGAGGAGCGGCTGGACAGCTTCCAACCCCTGATCGAGATACAACGCGCCGATGAGCGCCTCGAACGTATTGCACAACAACGATGTGCGCGCCCGCCCGCCGCTTTCCGATTCACCTTTGCCTAGCCGCAACTGCTCGCTCAGCCCTATCACGATGGCGAACTCGGCCAGCGTGTCGGTCTTGACCAACGCGGCGCGCAAGCTGGTGAGCCGGCCTTCGGGCAGTTCGGGAAAGCGATTGTAGAGCCACGCACCCACGACAAAGTCCAACACCGCATCGCCCAGGAACTCGAGCCGCTCGTTATCTTCCAGCGACAGCTCCGGATGTTCGTTGAGATAGGAGCGATGCGTGAGCGCGCGAGCCAGCAGCGATGGGTCGCGAAAGACAGGGAACTGCAGCAACTCGGAGGAACTCTCCACTCAACTCTCCTCGTATCGCTCTCAGACCTGACAGGTTTCGCGCAAGCGCCTGTCAGGTCTTATTCTTCGTATCGCTGGATGACCAGGACGGCGTTGTGCCCGCCAAAGCCAAAGGCGTTGGTCATCGCCACGCGCACGGGGACATTGCGCGCTACATGCGGCACATAGTCCAAATCGCACTGCGGATCGGGTGTGTTGAGGTTGATGGTCGGCGGAACCTTGCCGGCGCGGATGGTCTGCACGCACAGAATCACCTCTAGCGCGCCCGTGGCACCCATGATGTGACCCGTCATGGACTTGGTACCGCTGATCGGAATCTTGTACGCGCGCTCGCCAAAGACAGTCTTGATCGCGCGCGTCTCCATCGGGTCGTTGAGGTCGGTCGCCGTGCCGTGCGCGTTGATGTGATCCACGTCTTCCGGCTGCAGCCCGGCGTGCCTCAGTGCCATCGCCATCGCCTTGGCTGCGCCCGCGCCGCTTTCCAGCGGCGCGCTGATGTGGAACGCATCGCACGTGCAGCCATAGCCCACGATCTCGGCCAGCGGCTCGGCCCCGCGCGCCAATGCGCTTTCGAGTGATTCCAGCACGAGCACTCCCGCGCCTTCGGACATCACCAGCCCGCAACGGTCGCCGGAAAATGGCCGAGAGGCGCGCATTGGATTGTCGCTTTCGCGCGTCATCGCGCCCAGCCGGTCGAACGAGGCGATGCCGACCGGGGTGACGGTCGCTTCTGAAGCGCCGCAGATCATGGCTCGGGCATTGCCGCGCAAGATCGTTTCATAGGCCAGGCCGACCGCGTCGGCTCCGGCGGCGCACGCCGAGACCGGCGCCACGTTGGGGCCGCGCGCGCCCAGCATGATCGCAACCTGCGCGGATGTGCTATCGGCAATGAGCATTGTCATCGTGAACGGGTTCATCCGGCGCGGGCCTTGATGGAGGTACGTGTCCACGCAGTCAAAAAACGATTGCAGCCCGCCGACGGCGGTGCCGAGCATGACGCCAATCTCGTCGGCGTTCGATTCGTCAGGCGTGAGATGGGCGTGTTTGACGGCCTGGGCCGCCGCGGCGATGCCGAACTGGGCAAAGCGGTCGCGCCGCCGCGCCTCTTTGCCTTCCATGTATTGGGACGGATCGAAATCCTTGACCTCGCCCGCGATTTTCACATTGAGCGGCGCGGGATCGAACAGCGTGATCGGCCCGACGCCGCTGCGCCCGTTCACAACATTATCCCACGTGCTTTCCACATCCAGCCCGCACGGGTT
>CAYHAR010000184.1:0-2984 GCA_964354595.1 uncultured Anaerolineae bacterium | reverse complement strand
TTGGGGCCAATCTCTTTTTTCCACACCGGCACGATTTCTTTGATGCGGTCAATGCCATAGCGCGCTGCCTCAAAGCTGCCCTGGTCACGGTGCGGCGACGACACCGCTACCACAATCGTCGTCTCGCCAACCGAGAGGGTCCCCACGCGCTGAATCAGCGCGACGCCTTCGATGTCGGGGAAGCGGGCGCGCATCTCGTCGGCCACCTGGCGCAGCTTGGCTTCAGCCATCGGTGCATAGGCTTCGTAAAAAAGCTGTGTCACTTTTTTGTCCTTCTCCGAGCCGCGCACTGCGCCGGTGAACAGGACGACCGCGCCGGTCGTGGGCAGCGTCAGGCTTTGCGCGATTTGCTGCAAGTCCAGCGCATCAGACGTGATGCGGGTGAGGGTGGGCAGGGTAGGGGAGTCAGCCCCGCCGCTGACCGGCGGAAAGAACGCGACCTCGTCACCAGCGCGGATCACGGCGTCGTCATCGGCAAACTCTTGGTTGATCGCCGCAAGGCACCTGGGCAGCGTGGACGCGAGCGCGAGATAATCCGCTGCCAGTTTCTGGCGCAGCATTCCGATGGTCGCGCCGTCCTCCAACTCAACCGTCACCTGATTCGTCTTGGCGCGATCCTTGAGTGTCGCATACAGTTTCACATTCAACTGCATTCTCCGTGTCTCCTGGTCCGCTTTGCGTGTCACCGTGTCTCTAACACAATATCTCCCGACTTGCCCCCGTGCTTTTCCATCAACCGAATGTCTGTCAACCGCATCGCTCGATCCACGGCCTTGCCCATGTCGTAAATCGTCAACGCCGCAACCGTCACAGCCGTCAACGCTTCCATCTCCACGCCGGTCTTGCCCGTCGTCTCGACCGTCGCCGTGATTTCGACTAGGCCCTCACTCTGTGTCTCTGCAAGCTCGAACTCGATGCTGACGTGCGTCAACATGAGCGGGTGACACAAGGGGATCAGTTCGGCGGTTTTCTTGGCGGCCATGATGCCCGCGATGCGCGCCGTGCCCAGCGCGTCGCCCTTGGTCAGCGCGTTCTGCCGGATGAGCGCGAGCGTCTCGCGCTTCACGCGCACCTGTCCGCGCGCCACCGCCACTCGATGTGTATCCGGCTTGCCGCCCACGTCCACCATCCGGGCGTGGCCGCTTTCGTCAACGTGTGTTAGTTCCATGATAACTCTTGGCCGTGCTTACCGCGCGACTCTTTTGCCATACTCTCCACGCTCCACCCTCTACGCTCTACGTTCCTCTGCCAGCTCTCGCCACAGCCGCAACCGGAAACGCGCCAGGTCACGGAACGCTTTGAGGATCACCTTGAGATTGGCCCCAGTGGGGTGACCAGCTTGGCGTGGCAGATGCGTCACCGGCACGTCGGTGATGGTGTAACCGCGCGCCCGCACGCCAGCCAGGAATTCGGTGTCAATCATCGCGCCGTTGGACTCGATGTGAACGTGCTCCAATAATTCGCGCCGGAACAGCTTGAAACCGCAATCAATATCGCGGCATAGGTAGCCAAAGAGCAACCGCACGACGCTGTTCCATCCCAGGGCATTGAGTCTGCGGATAAAGGGGTCTCGGCGGTTAGCGCGATAGCCGCTGACGATGTCGGCTTTTGTCGAGCGCGCCAACAGCAGGCTGATCTCGCAGAAGTCGAATTGATTGTCGCTTGGCGTAAAAGCGATCCAGTCACACGTCGCCGCCGCAAAGCCGGCTTTGAGCGACCCGCCATAGCCCCGGTTGGGGAAATGCTCGACGAGCTTGAAATGCGGGATGCGCGTTTGCAGCTCGCGCGCGATTTCTCCGGTGCGGTCACGGCTGCCGTCGTTGACCAGGATGATCTCATAATCCATGCCCAGTGATTGCATCGTCTTAGAGACGCGCTCTACAGCCAAAGCGACGTTGGCTTCCTCGTTGTAGGCGGGCAGGATGACCGAGAGACTGCGGACTGAATGTTGTGGATGGGTAGCCATAGGCTCCTCGAAGGTTGTGATGCGAGCGATTATAGCACAAGCCATTTGCCTTTCCAAACCTGAGCGGCCATTGTATAATCCGCCCCAATTGACCGCTGCGGTCCAAGATTGGGGGAAAGATGCTGCAAGGGATTTCGTCGCTGCGAGAGAGCTTGACCAAGACGCGCGAGGCTGTGTTTGGTCGCGTCGTTACGCTGCTGGGGCAGAGTCAAGTCACGCCTGGGCTGTGGGATGAACTGGAGGCGCTGCTCATCCAGGCGGACGTGGGCGTGAGCACGACGCTGGAATTACTGGACCGTCTCCGCAAGCGCGCGACGCGCGAAGGCATCACTCAGGCGGACATGTTGCGCGGCGCGCTCAAAGCCGAGCTGCGCGCGATGCTGATTGATCCCCAGCCGCTTGACGTGGACCCGACTCGTCCATTGACCGTGATCCTCATCGTCGGCGTGAATGGCTCGGGCAAGACGACGAGCATTGCCAAGCTGGCGGCCTATTACAAGCGTCAAGGGCGCAGTATCCTGCTGGCGGCGGCGGATACATTCCGCGCCGCGGCGGGCGAGCAGCTTGACATCTGGGCACAGCGCGTGGGCGTGCCCATCGTCGGCGGGCAGCCCGGCAGCGATCCGGGCGCGGTCGTCTTTGATGCAGCGCAGGCCGCGCGGGCGCGCAATGCCAATCTGCTCATCGCCGATACCGCCGGACGGCTGCACACGCAATACAACTTGATGCAGGAACTCAAAAAGGTCCGCAACGTCGCAGCCAAAGCCGTGCCCGGCGCGCCGCACGAAACGCTGTTGGCGATTGACGCGACGACCGGCCAGAACGCGCTGACGCAGGCCAAACAGTTCAAGGAGGCCGTCGCCGTGAGCGGCGTCATCCTCGCCAAGCTGGATGGAACCGCCAAAGGCGGCATCGTGTTCGCCATCGCGCACGAGCTGGGGTTGCCGGTGCGCTTTGTGGGCACAGGCGAACACGTCGAGGATTGGGCCGAGTTTGACGCGGATGTTTTTGTGGATGG
>CAYHAR010000183.1:3447-7406 GCA_964354595.1 uncultured Anaerolineae bacterium | reverse complement strand
ACGCCTTCACCCACCTCCAGCACGGACACGTCGAATGTGCCGCCGCCCAGGTCAAACACCAGGATCGTCTCGTCCTTCTTCTTATCTAATCCATAAGCCAAAGCAGAAGCCGTCGGCTCGTTGATGATGCGGAGCACCTCCAGCCCCGCGATCTTGCCTGCGTCCTTGGTCGCCTGGCGTTGGCTGTCGTTGAAATACGCCGGGACGGTGATGACGGCCTGCGTGACCGGCTCGCCCAGGTAAGCCTCGGCGTCCTTTTTGAGCTTTCCCAGGATCATGGCCGAGATTTCCTGCGGCGTGTAGGTCTGTCCGGTCTGTGCAATGGAGATGCGCGCATCGCCGGACGGCCCTTCGACCACCTGGTACGGCACGCGCTTGCGCTCCTCGGCCACTTCGTTGTAGCGTCGGCCCATGAACCGCTTGATGCTGAACACGGTATTTTCCGGATTGACGGCGGCCTGGCGCTTGGCCGTCTGGCCCACCAATCGCTCACCGTTCTTGGTAAAGGCGACCACCGATGGCAGCAACCGGCTGCCCTCCGCCGTCGTGATGACGACTGGCTCGCCGCCTTCCAATACTGCGACCACGCTGTTCGTCGTTCCCAGATCAATGCCAACAATCTTTGCCATGTCACACCTCTTTTTCTGACAAGGCGTCGCCCTGTCATGTGCTCTCAAAAATAAAGGCGTACCCTTTTCCAGGATACGCCTACATTATAGGTGAATTGTGTTAGATGGACATTAGATTTTGATTGGAAAAGTGTTAACGCTGCCGGGAGATGGAGCGATTGGCGTTGCTATCATTTGCCTGACGCCAGGCCGCCTGACACAGGTCAAAGGCAGCCTGGAGGGCTGTGATCGGATCTCCCTTGGGGACGAACTCGTGGCCCACATAGCCCGCGTAACCCGTGGCCGCAATGGCGCGCAGGATTGCGGGATAGCCCAGTTCTTGCGCCTCGTCTAGTTCGTGCCGGCCGGGGTTGCCGGCTGTGTGATAGTGCCCAAAGTGGGCGTGATGATCGCGGATGGTGCGGATAATGTCCCCCTCCATGATCTGCATGTGGTAGATGTCGTAGAGAAGCTTGACGCGCGGCGAGCCGACCATCTGGCAAACCTGGATGCCCCAGGCAGTATGATCACACTGGTAATCGGGATGATCCACTTTGCTGTTCAACACTTCCAGCACCAGGTTCACGCCGGCGTCCTCTGCGACCTGCGCCACGCGCCGCAAGCCATCCGCCGTAATCTCGATGCCGGTGGCGTCGTCCAGCCCGTTGCGGTTTCCGCTGAAGCAAATCAGGTTGGGAATGTCCCATTGCTCTGCGAGCTTGAGGTTGGCGCGAATCTCGTGTTCAATGCGGTCGTGGTGGCTGCGCCGGTTCAATCCTTCGGCAATGGATTGATGGCCGCGGATAGTCGCAATCGCCAAGCCGTGATCCTTTACAAGCGGCCAATGTTCCGGCTCGACCAATTCAACGGCCTCGTACCCGATCCCGGCGACGGTCCGCACGAACTGTTCCGGCGTCATGGCGGCCGGGACAAAGCTCCACCAGGCGACAGATAATTTGATGTGCGACATTAGCCTCACACAATCATCTGGGTCAGTTGCACCAGCACGCTTTTGACGCTATCGGGGTCCACGCTGACGCAGCCCAACACGGGCACATTCGCGCCCAGCCCCAGCGACTTGCGCACGTCGCCGGGGCGCAGAGCGTCTTTGAGGTCTTGCTTGTTGGCGGCGACGACGAAGGGGACTTTGTTGTTTTCGGTAAAGAGCTCGATGAGCCGTTTGGCCTGGGCAAAGGATTTCTTGTCGGTGCTATCTACCAGGATGACAAAGCCGTGCATTTCCTTGGCCAGGATTTCCCACATGAACTCAAAGCGCGGCTGGCCGGGCGTGCCAAACAGGTGCAGGACGTTCCGGCCTGCCGTCAGCCGGCCAAAGTCCATGGCCACGGTCGTTTCGGTCTTGATCTGCTTTGCGCGCGTTGTCACTTTGCGCTCGGTGGTGACAATGTCAATCTCGCTGATATTGCGGATGAATTCGGTCTTGCCCGCGCCGAACGGTCCGGTGACGACGACCTTGAGTGTGCGTTTCATTTGGCCTCCTGCGTAAAATCAACAAAAATAATCGGCCCACCCAAATGAGTGGCCTATGCGGCGGCGCTCCTTCTGAGAACAGTATAGGGCAGGCTGCTCCGCAAGTCAATATCAGCGCGGCAGCGCAAAATAGTTGTGCGTCGCCTGGGTGATGTCGGCCATGGTGGGGCTGGCTTTTTGCCAGTCGCCCCAGTCGGCCTTGCGCAAAAAGATCACCAGCACATAGTCGCCGGCGGGCGTCGAGACCACGGCGGCGTTGGCGCGCGTCTCTTTGTCAATGCCCCATTTGTTCGCCACGCGCGTCTCGGCCGGCAGCCCGGCGCGGATAAACATCGGCCCGCCGCCGTTGGGGTTGGTCAGCGTGCCCTGGCTCAACAGATCGAGCATCTGCGAGCATTTTTGCGAGGTAAAGGCGTTCGGGTAGGCGAGCATCAGCGAGCCGCCGCCGCGCCCGCAGAGATAGAGCATCTCGAGCAGCAGGCCGACGTCCTGCGGAGTCGTCTGCATTCGAGGATCGGGATTGGTGTTGATGTCGGTGCGCGAGTTGGCCTGTGTGACGACGGCGGGCGGCGTCACGTTTTGGTCGTAGGGCGTGGCGATAAAGGTGTTGACCAGGCCGAGGTAACGCATCGAGGCATTCAAGCGATCGGTTCCGGCGTAGGGGTCGTTATCGCCGAGCCGCTGCAGGAGCGTGTTGGCGGCGGCGTTGCTGGCCTCGCTCGTCGCCGTCTGCGAGATGAGGCTGAGTGTGGCTTCTTCGGGCAGCCCGCTCAATCGCCGATACGTTTCCGTCAGAATCGGCACCTTGAGCAATCCCATGCCGGAAAAGGCCACACTGTCGTTGAGGCCGATCTCTTCGCCGGTTTGCAAATCTTTGATAAAGATGCCGGCCTGCCCGGTGAATCTGCGCTTGCCGTACGCGTCGAGCAGGTCGCGCAAGAGCCGCAGGCGCGGCGTGATGGGCGGAACGGTTTTGACGACGAAGTTGGCCTCGCGTTTGTGGGCGGATCGAAGCGCGGCGGCGATGACCGGCACCGAGGCCGAGATGTCCAGCTCGTTGCCGGGTTGGCCCGGCACAAAGCGCAATTCGTCCAGCAGCGGCGTGGGCGAGGTGGGCGCCAGGTCATAGCGTTCCGTCACGCGAGTGAGAAACGCGCGCAGCTTTTCTTCGGAAAAGCTGGTCACGGCGGGCACGTCGCGCGGCGGCGGCTCGCGGCGGATCATGAAATACAAGAACCCTTGCGCGCCGCCGGCCTCTGCCCGCACGTCGTTGAGGGATTCCAGCGTGGCCGCCTCGTCTAGCCTAAAGTCCACCTCTTGCGGCGAAAGCGTGAGCGTCTCGTTGCGGTAGCGAAGCGTCACCGTCTGGCTAAAGGTGGCTCGCAACTTTTGAATGACTTGTTGCGGCGTTTGTCCGGCGGCGGGCGCGCCGGCCACCGTCCACCCGCTCGGCATCCGCGCCAGGGCGTACTGGAACGCGGCGAACTGCCAAACGATGAGGACGACGACGGCGACGATCAGGATGATAAAGATCGTCCGTGCTCGGGGGGTGCGTTTGCGGCTGTCAATCACATGGCCTCCATGGGGGGCAGGCTCTTTGGGTTTCCAAAACCGAAAGGGTCTCGTTTCAATGCCACGACCAGGCAGCAAAAGTTCCGTCGCTCAATCGCCGCGCGGGCTGTTGAGGCTGCTGCGTGTCTAGCACGCGGATCGAGGACTCGCCGCGCTCGTCCACGTCCGCGTACACGAGAGAGCGCCCATCGGGCGACCACAGCGAAAGCGATTGGGCGTACTGATCGAAATAGGGAACGAGCAGCAGGAATGGATCAGTCGGATAGAAAGGTGGAAAATCAACGAATG
>CAYHAR010000183.1:0-3347 GCA_964354595.1 uncultured Anaerolineae bacterium | reverse complement strand
AGCGGGTCGGCTGGATCGGGAATCGAAAATGCGATGCGGTCGCCGCGCGGCGACCAGGCAAAGGCCAATCCTGCACGAGATGAAGCCAGCGCGCGCCGTTCGTCGCCCTCTGCCAGCACAAGCTCTTGGGTCCTGTTATCCGCCTGGCGGACGAAAAGAAATCGCCGACCATCCGGCGACCAAGCCGGCGACTGGAAGCCTCCGGGCTCATCCGGCAAGTCAGTCAACTCGGATTGATCGGGGCGAAACACGGCCATCCGCTCGCCGCCGATGTGCATCAGGATGGACTGGCCATCGGGCGCCCACGAAAAATAAGAGGGCGAGCCTCGGGCAATGATCTGCGACGAACCGCTGTCGTGGCTGGCCGCCATCCACACCGTGAGTCGGTCGGATAGAGAGGGCGCAAGAAAGGCGATGCGTTGGCTATCGGGAGACCAATAAAGATAAAACGGCGCAGCGTCCGCCTCGCCGGAGAAAACCAGCGTGCGGTCGCTGCCATCTGGCCGCGAGGTGAACAAGGCGCTCCCCGCGTCTGAGAAGGAAACGAACGCCAGTTGCCCGTCCAGCGACCAGGCCAGCGCGTTATATCTCGACGTGTCCGCAAGCCGGTCACGGGTCACTTGATGCTCGTTGCTTCCGTCCGGCGCAATCGTGTAAATGTGGCCGTCTCCGCCGACGTACGCGATGCGCCCGCCGGCGGCGCTCGTCCGTTGCGGCGGTCGGTTGACCTGAGGCGCCAGCCATCCCACGCCGACGATGCCAATCGCCGCGCAGGCGCAAGCCAAAATCACCCCGGCCACCGCCAAACCGGTCCACGTTCTCTCACCGCGCTGGTTCATTCCTCTTTGCCTCGGGTCGTATTATAGCAGAATTGACAAGGCCCGACGAATCGTCTATACTGCCACGCGGCAGGTAAATCGCACTATGAGGTGAACAATGGAAAAGCCCAATTCGATAGCCGAAGTCATGCAAAAGCTGCCCGAGGCGTTCTTGGCCGCCAAAGCCGGCAACGCCAAAGCGGTCGTCCAATTCAACCTGAGCGGCGAGGGCGGAGGCACCTACACCGTCACCATTGGCGAGGGCAAGTGCCAGGTCGCCGAAGGCCCGGCAACGGCCCCCACCACCGCCATAGTCAACGCCGCCGCTGCCGATTACCTGGCGATTGCGCGGAACGAATTGAACGCCGTCAGCGCATTCATGGGAGGCAAGCTCAAAATTGCGGGCGACATGAGCCTGATGATGAAATTCATGGATTGGTTTGCCAAGCCATAACTCTCTCCTCATCCCCTAACCCCATCTCCTCCCCCTGCTTTGCGGGGGAAGAGAAGGGGCATCACCACACCCGCTGCAAGTCGGGATTGTCGCACCGCTTGCGGCCAACCTTGACCAGGTCCACCCATTCTCCGTGGACCTTGATCCGCACCACGTCGGCGGTAAAGTCCGTCACGGTGCCGTCGTGATCGCTGTTGTTGAACAACCACGAGCCGACGGCGTAAATATCCGCCGGGACGCCGAGCTTTTCAAAGCGTTTGATCTTGTCCGGCGTGAACCCTCCACTGACCACGATCCTGATGTGGCGGCAAAAATCGCGCGCTCGCTCGCGCCATTCGTCGGGCAACTCCCACGCCTCCCACGCGTGGTCGAGCGCGCCGCGGACGTTGAACACCAGCCGAGGCGTCACGCCCAGGTCGAGCGTCGCTTCCCCTAGCGGCGGCACCGAGACATCGCGCACGCTCCCGGACGTGTCCAGCCGCACGCCATACAGCCGATATTTTTCCGCTTCGGCTTGTTCGCCCCGATCCATCAACTCTCGGTATTTGTCAAACATTGCCTTGAGCGTTTGCTGGCTGTCGGTCACGCTATCGTTGTTGAAATCCACCAGCGCGATGCGCGGAATGCTCGGCGGGCGCGTGGCCGCAAAAGCCAGCATCGCGGCGGCGGTATCGCCAAAGAAGCAGGCGATGGCGGCGTGCGCCACGGTGCCGCCGCCCGCGCCGCCCCACCAGTCGCCCTGCGCGTCCGTCGAAACGAACGGGCCGATCTGGCCGCCAAAGTCGGCGTTGAATCGCTGCACGGCAATGTTGTAAGCGTAACCGTCGCCGGCCTGGACTTCGTGTGCGTCAAAGCGCGCGGGGAAAAAGAGCACCGGCTTGCCGCGCGCGGCGATGAACGTTTGATAGACATTGGTCGCCACGCGCGATGCGCGCGTGAGGATGCCCAGCGTCGGCGTTTCGAGCATGGCAAAATCGCGATAGCGTCCGCGCACGCGCAACACCGGCAGGACGCGCATCGGATCGCCGTTGTAGATCACCGTCGCGCCGTCGTGAACCGCTTCGACCTCTAGCTGGTTCCACGTCTCGACGAATCGGTTGCCGTGCAAGTAGCCCGCGCAGCCGCGAATCATTGCCAGCGCCTTGTCCACGCCGACGACGACTGTAGCGCCGGGCCGGCGCGTGAACCACTGCATTTCCACATGCAAGTTGCCCACGTCCACGTCGGATGGGTCTGCGCCGAGCAGGTTGGAAAAGCGGCCTGTGTAGCGATAGCCGCTCTCGGCGCACGCGGCCAGCATCGCCGTAATGTTTTCAAAATACTTGTCGCTGTACCAGCCGCGCCGCATCCGCTCGATGTCGAGCTTGAAGGTTTCATTCGTCAATCGTTTGCCGTCAAAGACACTCATGTTGTCCTCGCGTTGGGGCAAACCTGCGTGTTTGCCCTAGGGCGACCACGCCGGGTCGCCCCTACCGGATTGTTGCCACGACTTCAATGCCGTTGAGGGCCATGTGGTAGAGGAAAACCAAGTGAAGCAAGTCGCCCGCGTGCGGCAAAATGCCCAACGAGCGGGCCACGTCCACCGGCAGATCATAAGTGTCCACGCAATCAGCGGGAACGATGACGCGCACGTCGCGCCGTTGCAAAGCGTTCGCGCGCACGCGCAACGCCATTGCCATCTGATAGATGCACAGGTCAGTGCAGTCGCCTACAACGACGAACGTGTTCACGTCGGGATGCCGGGCCAGCCAGTCCTGAAAGCCGGGCACCAGACTCGAATCAATCGAGTTCTTTTGGACGACCACGAATTGATCTGCAAAGGGCAGGACGGCCAGCTCTGGCACGGTCTCCGATTCCTCCGTGCCCCGCACGCAATGCGGCGGAAAGCTGCCGAACTCGACGGCGTCCGGCTCGTGTGTGTCCTGTAGCAGCACAAAGTGAGGGACGCCCAGCGCGTGCGCACGCTTGATCAGTCGTACCGACGGCGCGACGATGGCCTGCACTCGCGGCGAGGCCAATGGCCCGATCGTGCAAAAGCCTTTGACGAGGTCTTCGGAAATCACCGCCGCGCGCTG
>CAYHAR010000182.1:4738-7433 GCA_964354595.1 uncultured Anaerolineae bacterium | reverse complement strand
GTGGGCGGTAGAGGGCTCGAACCTCCGACCTCACGGATGTCAACCGTGTGCTCTAACCAACTGAGCTAACCGCCCAACGCTTGCCATTATACCAAGCGCCCCATTTTTTGGCAAGATGCTTGCTTCGTCTCTCTAGTTGTGGTACACTTTTTCTCGCTTCAATTTTCCGCACGGAGAAAGCAATGACCACACTCAAGGTGGGCGACCTCGCGCCCGATTTCACGCTCCCCGCCACGACCGACGACTCCATCACCCTCAGCCAATACCGAAGCCAGAAAAATGTCGTGCTCGCATTTTACCCCTTTGATTGGAGCCCGGTGTGCAGCCTGCAATTGCCGGGCATTCAAGAGAACCTAGAAAAGTTCAAGGAATTGAATGCTCAAGTGCTGGGCATCAGCGTAGACAGCCGCCACAGCCACAAAGCCTTTGCCGAGCACCTGGGCTTGGAATTTCCCTTGCTTTCCGATTACGATAAAAAGGTCTGCCAGGCTTTTGGCGTCTTGCACGAAGGCGGCACAGCCTTCCGCGCATTGTTCGTGGTTGACCGACGGGGCATCATTCGCTTCGTCCACATTTATCCGGTTGGCGAGGTGCCGGACAACAAGCCCGTGCTGGATGTGCTGCGCAAACTGGAAGGATGAAAGAGCCCACATTCGCCTTCGTCCTTCATCCTTTGAAAGGTAACCCATGCTCACCCCAATCGAAAAAATCATCTTTGTCCTATGCATGTTGGCTTCCCTTTATGCCGCCGTTCGCTCCGCCATTCGGATCGTTCGTATCATCCGGCGCGGGCCGGGCGGACTGGGCGCGAACGAGATCGTCCGCCGTCTGGTCAACATGCTCGTGGTGTTTGTCACGCAAAAGACCGTCCTCAAGCGGCGGCTGTTGCCCAGCATCGCCCACCTGCTCATCGTGTGGGGCTTTATCTATTTCTTGGCAGCCAACCTGGCCGACGTGCTCCAGGCGCTCATTCCCGGTTTCGTTTTTCTCGGCGCAGGAACGTTGGGAAGCTGGTTTCGCATCGGCAGCGATTTGTTGGGTGCGGGCGTCCTGATCGGCGTGGTCTCGCTGATGCTGCGCCGCTGGATCGTCGGCCACAAGGTGTTTAGCTTTCGCGGCGGCACGCTGATTCATCCCAAGGCCGTCGCCGGAATCAAGCGCGATTCGACCATCGTCGGCTCCATCATCCTGGTGCACGTCGTCTCGCACATCCTGGCCGATAGCATCCTCACCTTGCGCACGACCTACGTCTGTGGATTCTTTGCCACTCTGGTGTGCGGAATCTGGACCGGTGTCCCTCACGAAACGCTGGACGTGCTGGAGCGCCTCTTTTTCTGGGGCGCGATTGGCTCGCTCTTGCTCTTGGGGCCGTACTTTATCTATTCCAAGCACATTCACATTTTCTTTGCGCCGCTCAATCACTTGCTCAAGCCTGACCGCCAGTCCATCGGCGCGCTCGACAAGATTGACATGAGCGACGAGAGCATCACGCAATTCGGCGCGGCCAGGCTCGAGCATCTCTCGCAGCCGCAGTTGATGGATGCCTACGCGTGCATCATGTGCAATCGCTGCCAGGAGGCCTGCCCGGCGTATGCCACCGGCAAAGCGCTTTCACCCGCGGCGCTCGAAATCAACAAGCGCTATCACCTCAATTACGAAGGCGCGGCGCTGGCGGCTGGGAAAGAATCAGAGGTCGGCCTGCTGGATTTTGCCATCAGCGCCGAGGCGGTGTGGGCCTGCACGACGTGCGGCGCGTGCGTCGAAACCTGCCCGGTCAACAACGAGCCGATGCGCGACATCCTGGACATCCGCCGCAACCTGGTGTTGATGGAGAATGCGTTCCCCACGCAGTGGCAGCAGGCGTTCAAGGGCATGGAGCGGTTGGGCAACCCGTGGAACATGGCGCCGGAATCGCGGCTGGACTGGGCGCAGGGCCTCCACGTGCCGACCATCGAACAGAATCCCGAGCCGGACATTCTGTGGTGGGTGGGCTGCGCGCCCGCCACCGACCCGCGCGCGCAAAAAACCGCGCGCGACTTTGCCAAAATCCTCAACGCGGCCGGCGTCAACTTTTGCGTGCTGGGCAAGCTGGAACGCTGCACGGGCGACTCGGCCCGGCGTTCCGGCAACGAGGCGTTGTTCTTTGAGCTGGCAACCAGCAACGTCGAGACGCTCAACGAGGCGCTCGGAGAGCGGCCCAAGCGCATCGTCACGACGTGCCCGCACTGCCTGCACACACTCAAGAACGAATATCCGGCCTATGGCGGAAATTACGACGTGATTCACCACACCGAGTTCATACAAGAATTGTTCGCGGCAGGCAAGCTCAAGAGCAAGAGCCTGACCGGCGAGGTCACGTTCCACGACCCGTGCTATTTGGGCCGGCACAACAACGCGTACGACGCGCCGCGCAACGCGCTCGTTTACGCAGGCCACGCCGTGACCGAGCTGGCGCGCCATCGCAACAATTCGTTCTGCTGCGGCGCGGGCGGCGCGCAGATGTGGAAGGAAGAAGAGCACGGGGAAGAGCGAGTGAGCGCGAATCGCTTCCACGAAGCGATGCAGACGGGCAAGGAAACGCTCGCGGTGGGCTGTCCCTTTTGCATGATCATGCTCACCGACGCGGCCAAAGCGGCCAAGAGCACCATGCAAGTCAAAGACGTGGCCGAGATTGTAGCAGAAGGCTTGTAGGGGC
>CAYHAR010000182.1:0-4638 GCA_964354595.1 uncultured Anaerolineae bacterium | reverse complement strand
AACGAGTATGGGCGGACTAGGCCCTTCAACTGCCAGAAATCAAGCCCAGGGCCTATATTCATTGAGAAAAAAATCGGATACACTGTGCTACAGTGGCTAGTGCCAGATGGCACTGGCGTTTACGTGTTGTCCTCTCAGGAGAGCAGCCGATGGCATCATCCCAAAAGCCAGCAGCCTTGATCATCGGAGCGGGCATTGCCGGCATTCAAGCCGCGCTGGATATTGCCAGCGCGGGTTTCCCGGTCGTCCTGGTGGAGCGCGAGCCGAGCGTGGGCGGGCGCATGTCGCAGCTGGACAAGACCTTTCCGACGCTGGACTGTTCCGCTTGCATCCTCACGCCCAAGATGGTGGACGTGGGCCAGCATCCGCTCATCAACCTGATGACGTATTCTGAAGTCACTGCCGTAAAAGGCGAGGCGGGCGCGTTCCACGTGACGGTGAAGAAAAAGCCGCGCTACGTGGACGAAGACAAATGCCGCGGCTGCGGGGAATGCGCCACCGCGTGCCGCATGACCGGGCGTATCTCGGACACGTTCAACCAGGGCCTCGGCAAGCGAGCCGCCGTCTATGTTTCTTTTCCCCAGGCCGTCCCGCTGATTTACACCGTTGACCCGACGACCTGCCTCTATCTCACACGCGGCGTGTGCGGCAAGACCTTCAAGTGCAAGGATGCCTGTCCTTCTGACGCAATCAACTTCCAGCAAAAAGAGCAACTGGTCGAGCTGGACGTGGCGACCATTATCGTCGCCACCGGCTTTGATATGATGGACCCGCGCCAAAAACCCGAGTTCGGCTACGGCATGTATCCGAACGTCCTCACCGGCCTGGAATTCGAGCGGCTGTGCTCTGCGGCGGGACCGACCGGCGGCAAGATCATCGTGAACGGCCAAGAGCCAAAACAAGTCGTCTTTATCCACTGCGTCGGCTCGCGCGACCCGCACACGGGCGTCCCGTATTGCTCGCGCATCTGCTGCATGTACACCGCCAAGCACGCGCACCTGGTGCGCGATAAATTGCCCGAGTCCCAGGTCACCGCGTTCTACATGGACGTGCGCGCGTTTGGCAAAGGGTACGAGGAATTTTACGACCGGGTCAAGCACGAGCACGTGCTGTATCGGCGCGGCGAGCCTTCCGAAGTTTACAAGCGCGGCGACAAATTGATTGTCCGCGCCGAAGATACGTTGCTGCGGAAGTCTATCGAAGTGGAGGCTGATCTGGTCGTGCTGGCGACGGCGGTCGTGCCTCGCGCCGACGTGGCAGAGGTGGCGGCGATGTTGGAATTGGAACGCTCGCCGGACGGCTTTTTCAAAGAGGCGCACCCCAAGATGCGGCCCATCGAAAGCAGTCGGCCCGGCATCTTTATCGCCGGGTGCGACCAAGGCCCCAAAGACATTCCCGATACGGTGGCCCAGGCCAAAGCTGCGGCGTCTTCTGCGATGGTCGCCCTGACCCGGGCAGCAAGTAGCGCAAAATGAGGAGGCACACATGCAGGTAGACACACAAGAACTCGCCGAAAGACTCTCGCTGTTTGGTTGCATCCAATGTGGCAAGTGCGCGGGCGGCTGCCCGGTCTCGATGAAGACCACGCTCGACGTTCGCTTTCTGATTTACGAGACGTTGATCGGCCAGTTGCCCGACCCGACGCACATGGAAGAGTTGTGGGATTGCACCAGCTGCTTTACGTGCGTCGAGCGCTGCCCCAAGGACGTCAAGCCGGCGGAGCTCATCATCGGCCTGCGCAGCCTGTTGGTCGAAAACGGAACGATTCCCAAGGCGGTGACGGATGCGCTGCAAGGCATCTTCCGGCAGGGCAACCCGCTGGGCTTTGCGCGCGAACAACGCGCGGATTGGGCGGACGGGTTGAACATCAAGGCTGCGCAAGAGGGCTGCGAGCTGCTCTATTTTGTCGGCTGCACGCCGGCTTACGACTTGCGTGTGCAGCCCGTCTCGCGCGCGCTGGCTCGAACCTTCCAGGCCGCCGGGCTGGACTATGGCACGTTGGGCATCGAAGAAAGCTGCTGCGGCAACGAAGTGCGCCGCGTCGGCGAGCAGGGCCTGTTCGAGATGCTGGTCGAAGAAGGCAAGCCGCTCATCGAAAGCACCCACGCCAAGCGGATGGTCACCACCTCGCCGCACTGCATGAACACGTTCAAGAAAGAATATGGCCTCAGCGGCGTCGAGGTGATGCACTATACGCAGCTGGTGGCGCAACTGATCGCGGATAAAAAGTTAGAGTTCTCCAAGAAGGTGGAAAAGAAGGTCACCTATCACGACCCGTGCTTTCTGGGCAAGCAAAATCACATCTTTGACGAGCCGCGCGCGATTCTCCAGTCCATCCCGGGGGTCAAGTTCGTGGAGATGGATCGCAGCCGCGAGCGAAGCTTGTGCTGCGAAGGCGGCGGCGGGCGCATGTGGGTCGAAGGGACGAACATGCAAGAGCGCCTGGCCTTTCAGCGCGTGCACGAGGCCGCCGATACCGGCGCGCAAGTGTTGGCGGTGGCCTGCCCCTTCTGCCTGCTGACGCTGGAGGATGCAGTCAAGGTGCAAAAGCTGGACGACCGGCTGCAAGTGATGGACATTATGGAGTTGGTGAACCTGGCGCTGTAGCGTATCGCACAAGGGGACAATCTATGGAATCTCAACCCCGCATCGGCGTTTATATTTGTCATTGCGGCACCAACATTGCGGCGACGGTGGACGTGGAGGCTGTGCGCGAGTTTGCGTCGCGCCTGCCCGGCGTCGTCGTCGCGCGCAACTATACCTACATGTGCTCCGAGCCGGGCCAGGGCCTCATCAAGCAGGATTGCGAAGAGCAAAAGCTAAAGCGCGTGGTCGTGGCGTCGTGCTCGCCGCGCATGCACGAGCCGACCTTTCAAAAGGCGGCGCAATCGGGCGGGGTCAATCCCTATTGCGTCGAGATGGCCAACATCCGCGAGCAATGCTCGTGGGTTCACAAAAACCGCGTCGAGGCGACGGAAAAAGCCAAGAGCCTGATTGCTTCCGCCGTCGCCAAGGCGACCTGGCTAGAGCCGCTGGAAAAGCGCGAGGTGGGCGTCACGCCGGGCGCGGTCGTCATCGGCGGAGGCGTGGCGGGCCTGGTCGCCGCGCTGGACGTGGCCGATGCCGGCTTTCCGGCTTACCTCGTCGAGCAAAGCGACCACCTGGGCGGGCGCGTGGCCGAGCTCAATCGCACTTTTCCAGAAATGGAGCCGGTCGCGGACTGGCTGCCGCAACTCGTCGAGCGCGTCCAGTCGCATCAAAAGATCACCGTGTTCCTGAATTCGAAAGTCGAAAGCGTGGATGGCTTTGTCGGGAATTTCAAGGTCAAGGTCAGTCAGCTTTCCGCAAGCTCCGAGCTCAAAGTGGGCGCGATTGTCGTTGCCACCGGCTACGACGTCTTTGACCCGCAGCGCAAGCCCGAGTTCGGCTATGGGCACTATCCGCAGGTGATGACGACGCTCGAGATGGAAAAGCGGCTGGCCGAAGGCAACCTGACGATTGACGGCAAGACGCCCAAGGACATTGCATTTATAAAGTGCGTCGGCTCGCGCGACGTGCAAGTGGGCAACCCGTATTGCTCGCGCGTGTGCTGCATGGTCAGCGCCAAGCAGGCGCGGCTGCTCAAGGAGCAATTGCCCGATTCGCGCGTGAGTGTCTTTTACATAGACGTGCGGACGTTTGGCAAGCGCGGCGAAGAGTTTTACGACGAGGTGCGGCAGGCGGGCGTGCTCTATCGCCGGGGCAACGTCTCTGAGATTTACAAGAAAGGCGACCGCGTGGCGCTGCGCGTGGAAGACACGTTCCTGCGCCGCACCATCGAGCACGAGGCTGACCTGGTGGTGTTGGCCGTCGGGATGCAGGCTCGCGACGACGTGAAAGACATTGCGTCGCTATTAAAGCTGCCGCGCTCGGCGGATGGCTTTTTCTTGGAAGCGCATCCCAAGCTGCGGCCTGTGGATACAGCCGTGGACGGCGTGTTTTTGGCAGGCTGCTGCCAGGGGCCCAAAGACATTCCCGATACGATTGCCCAGGCCAAAGCCGCCGCTTCCTCGTCGCTCATTCCTCTCCTCCGAGGCACGGTGCCGGTGGAATCGGCCACGGCCATCGTGGACGCGGAACTGTGCGCCGGCTGCGGCATGTGCGTGGACGTGTGCCCCTTTGGCGCGCCTGCGCTCGACCCGCTGTATGGCGTCTCGGTCGTCAACGCGGTGCTGTGCAAGGGCTGCGGCACGTGCGCGGCCGTCTGCCCCTCCAAGGCCATGCGCCTACAGCATTTTACTCCAGAGCAAGTCCTGGCGCAGGTGGATGCGCTGGTGTGGTGAACTAGTCCAGGCAAATCAAAGAGGACGGCGAAAGACAAGCCGTCCTCTTTTTATTTTGGATCTCTTGCGTTTGTGGCGAATTGGACTACACTTGTGGCAAGTTTAGCTCGACCGGAGGTGGCCTGGCGGCAGGCTGCGCCGCTTCGCGCTATAGAATTGCTCTGCAACAATTGCGCGGTCCGCGAGATTAATTTGAACCGCCACCCCCGTAAGAGCGCGGGGGCAGGCGACGCCAAGAGCGCAAAGCATTTGCTTTTGTATAAAGAAACTTGGCGGCCTTTGCGTCTTTGCGGTTAAATTTGGTTGCGGTTGGAAA
>CAYHAR010000181.1:4782-7462 GCA_964354595.1 uncultured Anaerolineae bacterium | reverse complement strand
GGATTCATGATCCCGTTCGGATCGAACAGTTTTTTAATCGCCAGCATCCACGTCAACGCCATTGGGTCGAGCGCCGAGGCCACGTGATCGCGCTTGAAAAGGCCGATGCCGTGCTCGCCGGTGAGCGTGCCGCCCAACGCAATCGCCGCGTCCAGGATTTCGCCGGCGGCCTTTTCCACGCGCTTCATCAGCGCAGCGTCGCGCCGGTCGAACAGCAGCGTGGGATGCAGGTTGCCATCGCCGATGTGACCGTACACCACCGTCGGCACGTCGTTGGCGCGCCCGATCTCGTGAAAGCGGGCCACCATCGCCGGCACCTGGCTGCGCGGCACGGCAACGTCTTCGCCCAGCTTGTGCGTCGCCAACCGCGCGATGGCCGGGCTGAGGTTGCGCCGCGCCTCCCACAGCGATTCAGATTCCTCCGCGCTGCGCGCCTGGCGCACCTCGCGCGCGCCGGAGCGGCGCAAAATCTCGGCGACCGAGGCAATCTCGCGCTTGACGGATTCCTCGTCGCCATCTACTGCCACCAGCAACAAGGCCTCGGCATCCGTCGGCAGCCCCAGGTGTTTGAAATTTTCGACAGCGCGTGTCGTGCCTTGATCCATCAGCTCGGTGACGAGCGGCACGATGCCCGCCTGCAAAATGTTTCCCACCGCCGCGCACGCATCGGCCAGGCGGGGAAACACGGCCAGCGCCGTCAACTGCGCGGCGGGCTTGGGGATGAGCCGCAGCGTGATTTCCGTGATGACGCCCAGCGTCCCTTCCGAGCCGACGAACAGTTGCGCCAGGTTGTAGCCCGTCACGTCCTTGATCGTCCGGCCTCCGGTGCGCATCACATAGCCGCCGGGCAACACGATTTTTAATCCCAGCACGTAATCGGCGGTCACGCCGTACTTTAAACATCTCGGTCCGCCCGCGTTGGTCGCCACGTTCCCGCCGAGGGTGCATTGATAGACGCTGGCCGGATCGGGCGGATAGAGCAGCCCCACTTTTTCGACGGCCTTTTGCAAATCGAACGTAATCACGCCGGGCTGGACGACGGCGAGCGTGTCGGCGGTCGAGATTTCGAGGATGCGATTCATCTGCGCCAGGTTGAGACAGATCGAGCCTTCGCCGGGAACAGATCCGCCGGCCATGCCGGTGGCCGCGCCGCGCGGCGCAACCGGGATGCGCCGCGCGTCCGCGATGCGCAAGACCGCCGCCACATGCTCCGTCGTCTGCGGATGAACGACGACGGCGGGATGCCCTTCGGCCCACGTCCCATCGTAAGCATACGCGCTCAAGTCTTCCGGCGCGGTGCTCATCCGCTCAGGGCCGACGGCCTCTCGCAATTCAGCCAGAATATGGTTGTCCATGTCATTCCTCACACAAGCTCTCATCCAACACTTGCACCACGTGCTTGACCGGCAATGTTTGTCCGGCGCGCTTGCACCCCCACTGCAATTGCAGCAAGCAGCCCGGATTGGCCGTGACGACCATCTGCGCGCCGGTGGAAGCAATGTCGGCCATCTTGCGCTCGAGCAATTCCAGCGACATTTTCGTATGTGTGATGTTATAGATTCCGGCGCTGCCGCAACACAGCGTCGGAGTAGAGTTCGGCGCGTCGCGCATCTCGAGTCCTTCCACGCGCGAGAGCAAACGGCGCGGCTGCGCACGCACGCCTTGAACGTTGGAAAGATGGCACGGGTCGAGATACGTGGCGCGCAGCTTGCGGGGAAAGCGAGCCTCGAGCGACTCGGGCCAGATCGAATCCAGATACTCGGTCACGTCGCGCACCTTGTCGCTAAAGCGCTTGGCGCGCCCCGCCCAGTGAGGATCGTCGCGCAGCCACTCGGCGTATTCCTTGAGCGCGCCGCCGCATCCGGCGCAGTCGGTGACGATGGCCTCTACGCCGTCGAGCGTCTTTTCAAACAGCGCAATGTTGCGGCGGGCCAAGTCCCGCGAAAGCGCGCGCAAAGCCTGATCGTCTTGCGGCGCGCCGCAGCACGCCTGGCCGCGCGGCGTGACGACCTCGCAGCCCAGGCGGCTCAACACGCGCACCGTCGCGCGGCTGACGTCGGACATGGCAACGTTCATGATGCAGCCCAAGAAAAAGGCCACGCGATGTCGCCGCTCGCCTCGCGCCGGGGTGACGAGCGGCAGCTCGTTCCGCAGCGGTCGGGACATGCGCGGAGCCATCTGGACTAGATCACGCAATTTGGGGCCTAGTCCTGGTATCCCGCCCAACAGCCACGCGCCGAGTCGGTCGAGACCGAGCGCCTGCGTCAATCGGATGGGCGAAAGAATCTCGGCGCGCTCCGGGCTGATGAGCACGTGCCGCAGCACGAAATCCATCAGCCACGGACGCGGTCGTTGCTCGGCGGCGGCCACGCGGCCTTGCACGATCAGCTCGCCGATGTGAATGCCGGGCGGGCAGACTGTGTCGCACGCGCGGCAGTCCAGGCAGTGATAGAGATGATTTTCGACGCCGACGGTCAGGTCGAGCTTGCCATCTTCGACGGCGCGCAGCAGGTTGAGCCGCCCGCGGGGCGAAAACGTTTCCAGTTGCGTCTGTTGATACGTCGGGCAAACCGGCAGGCAACGCCCACAACGAATGCAGCCTAATAGATCATCATAGTCCGGCAGCCCAGGGCCAAATCGTTGCTGGCCGGGCAGCGGCGCAAACAGGTTTTCGGACAAA
>CAYHAR010000181.1:1583-4682 GCA_964354595.1 uncultured Anaerolineae bacterium | reverse complement strand
TGCCAATTAAAAAGGCAGGGAATCCCCTGCCTTTCCAGTCTTGGCAAGTCTTGCCCTTCGAGTCTGTCTGGCAGGCTCGACAGGGCCAAGATGCAAAACAACTCCGTTTCTGTCTCGGGCGTTACGCTGCCGGCTCGGCTTTTTCGACTTTGCCGCCGCCAAACAACTCGTCCTTTTTGCGCAAGGCGGTTTTTTTGCCTTCTTCGACGGCGCTCGTCACCTTGACGCGCTGCTCTTCGTACAATTCTTTGGCGCGGCGCTCTATCTCCTCAGCTCGCTTGCGCGCGTCCAGCGCGGCTTCTTCGGCTCGCTTGCGCGTGTCCTCGGCCAAATCCTCGGCGCGGTCGCGCAGCTCGATGCCCTTTTCGCGGATTTGGGCGCGCGTCTGCTCGCCCGATTGCGGCGCCATGATCAGCGCCGCTGCCGCGCCGACGAGTCCACCGATGATGAATCCGGCCAAAAAGGCCCCGGTCTCGCTACCATTGTCACTCATTGCTGTCACTCCTTTCGCTGCTTGGGTTGAACGCTGGCTCGGATACCGGCCAGCACCTCGAAGGTGCGCCACACGCCGGAAAGCGCGCTGGCGGCCTTGATCGTAGGCTCCACAACGTTCTCGCTCATAAACACGGTCGTCCCGCGCACCGTGTTCATCGTCTCGTTGACGGATTCGAGCAGAGGCTTGATCTCGTCGCGCAGGAGCAGGGTCAACATCGTCACCTGGTAGAGCAAAGCGACGAGCATCGCGCCGATAACGACGGACAGAAAAGCCAGGAAAATGATCGCCACATCGCGCAAGCCGCGTGTGATGGGTTGATTGTCCGGCTGAATAGCCCAGAGGGTTGCAATGACCAGAAGGATGAGAACGACGACGAGGCCAGCGATAGAGCCGTAGAGGATCAGTCGGCGCTTGCGCATCTCTTTGGCGCTGAGTGGCGGCGTTGCTGGCGCGGTCGGCGTTTCCTCAGTTGTCGGTGCAAGTTGTTCTGCCATCGTCCACCTCATGGACTATTCTAGCACGCTTTGGGTGTTTTTGGCAAATCGAAATCGCGAGTCAGCCCTCGTGTTGAAAAACCAGGCTACAGCACGTCACCGCGCCTTCGGCCTTGGCGAGCTCCGAGACATCCACCAGCATCAGAGGGATTCCGTGCTCCGCCAGCCGCTGGCGTGTGCGAGGGAAACTGGTGGGATAGATCACTGTCTCGTTCACCAGGAGCGCGTTGCCGCCATAAGGCTCCGCAGCATCTACCTCGATCAATCGCATATCACCAAATGCGTCTGCGTCCACCCAGTTCCGGTTGACGAGCAGCGTGTCCTTTGCCACTTGGGTCACCGCCGATTTCAGATGCAGACAGCCGTTGACCGCTACGCCCTTTACAGTGTAACCATAGGGCCGTGAAAAGCTCTCCATTTGTTCGATGGCGGACTGGTTGCTTCTGCTCGATAGCCCCACATAGATCGTTTTGCCGATACGTAAAACGTCGCCGCCATCCACCGTGCCCGGCGCTTGGATGGCGCACAGCTTGCGATATGGTTCTAGCGCCCTGGCGAGGGATGCAGTTTCGGGCTGGCGCGAATCCGCGCCGGGGCGGGTGATGATGGCCAGCTCGTCGAGCACCACGGCGCAGTCTTCGACAAACACCGAATCGGGCAAGTCGGGCGCGACCGGCAGGCGATGAATTTCACAGCCCAGCGCGGCCAGGCAATCTTCGTACTGGCGATGCTGGGCCTGAGCGACGCCGACGTCAATGGTCTCGCGCTTCAGGTGCGTCAATTCGCAGTTCCCGATAGCGGGGCTGACCTCGCGGGTGATGGCAATGAGCATAGTTTTTACTCCTACTCCTATTGCTCGGTCACACAGCCGGTTCGTCGTCGCCACTCACGGCTCTTTCTGGAAATCGCCGCCGGATCTAGTGCGGCGGTGCAGTGTGGCAAACCACGCCGTCGAAAGCGCCCCGGCGACAAACCCGCCGTACCAGGTCGTGACCGGGCCGAGCGTGTCGCTCATAAAGCCGCCCATCACCGGCGCAATGCCCAAAGCCGCCGACCAGGACAGGCCATAGATGCTCATGTACCGCCCGCGCATGTCGGCCGGCGCCAGGTTCGCCGCGTAGGTGGACGAAGTGGGCATCAGGATCAATTCGCCGACCGTCATGATGACCATGCTCATCCAGAATCCCCAAAAGCCGCGCGCCAGCGCCACGCTGCCCACACCGACGGCATAGAACACAGCGCCGACCGTCAGCGCCTTGAGCGGGGGATGCCGCTTGGTGATCTGGGTGATGGCGACCTGGAAAAGGACGACCATGAGCGCATTCGTCGTCGGGATCAGGCCGTACAGATTTTCCGGCACCTGATAGTTCTTCTTGGCGTACACGGCCATGAGAATCCACATCAGCGCGGCGCACATTTGCGTCAGGGTCATCGCGCCGACAAACGGCATAAAGCGCCGGTCGTGGACAACCTTGCCATATCCGCCAAAAGCGTCTGCGCGCGCGTGGGCCGCCTCGGCGGGCAGCGTCTCGCGGGCAAACAACGCCAGGAGCAGCCCGTAAGTGATCATGCCGGCGGCGGCGCAGTAGAACGCAATCGAGTACGAGGCGGTGGCCAGCACGCCGCCCACCGCCGGGCCGATGGCGACTCCGACGTTGTTGCTCAGACGGAGGAGCGCGTAGGCGTCGGGGCGCTTTTCTGGCGGAACCAGGTCGGCCATCATCGCATCGCCGCCCACGCGATACAGCGGGTTGACCGCGCCCGTGACGGACATTAAAATCGCAAAGGCTGGCAGCGAGCTGGCCTGGCTCATCGCGACATACGCCAGCCCGTTGGCGATCAGGCTAAACACCATCACCCCTTTGCGCCCGACTTTGTCGGTGATCGGCCCGCCGATAAAAAACGACGAGATCACGCCGATTGTGGCGTTCAGCGCGACCAGCCCTCCCACCGTCGTGAGAGGCGCCTGGAGCTTTTCGCTCACATACAGCATCAGGAACGGCCAGATCATGCTGGCCCCAACGGTGCTGATGAACATTCCGCAGAACATTAGCCAGAACTGTTGAGGATAACGCGAGGCAAGGTTGTTCAGACGATTCATGGCTTTTC
>CAYHAR010000181.1:0-1483 GCA_964354595.1 uncultured Anaerolineae bacterium | reverse complement strand
GCTATTTACTCCGGCCTCTCACCGCGCTCCAATCCGGCGCGACGATGCCCTGCCCGGTGAGGACCAGCCCTTGCACGTAGGGCCGCGCCAGCACGTTGAGGGTGGGATTGAACAGAGGCAGCCAGCCGACTTGCGTCACGGCGATCTGCTCGGCCTGGTTGTAAAGCTTTATCCGCTTGATATAGTCGCCGTTGATCGTATCGGCCTGATCGGTCAGCCGGTCGAATTCCGCGTCGGAAAAGTGACCGTTGTTGTTGCCCGCCCCGGTATAGAGTTGCTGCGAAAGAAAATTTTGCGGGTCGGGATAGTCCGCGCCCCACACGCTATAGTAAAACTGCAATCCTTTCTCTGGCGAGCGATACGTGGCGTCGAGCTGGCTGCTAAAGGCCGTCAGCTCCAATGGTTGCAGCGCGACGTTGACGCCGAGGTTCTCTTTCCACTGCGCCTGCAAGAACTGGACGACGCGCTCGTTATCGCCTTCCTGGCCGTAGGTGAGCGTGAGCGTCCCCAGCCCGCGACCTCCGGGGTAGCCTGCCTCCACAAGCAATTTCTTGGCCGCGTCGGGGTTGAACGATAGCCCTTGAATCGGAAACTCACTGCCCGGGATGCCCGCAGGCAGAATCCGATCTGTCGCCCTGACTGTTTTGCCCAGTATCTTGTCCACTAGCCCCTGCTTGTCAATCGAGCGGGCAAAGGCCTGGCGCACGCGCGCATCGTTGAATGGCTTGACCGTGTTATTGAATCCGACGTAGCGCACGACAAACCCTGAAGCGGTGCGCCAATCCGGCAGGTCGCGCACTTCTGGGATGCGCTCGGCGGGCACGCCATTTTGCTGGCTGCCCATCACGTCCAGCTCGCCCGCGCGGTACGCCTGGAACGCCGATTGGCTGTCTTCAAAGAATGGCAGTTGGAGTTCGGTGATTTGGAGCGGGCCGCCGTAATAATTTGGATTGGGCACAAGGACAAGCCCTTGTCCACGCATCCATTCCTTGAGCAGAAAAGGCCCGGTGCCGGCGGGCTTTTCGATCCACTTGACGGGATTGGCTTGCACTTGCTTCTTGGAGACAATGTACCCACATGCAAAGGTCAACTGGCTGAGAAAGAACGCCGAAGGCTGCCGGACGTTGACCTGGATCGTCTGCGGGTCAACCGCCTTGACGCCGGTCAACTCTTTGGTCTGACCCGAGGCCAGTTCCTCTGCGCCGACAATGTTGGCGAGATAGAATGGTCCCGTCGTCGAGCCGGTCGCCGGGTCGAGCGCGCGCGTCAGCGAGAACACCACGTCGTCGGACGTGACGGGCGTGCCATCAGAAAAGCGCAACCCGTTGCGAAGCTTGAAGACGTACTGCTGGCCGTCTTCAGAAACGGTCCACGTGGCCGCGTCCGGCACAACGTAAAGTTCCGCATCCAGCTTGACCAATCCACCCAAGAGCAGGCCGGCGACGAACACGCCCTGCGCGTCGGTGAGTTGAGGCGGATCGAG
>CAYHAR010000180.1:0-7474 GCA_964354595.1 uncultured Anaerolineae bacterium | reverse complement strand
AATCCATTATACCATACGGGCTTGCGCTGTCCGGATACGAGCCGACAGGATAGAGGCCGCGCGCTCTTGAGCCTGTTCGCAAGAGTGTCCAGGCAATGCCCCAAGGGTCAGGCTGCGCGGGGCCGGCGGAAACATCCACGTTGGCGCGATTCGGCGTCCACGCATCGCCCCAGGGGTAGAGGCGACCATCGCTGCCCCGACAGGCTTTTTCCCATTCGGCCTCTGTGGGCAGGCGCTTGCCAGCCCACGCACAATAAGCGTCGGCGTCCGGCCAACTCACTCCGACAACAGGGTAATCGGCCTGACCGGGTGGAAACTCGTCCTCCGACCAATAAGGCGGCGACTCGCGCCCGGTCGCCTTGAGGAAACGCTGGTACTGCACATTCGTGATCTCGTAGCGATCCAACACGAATGCGTCCAGGTACACTCTTCGCTGCGGGCGCTCGTCATTGCGTCCTGTGTCGCTGCCCATCGTAAATTCGCCAGCCGGCACGTCAACGACGCTGCGATCCAACGCCACAGCCAGTTTCACCCCATCACCCGAAGCAGCCAGCCAGCGCAGAAGGGCGATCTCGGTTTTCAGATCCTGTCCACCCGGAACGACTTGGATTGCCGGCTGGACTATTTGGTCGAGCTGGCGACGGGCATCCCGATCATTCGGGTCGAGTTCGGCCAACGCATGAAACTGTACGAATGCTTCCGCCCATTGGTTGGCTGCCACAGCGGCCTGACCTGCCGCGTAGAGCCTGGACTTGGCCTCGATATAGACTGCCCTGCCCGCGACGTAGACTGCGAGCAGCCCGACTATTAGCAGCGCCGCTCGCCGCACCACGGTTGTGGGGTCGTTAGAGTCGATCTTCATCGGCCAGCACCTTCTTTGGCCGCCAGACTTGCGCTGCTGAATCGCAAGTTACAATCGCCAGAAGAGCACCGTTGACATCGTATGCGCGGCGGAGCGACCCTCCGCCTAAAGCCTCGACTCGGCTTGCAGGAATGGCCTGGCCCATCACGATGCGTCGCGCGGCCTCCGCGTCAAGCGTGACCGCCGGCAAAGCTTGCAGCGCCGCATCGAGTGGGCGCAACAGACCTGACAGGTTTTCTAAATCTGTCAGGTCTTCCAATCTCACGGCGTCGTCGAGCGTGAACGAGCCGCTAGCCAGCCGCGTGAGCGCAGTGAGGTGCGCACCGCACGCTCCGCGCAGCGCCGCACCAACGTCGTGCGCGAGCGAGCGGATGTACGTCCCGGGCGAGCAGCGCACGTCAATCGTCACGTCCGGCGACATGAACTCGCGCAGCGTGATGTCGTGAATCGTCACGCGGCGGGCTGCGCGCTCTACCTCCACGCCCTGGCGGGCCAGCTTGTAAAGCGGCTTGCCTTTGCGCTTGAGCGCGGAATACATCGGCGGCACCTGGTCAATCTCGCCGACAAATTTTTGCAGTGCGCCGCGCAGCGCGGATTCGTCCACATCCACCGGGCGTATAGCGACGACCTGCCCCTCGGCATCGTAGGTGTCCATTTCCACGCCCAGCCGCACGACCGCGCGATACGTCTTGTCGGAAGCCATGAGATATTCCGCTACGCGCGTCGCGCGGCCCAGGCACACCAGCAGCACGCCGGTCGCCATCGGGTCGAGCGTGCCGGCGTGCCCCACGCGCTTTTGATGTGTCAATCGCCGCACGCGCGCCACCACGTCGTGCGAGGTCCACCCCTGCGGCTTGTTGACGACGAGAATCCCGTCCATGCAGATCGGCAAATCTACAAATCACCTAGTCGGCAAGGTTGTAGGTTTGCTGACTCGGTGACTTTTTGAGCAAAGCAACAACTCGTTCTACGGCAACGTTCAATGGGCCGTCAATCGTGCATCCGGCGGCTTGTGGGTGGCCGCCGCCGCCGAGTGCGAGCGCCACGCCGGAAACGTCATGCGGCGGGCGCGCGCGCATACTCACTTCAACCTGGCCGTCATCTTTTTCGACCAGCACTGCCGAAAGGTTGGCTTCTTCTGCCGAAAGCAGAAAATTGGACAAGCCCGGCAAGTCAGTGATGGACCAGCCAATCTCTTGTCGCGCCTGCCGCGTGAGGAATGCCCAAACGACGCCCTCTTCCAGTCGCATCGTCGCAAGCGTCCGCTCCCACGCGCGCAACAAGTTGAACGGACGGCGACCAAAGAGCTGATCCATGATGCCAGCCAGTGACGCGCCCGCCTGCATCAGTCGCATCACTTTGCTCATCAGCGCCGGAGTGACGTTGTCCGTTCGCAAGCCAAGCGTGTCGCCGATAATGCCATACAACAGGCAGGTGGCGATATCGGCATCCAGGGGCAGGCCCAGTCGGTCGCACAAATCAAGCGCCATCTCGGACGTGGCAACGTATTCAGGCGCCACCCAGTTGTGAGCGCCAAAGCGAGTGTTGGTGACGTGATGGTCAATGTTGAGGAGCGGAACATCACGCCATTCGTCGGCGCGATAGATCGGCCCGACGCGCCGCAGGTCGCTGCAATCCAGGCTCGCAATCAAATCGAACGGGCCAGTGACTTGCCTCACAATATCCGCGCAGCCGGGGAGATAAGCAAAACGTAGAGGCGCCGGATCGGAGCACGAGAGAGTCACTTGCTTGCCGGCAGCGCGCAGCGCCTTGCCCAGACCCAACAGACCCCCGATGGCGTCACCATCGGGGGCAATGTGGGTAATCAACAGGATCCGGTTGGCGCTGCGGAAAAGCGATTCAGGTGTCATCGCCCTTGGCTAGTTCGTCTAGGAGGTGCGAGATGCGCTCGCCGGTCTCTAGCGAGGCGTCCCATCGAAAAATCAGGTCCGGCACGAGGCGCAGGCCGAGCCTTGCCGCCAGCTCGTGTCGGAAAAAACCTTTGGCGTGCTCCAATCCGGCCAGCGCCTCGCGGCTGCCCTCGACGCCAGATAGCGAGCTGACGTACACGAGCGCCTGGCGCAAGTCCGCGCTGACCTCCACGCTGGTGATGGTCAGCCCGTGCAGGCGAGGGTCTTCGGTGCGCCTTTCCAACAAATCGGCTAGCTCTTCGCGCACTCGGTCGGCGACGCGTTGTTGACGGCGGGTAGGCATTTCGCGATAGCGGATAGCTAATGGCTGATAGCGGGTGGCTTGTGGCGGATCGCGAATGGTGGGCGCTCACCAACTACCGCACGATCCGACGACCGAACTAACTCACCCGTTCCTTGACGTAGAACTCGACGACGTCGCCCTCTTTGTATTGGGCGAACCCTTCGAGGGCCACGCCACATTCAAAGCCGAGCTTGACTTCTTTGGCGTCTTCCTGGAAGCGCTTGAGAGAGTGCAGGCTGCCGTCGAACACGATTTCTTCGCCGCGCAGGACGCGCGCTTTGGCGTCGCGCTGCGCCACGCCGTCGCGCACGATGCAGCCGGCAACAGAGCCTATGCCTCTGATCTTGAAGACTTGGCGGACTTCGGCGTGGCCGATGACTTTGTCGGCGTACACCGGCTCGAGCAAGCCCTTGAGCGCCTTGTCCACGTCTTCGACGAGCTTGTAGATGATGTCGTACTGGCGCACATCCACGCCGCCTGCGTCGGCCCCCTTGCGCGCCGCTGCGTCCACCTGCACGCTAAAGCCGATGACGATACCGTGCGAGGCGATGGCCAGCATCACGTCGTTTTCGCTAATGTTGCCGGTGCCCGCGTGCAGGATATTGACTTTGACATTCTCGCCGCCGAGTTTTTTCAGCGAATTGACGATCGGCTCGATGGAGCCTTGACCATCGGCTTTGATGATGAGCGCCAACTCTTTGACCTTGCCGGCTTGAATCTGCGCGTACACGTCCGAAAGCGTCAAGGGGCGGACAGGCCCCACGGTAGCCGCTTCTCGCGCCTGGCCCGCGCGCTCGGCGGCCATCGTCTTGGCAATCTTTTCGTTCTTGACGACCTCGAACACCTCGCCCGCGCTGGGTACGCTCGTCAACCCCAACACTTCGACGGGAACGGAGGGGCCGGCCCTTTGCACCGGACGGCCGTGCTCATCGAACATGGCGCGGATGCGCCCGTAGGAGGCGCCGACCACCATCGGGTCGCCCACCTCCAGCGTGCCGTTCTGGACGAGCAGCGTCGCCATCGAGCCGCGCGACTTGTCCATCTTGCTTTCGATCACCGTGCCGACGGCGTGTCGGTCGGGATTGGCTTTGATCTGGATGCTATCGGCCACGAGCAGGATTGCTTCCAACAGGTCGTCAATGTTTTGTTTTTTCTTGGCCGAAACGGGGACGCACAGCACGTCGCCGCCGTACTCGTCAATCACCAGGCCGTTATCGGCCAGCTCTTTTTTGACTCGCTCGGGGTTGGCGTTGGGCTTGTCAATCTTGTTGAGCGCGACGATGATGGGGACACACGCGGCTTTGGCGTGGGCCATGGCCTCTAGCGTTTGCGGCATCACGCCATCGTCGGCGGCCACCACCAACACGGCCAGGTCAGTGGCCTGCGCGCCGCGCGCGCGCATCGCCGTGAACGCTTCGTGGCCGGGCGTATCGAGGAAGGTGATCTTGCGTCCGTTGTGCTCTATCCGGTACGCGCCGATGTGCTGAGTGATGCCGCCCGCTTCGCCGCCGGCCACGTCGCTGTGGCGGATAGCGTCGAGCAGCGAGGTTTTGCCGTGGTCTACGTGGCCCATCACGGTGACGACCGGGGGCCGTGGCTTGAGCTTGGCAACGTCTTCGTCCGCGTAGAGTCGCTGCCAGAGCGTGGCCGGGCCTTGCTCTGGGGCAATTTCCGGCTCGGCGGACTGGGCTTCCTGGGCTTCAAAGCCCATTCCTTGCACGACAATCGCAGCGGTCTCATAGTCAACCATCTGATTGATGTTGGCCATGATCCCATTGTTCATCAGCTCTTTGATAACGTCAATCGGGCTGACGCCCATCAACGTCGCCAATTCTCGCACTGTCAACGAGCTGGGGACTTCAACCTTTTTTCCATTTGAAGCCATAAGCCCCCTCTTTCAGTTCAGACCTTCCAGGTCGAGACCTGAAAGGTCTAGATAATTTCTTCAATCGGTAAAGAGGCTGCAAATGCCTCAAGCGCCTGGCGGTCCGGCTCCGACAATGTCGCCTTGAGCGCATGAGCCAGTCGGCCGGCCAGAGCCGCATCCCAGCACGAACGGGTCTGGTGGACATAGGCCCCGCGTCCGTTGCGCTTGCCGGTCGGGTCCACTTGCACCCGGCCCTGCGGCGTGCGCACCACGCGCGCCATCTCGCGCTTGCCTTGCACTTGACCGCAGCCCACGCACGTCCGCTGTGGGATGTGTTTGTGTGGTCGCGGGTTGCTTGTGTGTGTCACTCTGCGATCTACTCTTCCGGCTCCCAAGTTTCGCGCTGGCGGCCCGGCTTGTGCTGGCGTTGGGCGACCACCGCGCCTACTCGTTCGTCAAAGACCAGCGTCCGCGCCTTCTTTTTCTTCTTGCCCTTGCCGCCTTCTCCCTCGCTCTCTTCTTCCTCGGCCAAAGCTTCTTCGATGAGTTGGGCTGGCACGGGAACGATCGGTGCAACTCCTTCAGCCGGCGGCGTCGCCTCGGCAACAGCCGCAGGCGCTTCGACCAGCGTGGTCACTTCGGCGGCCGGCGGCGTGACCGCTTCCGCTGGCGCTGCCATTTCAGACGGCGGTGTCACCTCAGCGGCGGGCGCAACGGCCTCGACCGGCGCAACGACTTCAAGTTGGGCCGGCGCAGCCTCTGGCACAAAGCCTAGCCCCTTGGTATCAATCTGTGTCTTGATTTCGGCCAGCGCCTTGGGGCCGATGCCTTCCACCGAAAGCATCGCCTCGTCACCCTCGGCCAATCGCCGCATCACCTCTCCGATGGTCACCAATCCGGCTTTTTCCAGGTGCGAGAACACGCGCGTGCTGAGGCCCAGGTCGGCCAGGTGCGTTTCAAATGCGGCCGGCGGGATGCGCGCCAGCATCGCCTGCACATCTACTGTGCGCTCGGCCGGCGCGGCCAGCTTGGGCGCGCGTGCGGCTTCGGCAGCCGCACGCGCGGCTGCGCGGCTCGCTACGCGGTCAGCCAGCAGCAGCTTTTGAATGCCGTCAATCACCTGGCGCAAGACTTGCATCTCTTCGCTGTTCCAGGGTAGCGACTGTTCGGCGTGCCGTTGAAGGGCGGCTTCTGCTGTTGGCAGGACGGTGTGCACAGCCTCCGGCAGCCGCGCGGCCAGTTCCGGCTCTTTGGCGCGGCGGACCGCTTCCGTGGCCGCTTCTATCGCGCTCTTGATGTCAATCCGCCAGCCGGTGAGCTTGGCGGCCAGCCGCGCGTTCTGCCCCTGACGGCCAATCGCCAGTGATAACTGATCGTCGGGCACGATGACGAGCGCCGTCTTGCCCTCCGCCGGATCCTCGTCGGGATGGACGGTGAGCACGCGCGCTGGGCTGAGCGCCTTTTGGATGTAGAGGGACACGTCAGGATTCCATTCGATCACGTCAATCTTTTCGCCGCCCAGCTCGTTGACGATGGACTGGATGCGGACGCCCTTCATGCCCACGCACGAGCCGACCGGGTCCACGCCGGCCTGCTTGGCGGCGACGGCGATCTTGCTTCGCGCGCCGGCTTCGCGCGCGATGGACTTGATCTCGACCGTGCCGTTGTAAATCTCGGGCACTTCCAATTCCAGCAGGCGGCGCAGCATGTTCTTGTGGTTGCGGCTGACAATGATCTGCGGCCCGCGCGAGGTCTTGCGGACCTCTAGCACGTAAGCGCGCAGGCGCTGGTGAACCGAGTAGCGCTCGCCTGGCACCTGTTGATTCTTGGGCAGTAGCGCCTCGGTACGGCCCAGGTTGAGCGTGACGCCCTGGGCAGCGACGCTCTGCACGGTGCCGTTAATGATCTCGCCTTCGCGCTCTGAAAAGTTGCTATACAGCGCGTCGCGTTCGGCCTCGCGGATGCGTTGCAGGATGACCTGCTTGGCTGTCTGCGCGGCAATCCGTCCAAAGTCCTCCGGGGTGGACTCGATCATCACCATGTCGCCCAGCTTGCTGCCGGGCACAATTATTTGTGCCCGCTCCAGGCTGACCTCGGTGCGCTCGTCTTGCTCCACCTCGACGATTTCTTTTTCGACAAAGATTTTGGCCGCGCCGGTATTGGCGTCTATCTCGGCGACAACGTTTTGCGCCGAGCTGGCGTTAATGTTGCGCCGATACGCGGACACCAGCGCCGTCTGGAGCGCTTCCAGGACGACTTCTTTGGAAAGGTTGCGCTCGCTGCAGATTTGATTAAAGGCCAGAAGGAACTCGCTCTTCATCCGTCTGACTGCTCCTCTATTTGCTTCAGGCCCTATCAAAAAGAAAAGTGGGGGTTGCCCACTTTTTTCTCATACACCACTATACCTGAAGACTGCGATTATTATACCATGTTCCCGCTCGCTGTCAACGTTTTTGCCAGTCGGGGCAGGGTTGCCAAGTCGTGCCTCTCAACCCGACTTGACAGAATCACGCACTCGGTCGGGGCGGCCC
>CAYHAR010000179.1:2135-7475 GCA_964354595.1 uncultured Anaerolineae bacterium | reverse complement strand
AGGTTGGCGTGGACATCGCCCAACAACGCTACTCTCATGTGTCAAAGCCTTGCATCGCGCCTGTCTCCTCGAGTCCGAACAGGTTCGAGCTATTGCCCCTTCGGCTGCAACGTCTCCATCACGTGATCGTAGAATTGCTGCACGTGGTCGTGCATCAGGCTGGCCGCGCGCTCGCCATCCCGGGCCTTGATGGCAGCGACCAGCTCCACATGCTTTTCAACCGCCGAGGGCAAAAGGTCCAGGTGCGGCAATTGCAGATACCACAGGCGCTGCGTGAGGCCGAAAAGGTGATCCAGCGTGCGGGCCAGGTAGTGGTTATGCGCGGCGCGTGCGATCGCCTGGTGGAACTTGCGGTCGAGGTCGAACAGTCGCCGTCTGTCTTTCACCGGAGTAGCGGCCTGCTCCTGGCGCAAAGCTTCCAGCACCGCCAGCTCGTCCGCCGAGGCGCGCTGTGCCGCCAACCGGGCGCTCTGCGTTTCCAAGACAAGGCGCATCTCGCCAAGCTGTTGGAGGTCGGCCAGATTAACCTCCGCGACGTACAGGCCGTGGCGCGGCGTGATGACTACCAGGTCGTCGTGAGCCAGCAGCTTGAGCGCCTCGCGCACGGGCGCCATGCCCAGCCCAAGCTCTTTTGCCAACTGTTGTTCGTTGATGGGCGCTCCGGGCGGCAATTCCAGCGTAGTGATCTTGTGCCGGATCAGCTCGTATGCGCGCTGGGTGTCAACTCGTTCCAATTCCATGAACCACCTCCGCACCTGTTGTATAGCGCTATTCAAAGAACTCGGATTTGAACCGCGACCCCCGTAAGAGTGCGGGGGCAAGCGACGCCAAGAACGCCAAGCTTCAAATTGAAATTCTTCGCGCAAGTATTCAGTCCTGCTTGTCACCCTGAGCGAAGGGGCTCTACCCTGCATGGCAGAGATTCTTCTCCTTCGGTCGCTCACGCCCTGCCGAAAGGCCGTTTCACGGCGGGGGCACGCTAGGCGGAATGACAGATTGGACGGTTACTTCTTTGCGCCCTTCGCGTCTTTGCGGTGAAAAAGGCTTTTTGCAGCAGAGTCGTTGTATCGTTTACCGCCCCAGACGGGGATTGCCGAATGCTTTGGCCCGAATCCGGCAAGCGTCCAGGCCGTCGGTCACCTCTTCGACGATCACTCGCGGATTATCCGCGCCGGAGCGGATCGCCGCGCCCAATGCCCGCTCGCGGCAGAGGGCGCGCGCGCAAGCTATCGCCTGATCCATCTCCTCAAACTCTTGACGATCCTCGCTGGTTTGGGCATAATAGCCCATCACCTCCAGGCCGGAACTGGACAGGCGGGGATAGACGAGTATCTCTTCCGTCACCATCACGCTGCCCGCGACCGCGCCCACCGCGTTTGCCACCTCGTAATGCTCGGGCAAGATCAAGTCAGTGTGCAGCAACTCGGCCACCTTGGGCAAAAAGATGCCGGCGGGCGCTCCAATGCCGACGATGGGCTGGCGCAGCCGAAAGCGGGTCTCGAGCTGAGGATGCGTCGAGTACAGGCTGTTGTTAAAGAACCAGCTCCCCAGATCGTCGTCGGCCAGGGCAGAGGAGCGTAATCTTTTGCCGCTGAGAAAAGTGATGATGGCGCAAACCAGCTCTTTCGTCATCTGCGCCCAGACTTGCCGGCGAGCGTCATTCGGATCGAGGAACTGGAAGCGGCAAAAGACATCCATCGCCTGACGGGCTGACTCGACATCCCACGGCGCATACTGTCCCTCGATGTGCAGCAGGTCGGTCGGCGTCAGCCCCGCTTTGCCGATGATTTCCTGGCGCAGCAACTCGACTGCATTGACCTGGACAGGATGCAGCACCTCCAGATGCTTGAGGATTTCCGGCACCGGCTGCGGGCCGCCGCGCAAAAACTCGACCAGCGCCCGCTCCTGCGGCGTTTTGCTTCGCAGCAGACCATCCTCTTGCGGCTCGCGCAAGAGATACCAGTATTCCAGCCACTCGGGTGCTGCCTGCGACCAGGTACGCCGGGCCAGGCTCTTGAGCTGCGCCTGAACCTGGGGATATTGCGAGGCCAGGTACGCCAGCGGCGCCACCCGCTCCGGCCCGATGGCGATCTTTTTCTCGCGGTTGTAGGTGATGTGGCTGTCGCCGCCCAGCGCAATCGAAAGCAGGTTGGCGGCCTTGACGGAGGTCTTGTAATCACCGACGGTCGCGCCCTCTTCGTTGACGGTCACTTGGCCAGCCTGGATCAACGCAATGTCGGTCGTCGTGCCGCCAATGTCCACGACCAGCGCTTCGTCCAGGCGCGAGAGGAAACGACCGCCGATGGCGCTCGCCGCCGGGCCAGAGTGAATCGTCTCGACCGGCGTGCGAGCGGCAAACTCGTCGCTCATCAGCGTGCCATCACCCCGCACAACCATCAGCGGCGCGTCAATCCGCCGGCGCTCCATCGCCCGGCGCACGGCGATGACGAAATCTTGCAGCACCGCCAACAGCGACGCGTTCAGCGCCGCCGTCGTGGCCCGCTCCACCGAGCCGAGCTTGGTCGAAAGCTGGTGCCCCAGCACGATGGGCAGATCGCACACGCCGGACACGGCCTGGTAGACGCGGTTCTCGTGCTCCGGGTTGAGCGGGCTAAAGTAGCTGGAAACCGCGATGGCATCCACCTGCCCCTTGATCTCGCCGACCTTGGCCAGGAGGCCCGCCAAGTCGAGTTCCTCTTTCTCCTGGCCGTACAGATTGTGTCCCCCGCGAAAGTAGTAGAAATACGGAGTGGCAAACCGGCCTTGCATCTTGAACGACGTGACGAGTTCGGGATCGTAGCCGATGAGGAGCAGCGCCACCCGCTTGCCTTTGCCTTCGGCAATCGCGTTGGTCGCCAGCGTGGTCGAGATCGAGACCAGCTTGATTTCCGACGGGTCCTCGATGTGAATGCCCTCGATCACCTTTTCGATCCCGATGGAGAGATCGCGTTTGGTGGTCAGGCTTTTGTGAGAGGCGAGCACCTGGCGCGAGTGGTATTCCAGCAGGACGCCGTCGGTGTACGTGCCGCCGGTGTCAATGCCCAGCACCAGGCTGCGAGGAGGGCTGTCCAATGTGTGGCCTCTTGTAGGGGCGAGGCATGCCTCGCCCCTACGGTTCTATGTGAACATCTTGACGTCTAGCTCTTCGTCCTTGTGGCGGGCGTCGGCCAGCTCGCACACGCGCCGCAGCTCCTCGTGCATCTTTGCGTCAAACAGCGGCTCTTGCGTCTTGAGCACCTCGACCACGCGCTCGTGGACGCGCTCGCCATGGCGCTTCTTGCCGGCCTTTTCCCATCCTGCGCGGCTCAAGCGATCCAGCAACTTGGGCTGCCAGATCTCGCTCTTGTGGCTGCGCGTGTGATCCGTGTCCCAAAAGCTGCCGCCGGGGCCGACGGTATCCATCAAATTGAGTGGGACGGTGTCATCGAACACGGGAATCCCGCGCAGAATGTGCTTGACCATGTCAATGATCTCGTCCGAGGCGACGATCATTTCCAGCGAGCTGGTTAGACCTGATTCGATATAGCCCACGTCGTGGATCATGTTGCCGCCGACGAGCGCGGCTGTGGCAATGTTGATGGTCGCCTCCATGGCGGCTTGCTCGTCAAAGAGCTTGGCGTCGCTGCAGCCGGCCGTCTCGTACATCGGCACCTCGAGCCACTTGGTTATGTCGGTGTAGCCCGCGCTGAGCAGCGCCATCTCGGGCGAGCCGTAGGCCATGATGGTCGTCGCCATGTCCATGTTGGAAAGCAGGCCGCCAATGATCACCTGCGCGCCCGGCTTGCGCAACTGGCTGACCACGATGCCGAACAGGCTTTCGGTCAACGCCTGGACGAGCAGACCCGCCAGCGGCGTCGGCGCGGTGCCGCCCGCCATCGGGCAAGGCGTGTAGACGAACGGGATGTCGTTATCGGAGGCAAACAGCAGTTTTTGCACCACTTCCTTCGAGTGGCTGAGCGGCGACACCGGCTCGATGTAGAGCGAAAAGCACGGGCCTTTTTTCCACTCGTCCTTGCCGCCCAGCCGGATGTAGGCCATCTCGAGCTGGTCGCGCACGCCTTCCAAATCCACCGCCGTGACGTTGACGGGCTTGTTGGTGCCTTCGAGCATCGCCAGATACTGCCAGCGGTCATAGGTGCCCACGGCGGTATCCTGGGTGATGCCCAACGACATGAAAAAGTCAAGGTTGGGCATGGCCTCGGCAATCCGCGCCGCGTTCCGCACGTCTTTGTATTGCGAGCGTCGCCGCTCGCCCGTGTCTGGATCGAGCGTGAAAGGCGTGTCGGACCCGGTGCCGAAATAAATCTGATTCTTGTACAGTTCCATCCGGTACTTGCGATCCGGGCCGACAAGGTCCACTTTCTTGGGCAGCGTCGCGCGCGCCCGGTCCACCATCCACGATGGGATTTTGACGAGGCTGCTGTCCTCGGTCGTATCTTGCACGTTCGCGCCGCCCGAGTGGGCCACCTCCACGCCTTCCTGGTCGTACACCCGGACGCCGGTCTCGGCCAACACCCGCAAGGCCGAATAGTAGATGGCCTCGACCTGATCCTGGCTCAACACCTGCAGCCTTGGGGTGGCATTCACCTGATAATTGGTCTTTCTGACCTGCATGGTTTTCTCTCCTGTTAGGACTCGTAGTCACGACTTTATAAGAGCGGCTAAAGCCGCTACTACGAACAGATCTTAGCGTATGAACTGCGCCTGTTGGATTACGCCGCCGGGCGGAACGATCAAAAACTCGCCATCGGCCTTGCTCAGGTCGCCCGCGATCTCGACGAGCCGCCGCACATAGTTATCGGAGCCGAGGATCTCTTCGTACCGCATGTTCCACCGCTCGCAAAAACGAGCGACCTCTAAAGCCAGCGGGCGGTACTGGTCCAAGTCCTCCTGGCTATGCGCCACCAGCACCAGCCGCCTGTAATTCCGATATTGCTGATCCATCAGCCACATGGCTTTATCCGGGCCGTACTTGGCCGAGTATTCCTGATATTCCTTGAGCGGATGGCTGCCCGATTCGAGCCAGCCCTTGCTCAGCCAATACGTGCCGGGCGCGGCGTTAAACTCGCGCAGATAAGCCTTGACCGAGCCGAGCAGCAGGGCGATGCAGTCGTCCGCGCGCGGCACGAGCAGAGTGTGATTGCCTGCCTGGACGCCGTTCAGCCCGTTGCCGCACAGCCCATAGCCCAAGACGATCAGGCTAGGCTCCTCCACCGCGTTGATGGCGTCTTGAACCGTCCACGTCAGCTTGCTCGGCACGCGATGAAGACCATAGTCCATAAACGTCACTTGCCAGGCCAGGTCTGGCGGCAACACGCTTCGCGGCTGCAACAGGTCTTG
>CAYHAR010000179.1:0-2035 GCA_964354595.1 uncultured Anaerolineae bacterium | reverse complement strand
GCGCGCATCGTCGTCGTCAGCAGCGCCGACATGCCGACAATGTTCGGCTGGTGAGTCTTGATGGCGGCGATAAACTTGTCCGGGTCCACGTTGAACCCCAGGTCAATCACCTCAAAGCCGGCGCCCTCGCACAGCATCCCCACCAGGTTCTTGCCGATGTCGTGCAGGTCGCCTTTGACCGTGCCGATCACAATCTTGCCGATCAGCTTGGCGCCGCTGGCGACCAACTGGGGACGCAACACCACCAGCCCGCCTTGCATGGCATCCGCCGACATTAGCACCTCGGGCACAAACATCTCGCCGCGCTTGAAGCGCGCGCCGACCTCGTTCATTCCCACGACCATGCCATTATCGAGAATGTCTTTGGCGGCCAGCCCTTCGCTCAACCCCTTGTTCACCAGCTCGACGACCCGGTCCTTATCGCCTTCCAGGACGACCATGGCCAATTGTTCGTAAATCGCACTCATGATGTCTTTCTCCTAGTGTGCTCGCGCTTTGCGGGCGCGCTTGGCAGTCTTGCGAGCCGGCTTTTCCACCTTGGCCAGAACCTTGTCAATCACCTTTTGCGTCGCCGGCTTGATGGGCGACGGCTGGTGGCGGGCAAGAATATCCTGCCCCCGGGCGATGGCCCGCTCGCGCATCGTCGTCCGGCCCAGCGTGTCCCATTCCTCAAAGTTGCGCCGGTCGCACAAGTTGGGGAACCAGAACTCGCTCTTGAACAGACGCCGCGTCTGCGGCTCGCGCAAATAGTGGCCGTTCGGGCCGACGTGATGGATCACCTCGACCGCCAGCGTGTCCTCGTTGACCTCGATGCCGCGCGTGATGCGCCGCGAGTAGCCGATGGCCTCGTCCATCATCACTAACTGGAACACCGAGCCGGTCGCGCCGCTTTCAGTGTAGCCGACCGCATGGCAGAGGTCGCCCGTGGAAAGCGCGGAAAAGAACGCCGAGAGCGCGCCCTCGATGGCCGCCTGCTCGTCCAGGCATTTGGAATCGGTGCCGCCGCCGGTCTGCCACATCGGCAGGCCCGCATAGTGCGCCAGCTCGGTGAGGCCCGCCATCATCAGCGCCAGCTCCGGCGCGCCGTAAGCAAGATTCAAGCCGGCATCTGCCACCGAAAGCACGCCGCCCATGACAAAAGGCAAACCGGGTTGAATCGTCTGCGCCAGAACCAACCCCAGCCACGCTTCGGCAGCCGCCTGCGTAATCGCCCCCGCCGCCGTCATCGGCGCGGTCTTGCCGGCGACGAGACACGCAGCAAACACCAGCGGGATTCGATGGCGGGCCGCAAAGACGAGCTTATTCAGCGCGCCCGAATCGCCGACCAGCGGCGACGACGGCTCGCAACAGTAGGCATAGTTGGGGCGCTTTTCAAAAGCCGCCTGTCCGCCCGCCTCGGCGATAGCGATTTTGTGAATCTCGGCCAGGTCGTCGGAATCGCGCGAGCGGGCCACGATAGGCTTGCTCGTATTGGCAAACAGTCCGACGAATTCATAGACCGCGCTCAAACCGCGGCGCGCATCGCCAGCCATGCCCGCCGACTCGACAAAGTCAATGTTGGGCAGCGCGTCGGCGATCTTGGCCACCAGCGGCGCGTCGGCCTTTACATAGGGCCGCCGCTCCTCGGTCTCCACATCCACAAAGCTGGGGCCGCCCAGCCCAGAGCCAAAATGCGCCCGGCCAGGCCCGATGTGAACGTCGTGCTTTAGGTTCCCGTCGCGGGCGAACAGCGTAAAACTGCGGGGAGCCGTTTGCAGCGCGCGCTTGACCAAATAGGATGGCAAGCGCACTCGCGCGCCCTCTACAAAAGCGCCAGCCTTTTTGAGCACGTCGCGTCCTTCCGCGTGCTGGACATCCAGGCCGGTGTGCTCTAGCAGATGGAGCGCGCTGACAAATAGCTCCTCCAACTGATCTTGCGAGAACACTTTAAAGCGTGTCCCCGAATTGATGCGATAATTCGTCCTCATCTTTCAAGGGCCTCCTTGTGTGAATACCTCAACCGCACGGCTCACCTGCGGATGGTTCTCGGCGAATG
>CAYHAR010000178.1:1164-7480 GCA_964354595.1 uncultured Anaerolineae bacterium | reverse complement strand
ATGATCATCGCGGCGGCGGCGTTCGAGACGCTGTCGGGATCGCCCGTCCGCAGCGATTCGCGCAGATAAGGCAGCACGCGATCATCGCCCAGCCCGGCCAGGCAGATCGCCGCCGTCGAGGCACGCTCGGGGTCGTTCCGCTGAGCCTGGAAGAACGCCCAAACCGGCTCGATGGCACGCGGATCGCCCGTCGTGCCTAACAGCGATACGATTTCATCGGAAGCGATGGGGTCGAGCGTGGGATCGGCCAAAGCCTCCAGCAGCTCATCGGTCACGGCATCCGCCATGTCAGCCAGCAGCCGGAACGCGCGGTCGTGCGCGGCCCGAGTCGGCCCGCCGAGCTGCCGGATCAGAGCGGACACCTCGGCCTTGTGGCGGCGTGCGTAAGCATCGCGCACGGCCTGATGATGTCCCCGGCGACGGCGTTCGGCGGCAGCGTCCATCACTTTACGGTTGGGCATGATGACCCTCCTCGTTGAGCGCATCCTGCGCCAGCATCACGCACGTCACCGAAGCGATGCTGTTAATCTCGCCAGAGTGCACCATTGCCACAATCTCGGCCGGCGCAAGGAATTGCGTCACCAGGTCTTCGGTGTCGTCCAGGCGAGGCGCGGCCACTTGATGCGCGCCGCGCGCGAGGAACAGGTGCGCGCAAGCGTTGCCGCGGTTCGTGTCCAGCACGGCGCTGGTGAGATGTCGCCATTCGTCGGCCACATAGCCGGTTTCTTCGAGCAGTTCGCGCTGCGCGCAGGCCAACGGCTCTTCGCCCGCGTCAAGGTACCCGGCGGGCAAATCGTAAGATGGTCCGTTCACTCCATGCTTGTACTGTCGCACGAGCGGCGCGCGGCCCTCGTCCGTCAGCGCAAACGTCATCGCATACTCGCGTGTTTCCGCAAGCAGGTACCCTTCGATGACGTGGCCGTTCGCCAGTTGCACGTTCTGCTCGATCAACCGTAGCCAGGGCCGGCGATCTACCAGCACACGAGAATAAAGCACTTGCCAGGGTTTCATCTAGTCCGGTAGTCAGATAGTTTTATAGCCGTCTAGTCCGGCGATAAGACTATCTGGCTAGACGACTGGCGCTCTGATAAGAACGCCGCGAGCTGCGTTGGAGCGCCGCTCACGGCTTGACTCAATAGGGCTTGTGTGTAGAAGGTGTTTGTAGCCTCAGGCAAGATGGCTGGCCCGGCAATCCCACCTCATTTAGCGCCACACCACTCTTGGCCGCTGGTCCCTGTGCGCCCGGAGACGCCCACGGAGATTACCTTGCAGCCGGGACAACTGACTTTGACGACTTGATTGACGCCGCCATCGAACCGCGAGCCGTAGCGGCAAACAAACTTGAGCTGGCCCATGTCCCAGCGGCAATTCTGAGGATCGCTGATCGTATAGTTGCCCGGCCCGCCGTACACGCCGATGTAAAAATCACCGACCCAATCGTTCTCCAAGACACGCACGCAATTATAGGGACCACTAGCGCTTTCATCGGCATTAAACTCGCCCGACCCGACAGCAGGAATACCGCCTCCGGCGCTCTTGGTCGGCGTCGCGCCCGCGACTGGTTGCGAGGTTGGCGGCGCGCCCTTGGTCGGCGTGGGGCTGGGCACGACAATGCTCACGTCGGTCGTCGTGATGACCTGACCGGAGGGCCGCTGGAACGCCCATTTGCTCGTGTAGGCGCCCGGCGCTTGCGGCGCTTTCATGTTCAGGCTCACTTCCACCGGCTTGCCCACATCCACCGCATCTACCGGGGCGCTATCCGGAGCGCCCAGCTTGTCTCCACTCTGAAAGACCAATGTCGCGCCCTTTTCCCACGGACAGTTGCCCGAACTCAAAAAGCGCCACGTCTTGACAAACGCATCGCCCGGCTTGAACTGCGAGCCATCTGGCACGGTCACATCCGTCACTTGCGCCTCGGGCTTGCACGCGGCGGCTGTCGCGGCCACATCGGGCGTCGGAGTTGGCACTCCCAACAACACTGCTTGCGGGATCGCCGCGATGGCAGCGCTGCCCAGGTCAATGGCTTTAGCCAGCACCCACCCGGCTGCGCCATCGGCTGTCTCGACTTTGAGCCAGGTGTTATCGGCGTTCCGCGCGCGCACGGTCAGCTTGGCGTCTACGGGCAGCAAGCCGACGAGTGACCCCGCTTCGCTGGGTGACGAGCGCAATTCGGCATTGTTGAGCTTTACCGTCCCGGCGAAACTGGACGGCGTTGGAGTGGCCTGAGGCGGAGCCGTCGGCGTCAGGCTGGGAGGCACTTGGGCCAACACCGTCGCCGTGGCGCCCTTGGCGCGAGGGCCACCAGCTTGCCCAGCTATGGCGGCGATGGCTATGCCAACCGCGATAATGAACAGCACGGCCATCACGCCCAGCGCGATGGCCAATCCCGATGGCCCGTGCCGGCGCGCGGGCATAGCCGCTGCGCCCGCTTGCGACGCGACCACGGTCGGACCTGAAGGTCTTGCAGCGCGCGCGGCCGTCGGATATGGCGTGATGGCGCCCGTGCCGGCGGCCGTTGCGCCGGCCGGCAATGCGCGCCCTCGCATCGTATCGGTGGGCGTCTCGTCGAGCGTCATGCCGAGCGCGCGCTTGAGGTCGTTGAGCATATCGCCAACGTGCTGATAACGCTCGTCAGGGTTTTTGGCGATTGATTTGATGATGATGCGCTCAATGATTTCGGGCACTTCGGGGTTCACTTGGCGCGGCGGGGGCGGCGGCTCGTTGACGTGCTTGAGCACCACCGCCAGAGGAGTGTCGGCTTCGAACGGCAGCCGGGCGGTGACGAGCTGGTAGAGCATCACGCCCAGCGAGTAAATGTCACTGCGCTCGTCGCCGGGCTGGCCCAGGGCTTGCTCCGGGGACATGTACGAAGGCGTGCCGACCATCGCGCCGGAGGCGGTGAGCTGCGTGCCGGCTGCTCCGGCAAAAATCTTGGCGATGCCAAAGTCTGTCAAGATGACGCTGCCCTGCTTGTCAATCATCACGTTGGCTGGCTTGACGTCGCGGTGGACCATGCCCAACCGGTGCGCGTACTTTAGCGCCGAGCCGACGGAAAGGATGATTCGTACTGCTTCGTCAATCGAAATCCACTGGCTCTTTTCCTCCAGATTTTGCAGGCGGCCCTTGAGCGTCTCGCCGTCAATAAACTCCATCACCATATAGGACACGCCGCCTTCGATGTCAAAGTCGTGAACCTGGACAATGTTCGGGTGGCGCATACCGGCGACAAGCCTGGCCTCGCGTTGGAAGCGAGCCAAAAAGTCCTTGTCCTCGGACAGGAAAGAGTGCATCAGCTTGATCGCGACGTGGCGGTCGAGGCCGGGCTGATAGGCTTTGTAGACCTCCGCCATGCCGCCGCGTCCCAACGGCTCGACCAGACGATATTTGCCGATTGTCTTGCCAGTCCAACTACCTTCCGTAGTCATCTTGATCCTCTCCGCTACAATGTTGAATTCAGCGTCCCATCCGCAGTTGCCGCTTCCCCGGGCGCCGCAAAATGCACCTCGCGCGCCTGGAGCACGGCGCCCTCGTGGAGCAGTTCCACGCGCGCAGTGTACTCGTCGGCGTGGCCAGGCTGGCTCAGGTGCATCGTCACGGCGTTGGTTCGCTTCGTCGCGCCGATCACGGATAGCGTGCGTTCCACTGCGCCATCAGGCCGCAAGATCGTCACATCAAAACTGGGAGGTTCAACAAACGGCGTCAAAGTGACCTGGACGACGATCCGCCGTCCGTCGGGCAGCGGGCGCACGTGCGCCTCTGTGATTTCGACTTGGCGAGGGGGGCGAAGCGTTTCTTTCTCGTCCTCAAAGAACATCAACTCGGGCACACTCGGCTCCAAAGCTGATTATACACCTGTGGTTAGAGGCGGGCAAATGAAACCCGTCGCAAGCGCGGGGCGCATGTTGCCGTGTAGTTTGCGCGTTGGACCTGCGCCTTGCTATTCGTCAAACAGCCAGGTGGATTCCTCGTAAAAGCGTATCTCTTTATCGGCCAGCTTTTTCCGCAGCCAGGCCTGGAGCCAATCGTTCTTTTCAGCTAGCGTCTTGTTCTCGACCAGCTTGGTCAGCGGGACATTGAGGCGAAGCGCGCGGCGCGGGATGATGTGGCGAGTGATGCCGGCGGGCAGCTTGGCTCCGCTGCGGGCCAGCTCGATAATCTCGGCGGGCACGTAGCGCGGAAACACAACCAGCGCGATGACATTCCGATAGTACGGTTTGAGATAATCGAGCTGGTCCGTGCTGACGCGATAGATGCGGCTGCGGTAGCGATAGACGTCCACGAGAGAATTGAGCAGCGCCGCCCGGCCGTGCAGGTCGCCTTCTCCGCCAACGATCAACACGTCGCCATTCGGGCAGACGAGATACGCCAAGGCGTGGCGGCGAGCGAGCGCCGCGCGCGCGCTCAACAAGTCGGTTGGGTCGAGCGTGATGTTGGGAATGCTCTGGATCGCAGCGGCAAACTCGTCAGGCGGGATCTCGGCCACCAGGTGATGCCACGAATCCAAGACCAGGTCAGGATCTTCATAGTCCACGATTTGGACGACGATGTGCGGCATACCGAGCCGCGCCAAGGCGGTGCTGCGATTCGCGCCATCCAGCACGACGAAACGCCCGTTGCCGGGGATCGGCGCGACGACGGGCGGATTCTTGAGAAGGCCATCGTTCTGGAGCCGCTCAGAAAGCGGCGCGGTGCGGCTGGCGTCGTGCTGCTCGTGTAAGACCAGGTCGCTTGTCGCCACGAACTGCAAAGTCGGAATTTTGGTTTCCCGTCCAAGGCGCTGCATGCTTTTTCCCTCAAACAGGCCAAAGCTTACCATAGTTGCGTGGCACTGTCAAAAACGCCCCGCGCGCTTGACAGTTCGGCGTAAGGTAGTATGATTGGGGTGTGCTCGCCCCCCTCGACCATCAAGTCAGAAGGAGGGTAGAATGAAATCCAAGCAAGTTTTGCGCGCGCTTATCGTTACGGCGTTGCTGGCGCTGGTCTGCGTGAGCGCGGCGGGAGCGACCCCGGCGGGCACGCCTCCACAATCAGTAACCTCCTACGGTTACACCTACTATACGGTCAAGCCAGGCGACAATCTCTACCGTATCTCGTTGCGCTTTGGCGTCCCGATGTACACCTTGATGCAGGCCAATGGCATCTGGAATCCGAATTACATCTATGCCGGCCAGGTCCTGCGCGTCCCGGCTTATTGCTCCCCGCCCTGCTCACTCCCGGATCACCCGACCCCTATCCCGGCGGGCACGTGGCGCGGCGAGTACTTTGACAACGATGGCCTTGCTGGCGCGCCTTTTGTCGTTCGGTACGATCCCGCTGTCGATTTCGATTGGGGGCGGGGCAGGCCGCACCCCAAGATCGCCACGACCAACTTTTCCGTTCGCTGGACGCGCACAATGTGGCTCCGGGCAGGCACCTGGCGCTTTACCACCACCACCCAGGACGGCGTGCGGCTGTATGTGGACAACGTGCTCAAGATTGACCAGTGGCAGCAACAGGATGTCACCTCGCATACCGCCGATGTGTCGCTCGGCGCGGGGTATCACTACATTCGGATAGAGTATTTCCATCTGGCGGATGCCGCGGTGGCGAAGCTGAGGTGGGAATGGATCTGCGAGAATTGCGAGCCTTCGTCGTGCGATAACTGCGCCTCGGGCGGAATTTGGGTCGGCGAGTACTTTGACAACATGTTCCTGGGCGGCGGCCCAGAGTTTACCCGCTTCGAACCGGCCATCAATTTCGATTGGGGATACAACTCGCCCGGCACGAACATCTCCAAGGACCTGTGGTCAGCTCGCTGGACGCAAACGGCTTACTTTACGGCGGGGACCTATCGCTTTCACGCTCTGGTGGACGACGGCGTCCGCGTGTACGTGGATGGGCGTGTGGTGATTGACGAGTGGGAAGACAACTCTGGCGTTCAGTTCGTCGCCGACGTTACCTTGAGCCAGGGCAAGCATACGCTCAAGGTAGAATATTATGATCGCGGCTACGGGGCCCAATGTTCGTTCTGGTGGGACAAGCTGCCCTGAGCAGTCGAATCGTCAGGTAGCCGGGCAAGGCCCGGCTACCTGACGATTTTTCGGATCGCGTCACGCTCGATTTCCCAGATCTCGCCTGCAAAGCGTTCGATAAAGTAGCGGTCGTGGACGACGGCCAGAACCGTGCCCTCGAACGCGGCCAGAGCTTGCTCGAAGCGAGCGCGCGAGGGGATGTCGAGATGATTGATCGGCTCGTCGAGCAGCAAGAAATTGCAGCCGCGCGCCACCAGACTCGCCAGAGAGAGCCGGGCGCGCTCGCCAAACGAGAGAGAACCGAC
>CAYHAR010000178.1:0-1064 GCA_964354595.1 uncultured Anaerolineae bacterium | reverse complement strand
ACCGGCGCACGCCCGGTTGACGCGGTGTGGTGGTGCGCTCCACGCGCAAGGCTTGCTCTTTGGTGCGAGCGATGTCTTGCTTCATCCGCCGGATTTCATACTCTTGATCGCGCCACTGGCTCCACTGCCGCTCGCGTTCAGCTTGTCTTTGCGCCACATACTCGGTATAGTTTCCAGTATACTCGCGAGTGGTGCGCGTGAGCGGGTCGAGATCGAGGATGCGCGTGACCGTCCGGTCGAGGAACGTGCGGTCGTGTGAGACAATTAGCGCTGCACCGCGAAACCCGACCAGCCAACGCTCAAGCCATTCGAGCATTCCAATGTCGAGGTGATTGGTCGGCTCATCGAGAAGCAAAAGCTGCGGGTCCGACAGCAGGACGCTAACCAGCGCCAGGCGAGTCTTTTGCCCGCCGCTCAGAAAAGCAACCGGCGTGGTAAAAGCCAGTGTCCCAAGACCAAGCGCAGACATGACCTCAGACACACGCCCGGTGTTTGCAGAGGCTGCCGAGAGTCGGGCCAACGCGGCATCGTACTGACGTTGGAGGCCGAGCTGAGCCGGCGCGTGAACGAGCGCCTCAGCCAACTGCTCAACTTGGGAGGTGAGGGTTGGGATGCCGCCGTGGGCGCGCGCGAGAAAATCGCCGAGCGTTTCATCGAGGTTCAGAAGTCCTTGCGGCAGATAACCAACGCGCAGGTCGGGCGGAGTCAGCCGCACTGCGCCCGAGTCCGGCCGATCCTGTCCGGCCAGAATGCGTAGGAGCGTCGTCTTGCCGCATCCGTTGGGGCCGACCAGGCCAATTCGTTCACCAGGATTGACGCTGAATGTGACGGCGTCGAGGATAGTCTCGACGCCAAAGGATTTAGAGAGGCGATTAGCGGTAAGCATAAGCAACCTGTACGCGAAAACCTGCGAAAACAAAAGCGAAAGGCAGACGGCCCTCGGCTGAGACGACACAACGGCCTGACCCCTCAGCCTCATTGGCCGAGATCAGACAGCGTGCAATCAGGGACACGCTACCCAAACCCGCAAGCTTACAGGTTGCTCTTCATTCGAGGTACTCTTT
>CAYHAR010000177.1:0-7485 GCA_964354595.1 uncultured Anaerolineae bacterium | reverse complement strand
GGCTGCGTCGGCGGGGCGCGGACTGTGCTATAATGGCACGCACTTGACTGGCGAGGAGGCGACCATGTTCCGCGCGCGATGGATGGTGTTGAGTGTTATAGCCTTGCTCTTGATTGCCTATGGCTCGTTCACGTGGGTGAACGCGATCATGGATTCCATCTTTGCCTATCGCTCGCCGCTGCACGCCGCGCCGCCTGCGCCGGGCGCGCCGCTCGGCCAACCGCGGACCTCGCGCGTCGCCCTGGTGATTGTGGACGGACTGCGCGAGGACACCTCGCGCAAGCCGGACGTGATGCCGTTCCTCGACCAGTTGCGCCGCCAGGGCGCGGGGGCCGCGGCGCGCAGCCTGCCGCCTTCGTTCTCGCAGCCCGCCTGGACTACCCTCGCCACGGGCGCGTGGCCCGAGATCAACGACGCAGCGCCGATCAATGTGGACACACAGGAAATCTGGCCGTGGACGCAAGATCACATTTTCGCGGCGGCCAAGCGCGCGGGACTCAAAACCGCCGTGTCCGGGTATGATTGGTGGAAAAAGTACATCCCGCCCGCTCAACGCGACGCGGGGTTCTTTACTCCGGGCGAGGACGACGCCGCCGACCGCGACGTGGTCAACGCGGCCATGCCCTGGCTGACCGGCGGCGGGTATCCGCTTGTGTTGATCCATCTCGACCAGGTAGATTACGCGGGGCACCACGAGGGCGGCCCGCGCGACCCGCGCTGGAACGCCGCCGCCGCGCGCGTTGACACGCAGATCAAGCAAATCGCCAGCGCGCTGGACTGGAGCCGGGACACGCTGATCGTCGTCTCTGATCACGGGCACATTGATCGCGGCGGGCACGGCGGCCAAGACCCGATCGTGCTGGTTGAGCCGTTCGTCATGGTGGGCGCGGGCATCAAGCCGGGCCAGTACCCCGACATTCAACAAGTGGACGTTGCGCCAACGATTGCCGTCTTGCTCGGCACGAACCTCCCGGCATCGAGCGAAGGCAAGCCGCTCACGCAAATGCTCGCCGTGAGCGCCGACCGTCAGGCGCAAATCAACGCCGCGTGGAATACGCAGCAGGATGTGGTCGCTTCGGCATACGAAAAAGCGATTGGAGCGCCGCGACAAGCTGGCGCAACAGCCCAGGAGCGCATCGCCGCCGCTCAGCATGGCCGCCAAGTCGGAGCGGATCTGTTGCGTCTCGTCATCACACTTGTCGTCGCCTTGGCCGGCGCGGGCATTTTGATCTGGAAGCGCAGTCGCGATGTGGCGATGCTGTTCTTCGCGGCGATCTTTTACGTCCTCGTCTACAACTTTATCTTTGCCGTCGTCACCGGCAACGTCTATTCGCTGAGCACTGTGCCGACGAGCGGCGCGACGGGCCTGACCATCGAGATCGCCGAGTTCACGCTGATCGCCGTGATCTTGGCCTGGCTGGCGGCGATGCTGGTTTCCAGCGCGTTTCGTCGCGGCCCGCTTCACGCGGCGCAGGCCACGTATGGCTTTGCCTTTATCACGATCTATTTGCTCTTGTTGCCAGTGTTGCTTGGCTTGGCTGTCAACGGCGCTGTGACGACCTGGCGGCTGCCCGATTTCCTCCTGGCCTTTTTGCACTTTACGAACCTGATGCAGGCCATGCTCGTCGCTGCGCTGAGCATTGTTCTTTCGGGCGTGGCCGCCTTGATCGGTTGGCGGATGAAAGCATAAGACGTATTGCATATTCCGTCCACGCAACACGGAATACGCAATACGCAATACCTCCTATGCCATGATTCCACTTGCCCTCACCCTCCACAACTTTATGCCCTACCGCGACCCCGCGCCGCTGGATTTTTCCGGCATTCACGTCGCGTGCCTGGCGGGTGATAACGGCGCGGGCAAATCCGCGCTGCTCGACGCAATGACCTGGGCGCTGTGGGGCCGCGCTCGCGCTCGCCGCGACGACGAGCTGATCCACCAGGGCCAGACCGAGATGTCGGTCGAGTTTATCTTTTCGCTTTCCGGCAACACCTATCGCGTCGTCCGCGCGCGCAAAGCGGGCGCGCGCGGATCGAGCGCGCTCGACTTGCAGATTCAAGCGCCGGAAGACAAATCGCAGACCCCCTTCAGAGAGTTCCGCACCCTGGCCGAGCCAACGATACGCGAGACGCAAGACAAGATCATTCACCTGCTGCGGTTGGACTATTCCACGTTCATCAATTCGTCGTTCCTCCTGCAAAATCGCGCCGACGAGTTCACGGTCAAGACGCCCGCCGAGCGCAAACAAGTCCTGGCCGATATTCTGAGTTTGGGGCAGTGGCAAGTTTACGAAGAACGCGCCAAAGATCGCATCCGGCAAATCGAAGCGAGCATCGAACGCGCCAACGCCGAGCTGGATCGGATTGACGACGAGCTCGCCCAGCGTCCGCGCTACGAGGCCGAGCTTTCGTCGGCGCGCGCGGCGGTCATTGCGTTGGGCGACCAGTTGCGCCAGGCTGAGGACGCCTGGCAGAAAATCCAGGGCGCGCAGCGCGACGTGCAACACCTCGACGCGCAAGTGGCCGAGCTGGCGTCTCGCATCGCGCAAGCCGAGCGCGAATTGTGCGCCGTCGAAAGCGACCTGGCCGACGCGGTCGTCCGCGCCGACGCCGATGCGCTGCGTGCGCAACTAGCCGCCTTGCAAGCCGAGTTGGAAAAATTGAATCAGCGCGAAGAAGCGCGTCAAGAGACGCTCGCTCGCAAGCAACTCTTGGCCGAGGAAGCTGCCGGGCTGCGCGGGCGCAACGAGCAGCTTGGCCCGGAGACCGAGCCGATCAAGGAGCGCGTGGCGACATTGGAAAAGGCCACGCAGCCCCGGTGCCCCACGTGCGGCCAGCCGCTTGCAGAGCGAGACCGCCAGCGGCTCGTCGCGCAGCTCAACGCCGAAGTTGAAGCGCGGCGCAATCAGTATCGCGCCAACATCGCGCGGCTGCGGGCCATCGCCGAAGAATCCACACAGGTCGAGCGCGACCTGGCCGCCGCCGAAGCCGACCTGCGCCAGCGGCCTGCGCTTCAGAAACGCGAGGCCGAATGGCTGGCCGCGCTCGCCGGCGCGGAAGAGGCGCGGTCGGCGGTGACGCGCTTGACGCAGCGGCGCGACCAGTGGCAGGCCACGCTTTCCGCTGATCGGGCGCGCCAGGCAGAACTGGCGGCGCGGTTGAACGGCTTGCGCGCCGGGCTGGGCGACGCCGCTCGCGCGCAGGCGGAGCAGGATCGCGCCCGCGCCGAGGAGCGCGCCGCGCGCGACCGCGTCGTCCGCGCCGAACAGCAAATCGCTTCGTGCGACGCGCTGGCTCAACAACGTGAGGCCAGGCTCGCCGACGGCAAAAAGCTGGCCGCCGAAAAAGGGCTGTACGAGGAGCTGCGTGTGGCGTTCGGCAAAAAGGGCGTGCCGGCCATGATCATCGAGGCGGCCATTCCCGAAATCGAGGACGAGGCCAACGCGCTTCTGGCGCGCATCACGGCGGGCCGGATGCACCTCCGCTTTGACACGCAGCGCGAAACGGTCAAGGGCGAGACGGTCGAGACGCTCGACATCCGAATCGCGGACGAGCTGGGCACGCGCCCTTACGAAAACTTTTCGGGCGGCGAACAGTTTCGCGTCAACTTTTGCATTCGCATTGCGCTGAGCAAGCTGCTCGCCCGGCGCGCCGGCGCGCAGTTGCAGACGCTCGTCATAGACGAGGGCTTTGGTCAGTTGGACGCTTCGGGCCGCGAGCGGCTGGTGGAAGCCATCAACGTCATCCAGAATGACTTTGCCCGCATCCTGGTCATCACGCACGTCGAAGAACTGCGCGACGCTTTTTCTGCGCGCATCGAAATCGTCAAAACCCCGCAAGGCAGCCAAATCAATGTGGTCTGATTTCGGATGGCCGACCTGCAAATTTTGCGCGGACCAAGCGACCAACGGGGCTGTGAAACGTATGGCGTATTCCGTGTTGCGTGCTGCGCGATGGAACACGAACTAGGCAATACGCAGCAAGCTATACCATGACTGCGCAACCCTCTTCCCGCCGCATCTTGCGCGCCTCGCTCATCATCATGGGCGCTTATATCGTGGGCCGTCCGGTGGACCTGGTCCGCGTGGCCCTCATCGCGAGCGCCTTTGGAACTAGCCCAGCGTACGATGCGTTCGTCGCCGCGTCCAATTTTCCCGAGATGCTCTTTACGCTCGTCTCGGGCGGCGCGCTGCTGACCGCGTTCCTGCCTGTGTTCACCGAGTATCTGACGCGCAGCGACCTCACAGGCGCGTGGAAGCTCGCCAGCGGCGCGCTCAATGCCGTGTTGCTGCTCACGGCGCTGCTGGCATTGGTCAGCGCGATTTTTGCTCCGCAGATTGCGCGCCTGGCCGCGCCGGGCTTTGACGCCGAAAACCTGGCGCTCACCGCCAACTTGATGCGCCTCATCCTGGTCTCGACCATAGTGTTTTCCGCCAGCGGCATTGTGATGGGCGCGTTGAACGCGCACCAGCATTTTTTGCTTCCGGCCATCGCGCCGATTCTTTACGACCTGGGCATCATCGGCGGAGCGTTTTTCCTCGCGCCGCGCATCGGCATTTACGGGCTGGCGTGGGGCGTTGTGGTCGGGTCGCTGCTGCATCTCGGCGCGCAAATCCCAGGACTCGTCCGCGTCGGCGCGCGGTGGACGGCTACACTCGACTGGCGCGACGCGGGCCTGCGCCGCGTGGCCGCGTTGATGATTCCGCGCGCGTTGGGGCTGGGCGTCGTCCAACTCAATTTCTTTGTCACCTACGCGCTGGCCTCGCTCATCGGTGCGGGCGCGGTCTCGGCGCTGCGATTTGGCTGGATGTTGATGCAAGTGCCGGAGACCGTCATCGGCACGGCGATTGCCACGGCCGCGTTCCCCACGCTTTCGGAGCAGGCCGCACATGACTCGCGCGATGGCTTGCGGCAGACCTTGTCCTCCACGCTGCGCGCAATCTTGGCGCTCACAATTCCCGCCGCCGTCGGGCTGGTGATGCTGGGCCGCCCGCTCACGCGGCTGATGTTTGAGCGTGGCAGCTTTGACGCGGCCTCCACGCAGGCAGTGATGTGGGCGCTGCAATTTTACGCCGTCGGACTGGTCGGCCACGCCGCGCTCGAAGTTGTGGCGCGGACGTTTTTCGCGCAGCAAGACACGCGCACGCCGCTATTCGTCGCGTTCGGGGCGATGCTGGTCAACGTCGCGTTGAGCCTGCTGCTGATGCGGCCTCTCGGTCACGGCGGGCTGGCGCTGGCCAACTCGCTGGCCGTCACGCTCGAAGTCGTGTGGCTGTTGCTCATCGCGCGGCGACGATTGGGCGGCATACAAGGACGCGCGCTGATGGCTTCGATGGCGCGATTTGTCGTCGGCGCGGGCGTCATGGCGTTGGCTGTCGGCTTGTGGATGATGTTGGCTCGCTTTGCGGACGAGCGACTGGCCGGAGTGGCGGGTGCAATCCTCGGCGTGGCAGTTTACCTGGCCGCAACATTGGCTTTGGGTTCGCCGGAAATTCGTCCACTACTCGATCTCGTGCTGCGTCGGCGCACAGCCCGACGTTGAAACATCGGGCTGATATGTCCAAGCCTGATAAATCAGGCTGCACGCTGCGCCCGCCCACTTGGCTTGATGATATCAGGGCGGCGATTCATCGCCGACCTGCCGGAATGATACTCATCTTGTCGCTATATGACATTCGTCACTGGTTTAGTGTGGTTAGTCAGTCAATAATTAAGCTACGCGAGTTCGTCATTCGTTCATGTCAGCCACCCGCTGTTTGAGCAAGGAGGTTCCCTTGACGACATCTGAGGTCATTGACCTGACGCGAGTAAAACGCAACCCTGCTTTTTCGGACGGCCTCACCCCGGCCGGGCACAAGCTGCGCACCTGCATTCAATGTGGCACTTGCACCGCTTCTTGCCCTGCCGCTGAAGCGATGGACATCTCTCCCCGCCAGATGTGGCGTATGGTTCAACTGGGCCTGGAGGACGAGGTGATGCACAGCAAGACGATGTGGCTGTGCAGCATCTGCTACCAGTGCCACGTCCGCTGCCCGCGCGGCATCCCGCTCACCGAGACCATCGCCAAGCTCAAGCAACTGGCGATCCAAAAGCGGATCCAGGAATGGCCGGAGAGCACCAAATTCTACAAGATATTTAGCGATGTGATGCGTCGTTATGGCCACATGCGGGAAATGGAATTCATGGCCCTCTACTTTTTCTCTACCAATCCCTTTGCGATGCTGGACTTGACCGGCATGGCTCTTGCGATGTTGATGCGCGGCAAGATTCGCCCTGAACTGCCCAAGCTAGGCGGCGAGGGTCGCCTGGATCGCCTGTTCAACCGCGTGGCGGAACTGGAGGGGCGGAAATGAAATACCTTTTCTATCCTGGCTGCTCGATGAACGCCTCGGCCCTGGAATACAAGACTTCTACGCTGGCCGTGATAAAGACGCTCGGCGCGGAGGTTCAAGAGTTGGAAAACTGGACGTGCTGCGGCACCAGTGTCGCTCCGGTGATGAGCGACCTGCTTGGCTTGGCGCTTCCCGCGCGCAACCTGGCCCTCGCCGAAAGCGCCGACGGCGGACGGCCCTTGATGGTAGGCTGCAGTGCGTGTTACACCAACTTTCGGCGCACGATCCTCGCCGCCGCCGACCCGACGGTGCTGCGCAAGATCAACCAGGCGCTTGAGGTGGAGAATCTGACGTACAAAGGCAAGGCCCAGGTGCGTCACTTGTTAGATATTTTCGCGAACGATTTTGGGCCGGAGAAAATCAAGGCCCACGTCAAGCGACCGTTGACCGGGCTGAAGGTTGCACCCTACTATGGCTGCCAGACTGTTCGCCCCTATGCTCCCTACGATGACTCGCAACATCCCAGCTCGATGGTTGGCATCATCGAGGCATTAGGCGCGACGGTGCATCATTATTCGCACGAGGCCACCTGTTGCGGCACTGCGCTGGTCACCACCAAGCCTCATGTTGGGTACGAAATGGTCGCGCAGATTCTCGATGGCGCCAGCGCCGCCGACTGCCTCGCCGCCGTGTGCCCGATGTGCCACTTGAACCTGGATAGCTACCAGGACAAGGCCGCTAGGGTGCTCGGCAAGCCGGTCAAGATTCCCGTGCTGTTCCTGCCGCAATTGATTGGACTGGCGTTTGGATTGCCGGAAAGCGACTTGCATCTCAAGCGCGAAGTCGTGCCGGTGGATTCGGTGCTCGCCAAGCTTCCGCAACCTGTAGTCAGCGGTTAGCTATGAAGCTGCAAGAAATCGCCCAGCAACTGGCGCTGGAAACGCACACGGCCACAGAAAAGCTAGACGCCCAAGTAACGGGCGGCTACGCTTGCGACTTGTTGAGCCAGGTGATGGCTAAAGCGCAAGCGGGCAATGTCTGGGTCACGGTGCAAAGCCATGTCAACATCGTTGCCGTAGCCAGCCTGCTCAACCTGGCCGGTATCATCGTCGCCGGGGGAGGCCAGCCCGACGCGGCGACGCTGGAAAAGGCC
>CAYHAR010000176.1:5538-7564 GCA_964354595.1 uncultured Anaerolineae bacterium | reverse complement strand
GGCGGCTTTGCCCTTGAGCGAGACGGCCCCAAGCGCTTCGCAGTCGAAATAATGGTGATGGTCTTGGACACGGCGACATCCTTTGCAAGGTTCACATCTCTCCTGCTTTTTGAGGTTGAGCGAGCGCGGCGTCGTACACCTGCTCGATACTGCTGACCGTGCTTTCCCAGTAAAAGTTTTTCCTGATGTGAGCCATAGCAGCGTCACGCGCTTTTGCTTTAAACTTGTCTTGGATAAAGGCGGTGATTCTTTCGGCCAGCGCAATGGGGTCGCCCGGCTCGACCAGGCTGCCAATTTGTTCGTTCACGATTTGGGGCAGGCCGCCCACGTTGCTGGCGATGAGGGGGGTTCCGCAAGCCAGCGCTTCCATCGCCACGAGGGGGAACCAATCCGCTCTCGAAGGCACTACGGCCACGTCGGCGACGTTGAACAGCCGCGCCATTTGCTCCACACCTTGATGGCCCAGGAAGTAGACGCTGTCCAGGCCCAGTTCTCTAGCCTGTTGCTCCAACTGCGGCCGGACGTCGCCTTCTCCAGCGATCAAGGTGATGGGCCGTCCGGCGATTCGAGAGTATGTGTGGGCAGCTTGTAGTAGGACGTCAACGCCTTTGACCGCCGTCAGTTTGCCTCCAAAGAAAACGACGGGCCTATCCTGCGCCTCAATGTTATAGCCTTTCAGCCAGCTTTTGTCAACTGACAGCGGCTTGAACACGTCCGTGTCCACGCCGCTTTTGACGACGACGACCTTGTGGGGATCGAGGCTGTAGGTCTGGATGGCTTGCTCACGGTTCTCCTCGGTGAGCGCGATGATGCGCCGCGCGCCGCGCAATCCCCGCAAAGCTGCCTCTCGATAGTCGGCGTACCTTTCAAAGCCCAGGTGTTCGGTGCCATGCAAAGAGATGACGTAGGGCACATTCATTTCGGCGACGATGGACGCGAGCATCCAGCCGTGATGGACGTGCACGACGTCAGGCTGGAGGCGCGCGATACCTCGCTCAATTTTTTCTCTAAAGGCTTGCGTGTAAGCCTGGCGCTGCGCTTGGGTCAGCGTGCCGAACGTCGTTTCTCGGCTGACGGGGTGCGTGGTGAAAGCGGGAAAGTTGAAATCGAGATCGAACTGCTGGTTTTGGCCGTTGCTAAAGAGGACGGCTTCCACAGGGTATGCTCTGTGAGGCGGGTAGTGATCGGAACACAGCACCTGGACCTGGCGGCCTCGCCTGCGCAGAAATTCCGCCAGCTTGTCCACATAGACGCCCGAGCCGGAGCCTTGCAAGGGAAAGATGACGAGTTGATAGATTCGCATGGGATTCACTCACCGCTCGAACACAAAGACCAGCCCGCTGTGGTCGCGCAGCTTGAAGCCATGCCGGTCTTGCAACGCGCTGTAAAGCTCGTCCACCGTCACCTGTTGACCGGCGCGGGTCGTTGTGTGCAGCTCGATGATGACTTGCTGGCAACGCGCCAACGCCTCGCCTTCCTGCTGAAGCAGCCCGGCTTCCGAGCCTTCGATGTCAGAGACCAGCGTATAATCGCTGACGCCATGCTCGCGCAAAATCTGAGAGAGCGTGACGACCGGCACGAGAATCCAGTTCGATTCGACGCTGTTTTCGACGATGATCTTGGAGACGAGGTTATCAAAGCCCAGGACTAGTTTGACGTGAGTGCGATGGTCGGGCGGATATTCGACCCCGCCATGAGCGACAGCCAACCTGACGTGCGGCGCGTTGCGGTTCACGTTGATCCGAATCAATTCCAGCAGGTTGGGATTGGCCTCCACGCAGACGAGCCGCCGGTCGGGATCGAGCTTGCGACCGATGTGCGCGGCGACGACGCCCAGGCTGCTGCCCAGGTCAACGGCGTCCAGGTCGGGCCGGAGGTATCGCTTGACAAAACCAATCTCTTCGTACTCATATCCGCGCAAGACGAGCTTGGCCTTGACGCGGGGGACGATGACAGGACTGCCGGCGTCAATCACGCAGCCCTGACACGGAATCTGATCGTGGAACAGCGCCGCAAAAACCTTGCC
>CAYHAR010000176.1:0-5438 GCA_964354595.1 uncultured Anaerolineae bacterium | reverse complement strand
GCGCGCGCCTGGCGCGCGCGTCCAATCGAGCGAGAGCCAGGCGCGCGGTCTCTCGCAACAAGGGACTGGCTGTCTCGGCTGTGACGTGCAACATCTCGACGATCTGATCCCGCGAGGCCACCTCATCGTCTGCCGCATCGCTTGACTCTTTGCTTTTCAACGCCTCCATCAGCGTGTACAGGCTGATGGCCGCGATCCATTCATTGTTCTCGACGCTCTCGAACGCGCTGACCCTTCGGAAAGGCTCGCACACTTGCCACACCGTTGGGATAGGCAGGCCCAGTTTTTCTTGCGCGATGTGCGCCAGGGTTGAAACGTCGGCGCCTTCCAACAGTGGGCCGATGAGTTGAGCCAGGCGTGGCGTGGTGATCGCTTCGAGCGTTTCGGCGGCGTTCGCGCGAGCCACAGCGTCCTCGCCGCGCAGCGAGCGCTGAATCGCCTCGGAGGTTGATTCGTCGCTCAGCGCGCTCACCAGCCAAAAGATGCGGTCTACAAGGTGACTGGCTCGCTCTTGCAATGTGGCTTGCATCACGCTCGCGCCGGGCGTGTCTTGCTCGCGCAAAGGCAGGCAGTCGGCTTGCAGCGCATAGACCTCGCGCGCCAGCGCCTCGCAGTGCTCGACGGCGCGTCGTTTGGCGCGGACGTGATGCGCGCGGGCCAGCACGTAGGCGGCGCATTCGACGGTGTATGGCTCGTCGCCATGCAGGGCTTGTTCGAGGTCGCGCCGGGGAACCACGCGCATCGCCGCGCAAGCCTGGCGGCGCACCTCAAAGCTAGCGTCGCGTGTGGCAAGCAGCAGCGCCCGGCTGGCCTGCGTGTTGTTCAATTGCCCCAGGCTGTTGACCGCCGCCACGCGCACGTCTTTTTCGCCGTCGCACAACAGCGCACGCAGAGTGTCTAGCACAAGCTGCGGCTCGGCTTTGGGTGCTTGGGCCGCCAACTCGCCGAGCAACTCTGCAACTTTTAAGCGCACGTTGGGCGCGGGGTCGCTGGCGTAACCGGCTATCGCGCTCACCCGTTGAGCGTCGCCGGTTCGGGCCAGCACACGCAAGCCCAGCGCACGATGTTGGCTGTTGCCTTCGTCGGCCATCCAATCAGACAGGACACGCTCGGCGGGCGCGCAATAACGAGCGTCGCCAGAGGCGATGAGCGTTGGAATGATGGTGGACTGGATGGCCTCGTCGGGATGTTCGACTAGCGCAAGAAAGGCTTTGAGGATCGTTCGGTCGCGTGCGGCATCGGGCGAGTTTGCCAGAGCGGTGGCCGCGGCTAGTTGCGCTATCACATCGTCTTCGCCGAGCGCATCAAGACACATCCTTCGCACGCCGCGCTGGCTGATCCAATCGCTGCCCAACATCTGAATGATGCTGGCGCGCACGGATGGGCTGCGCTCCGCCGCCAGTTCTTGCAAAAAGCCAAGCGCTTTCCGTCCCAGGAAATCATACAGCATCTCGGCCAAAAAGATGGTGGCGTGATCGTCGCGGCTTGCGCGCAGACGTTGTTCGAGCAGGCGAATCGTCGCCGGGTCGGGCTGCTCAAAGCCGGCATGGCTGGAGCGAAAGATGGCAAACTCGTCTTCGGCGAGCAGCGTGGCCAACGCGCGAGCGTATTCTGTCCGCACACGCAGCGAGGTCAGGACATACGCGAGGCCGACAGCCAGGCCCAGCGCCGCCAGCATCGTCGGCGTCAGCCAGCCGAATCGTAACGCTTGCACGATCAGCCCGGCGGCGAGCGTGCCGACCGGCACCACCAGCCCGTTGATGAATCCCCGAGCCTGGCTCTTGACGTTCGGCGGCACGCTGTTGTAGAGCATGGCGTCCACCGGGTTGCGAAAGGCTTTTTTAAAGATGCGGTCGGTCAACCGCCCGAAAACAGCAGTGCCCAGGTTGGGGAAAAAGCCAAGCCCTACAATAGAAAGCAGTGTCAGTGAGGGGAAAAAGAGATTGGTCACTCCCACGCCCAGTCGGGCCAGCATCGGCCCCAGCATGGCGGTGGGGAGAATCAACGCGGCCAGGTTCGAGATCCAATCCAGGTTGCCGGTAAAAGCTTTGAGTCCATCCGGGTCGCCCGCGTAGCGTTCTCCCAAAACCTGGCTCGACTGAAAAGTCAGCAGATTCATCAGCACGACCAGGGCGACCGTCGAAAGCGCCAGCCAGCGCAGGATGCCTGACCCGCGCACGAAACGGAACCCGGCACGGAGATTTTCTAGACTGCCTTCACGGACCCGGCTCGTTTGTCGCGCTGGCGCGGCCGGCTTGACCTCGCCGGGCAGCCAGCGCTGGATCGCATACACGCAGCCAATGACGGCAAACAGGCACACAGCCCAGGCCAGCGGCGCGACTTGCAGAGACAAGAATTGGATGCTCAGTCCCGCCACGATGGCGCCCGCAAAGCCGGCCGATAGCAGGAACGGCAACGCGCGCTTGGCGGCGCGCGTGTCGTAAAAATCGCTGATATAGTTCAGCATGTGGAGGGCGGTGAGGTCGGCCATGACCCTGGAGGCCAGGTAAAAGTAGGGGTAAACCAGGCCGCCGCGCCGGCTAAAGGCGTCGCTCAGGAGCATGGCTTGCACGGAACCCAGCCACACGATCGTCGCTCCCATCAACATCAACAACAGCCGCTCGTTGCCGACCCGGCCGGCAAAAGAGTTGTAGACCAGCCCGACGATAAAAGCCAGCGCCGCGTAGCCGATGAACATGGTGGAGAGGCCCGCTGCGCCCTGATCGTTGATAAAGAGCGCGTAGCTGGCAAGGTCGCCCCACCGCAGGCCGAGCCAGAAAACGAAATTCAGGCTATAGAGCAGTAGAGTTTTCTTTTCCTCTCCCGGGTAAATAGAAAACAGCCTGCTCAAGGCGGTCGTTACACGTGTGGGCATGTGTGTCCTTCACCGGAACGCAAGCGCCCGACGCAGAGACGCAAGGCCCTGGGGAACGAATACTGAGAGCGCTGACTAGCGGAAAGTGTACCATGAACACTTGCCCGAAGCAAACGCCAGGCGGTGCAATGTCCAGGGTGCTCACTCGACAACGAATTCATCGCTTTCTAAATTCGCTTGATTCGCGGCCAAGTCTGGTATATACTGTCCTCGACTTGGCGCGAATGATGACCACGAATTCACCGGGCAGAATGAACAGCAAGCGCGCGATGACTGCCGCATCGCTGGCGGTTATCTTGGCGATCCTTGTGGGTTGCACTCCAGGCTTGAGGTTTTCGGTGGAAGGATGCGCCCCTGGCATGGATGGCTACAGTCCGCCTACGGCGGGAATCTCGAACTCTACGTGGGTCTCGCCAGACACCCTCGTCGTCGAAGGCTTTGTCAAGACGTTTTGCGGCGGCGCAGCCATCGCGGGCGATTATCGCGTGAATGGAAACGACTTGATTCTGGTGTACAGCGTCAAGCCGGGCCTGGTAGTGACCACGTGCAATTGCGCGCGCAAGGTCGTGTATCGTATCTCGAATCTGCCGCGCCAGAATTACTCGATCTCGATCACGCCCGACCAGTAGGGGCGAGGTCACCTCGCCCCACCGAAATGATTGGCCTTGCAAACGGAGAGCATTGATGTCCGACCAGAAAAATCCAGAAATCGTTGGCATTGTGGTTGGCGCGGCGATCGTTGCCACTGGCGCTGCGCTGATCATTGTCCCCAGTCTGCTCGGTGTAGATATGATGCGTGTGGGGTACGGGCTGGGCTGTATCGGCGCGTTCCTGGCCATCATGGGCGCGGTGACGGGTGTGTTTTACTGGGCGCGAGCGGCGACGCTGCAAAAAATCTTGGCCGGAGAAAATCTGCTGGCGCATTGGCGCTACGAGCCGGGGCAGTGGCAGCGATATGCCGAGGCCGAGCTGGAGCGCACGGGGTCCGACAAGCGTTCGCTGTTCTGGCTGATCGCCGTCATCGCGGCGGTGGTGGGGGGCATCTTTTACATCGGCGATCCGAAAGGCGGCCTCTGGGTTGTGGTCGTGCTCGCCGGGCTGCTCGTTTTGCTAGCGATTTTGGCGTTTGTGTTGCCCCGGGTGGAATATAACCGCAATCGGCAAAGCGTGGGAGAGGCGCTGATTGCGCCGGAGGGCGTTTACTTGAACGGACGCTTTCACACCTGGAATCGGCTGGGCAGCCGGTTGGTCGGCGTCTCGCTCGTCGAAGGCGATCCGGCGGCGATCGAATTGCAGATTGCCTATCCCTCGCGCACCGGCACTCAAGTTGACACCGTTCGAGTGCCCATCCCGCGCGGACAAGAGGCGGCGGCTCAACAAGTGATGGCGCGCCTGGCGTCGCTGTCACAATCCCAGGCGCGTTCTCAAGACGGCTGATTTTTCTGGCCGTGCTGCCTCGCCCGCAAGACCGGGCGTGTGAATGACAAAGTGAAAATAGTCGGGCGAGCTGGAGAGAAACGTGTGCGCTTCGCCCGGCTCGACGGCGAGCATGTCTCCGGCCACGAGCGCGATGGTTTCCTGCTCTACCCGTATCTCGGCTGCGCCGCGCGCCACCAGGTAAATCTCGGTGACGTGAGCGTGAACGTGTGGCTCATCAATGCCCCGGTTGGCATAGCCCACCGAGATAGCAAACTCGGAATTCCAGCGGCCTGCATACCATCCTTTATCCACTGTTGAACTGGCGTGTTCAAGCCGCATGTCAGAGTTTCTTTTGCAGCCAGCCGACGACTGTATCCACCAGTTGTCGGCGGTGTCGGCTAAAGATGTGATCCGCGCCTTCTATCAGAGCCAGCTCGGCGGCTTTTCCACTCCGACTCTCGAGTTCCGTCGCTTGAGACAGCGGCGCGGTCATGTCCGCCGTGCCATGCACGATGAGCAGCGGGCACGAGTGCAGCAAATCCACCACGTCCACCGGGTTATACGTCCACTCGAGCGCGCGCCACTGCGACTGGATGCCTTTGCCGGTAATGTTGCGTAAAAAGAGCGCATAGTCGGCTGCGTCTTGATCCTTGAGCGACAGGGTCCGCAAGTTGGCGATGCCGCCCAGCGTGGCGACAGTGCGGAGGCGCGGGTCGCGGCTGGCGGCGATGACGGCCGCCCAACCACCCAGGCCGTGGCCGATGGCCGCGATGCGATGGGCGTCCACTGCGAATCGGCCCGAGACGAGTGTATCCACTGCAGCGCGCACGTCGTCGGGGATGCCGGCCAGTGTGTAATCGCCTTCGCTGCCCCAACACCCGCGATAGTGAAAGATGAGCGCGTTCCAACCGGCGTCGCGCAAGGCGTAGGCGATATCGGTGTTCTTTTCCATGCCGGGGATGCCGTGTAGCACCAGCGCGGTGGGATGCGGCTCTTCTCCGCCAGCGCGGTACAACACGCCCAGTAGCTTGCAGCCTGCGCTGTTGATGATGATGCCTTCGAGACCGGGTTCGTTGGACATGGTGCGCCTCTTGCCCCCTCCCAACCCTCCCCCGTTCGCACGAACGGGGGAGGACCAGGGTGG
>CAYHAR010000175.1:0-7596 GCA_964354595.1 uncultured Anaerolineae bacterium | reverse complement strand
ATATCGTCAGAAATCCGCTCGCGCTGCATTCAATTGCCTCATCGGGGGAACTAGTACCTAATACAGGATAACACAAAACCAGGGGTGCTGTCAAGGCAAAACACGGACCTGACGCTTACTTTTTCCAAACAGGCCCCATTCTCGTTGCCCGACCGCAACTCTTTTGTAATTTTCTCTACAGTCGCCTGCGGTATAATAAGGATGCCTTTTGAGGATTGCAAAATGCCGGATCATTTGGCTACTCTATCGTTGACACAAGCCCTGGCCGCCTACCTCTTGCCGTGCATCACCAGCGCACTCGCCGCGTGGGCTGCCTGGCAGGGATTTCGCCGCCTGCGCGAAGACGCGCTGCGCGACATGGCGGCCGCTTTCGCGGTTGTGGCGGGCATCCAGGGTGCGCTCCTGGCCGTGGCGAGCGTGTGGCAGGCCGCGCCCGGCTCGTTGCTGCGCGCGTTGGACTGTTGCTCCGCCATCGCCATAGGCTGGGTCTTGCTCGACCGCGCCAGACGCGCATTTCTCGTCAGCGCGCTCTCGATGTGTGGCGTGCTGAGCGCCTTTATGCTGAGCTTGTGGCAATTGACCGGCCAGGAGCCGGCCGGAGGCGCGGCCACGTGGTCGCTGGTCAGCGCGGCGATTTATGGCGGGGCGACCGTGTCGCTATGGGCCAAGCGCCGCGAGCGGCCGTGGACGTTGTTGGCGGCGCTGGCGCTGCTGTCGCTTGGCTCACTCCTCGGCGCGGTGGGACTGGCCGACGGCATGTTGGCGCTGCGACTCGTCGCATTCCCGCTCGCGCCCGTGGCGCTGATGCAATTCTCCACGCGCGAATTGCAGAGCGCCCGGCTAGAGCTTGAATCGTTCAGCGAGCACTCGCTCCGCCAGACGCAACAACTGCTCATGCTCTTGCGCACCAGCGCCGAGCTGGTCAACCATTTTGATATGGCGGCCCTTTTGCGCCAGGCCGCCGAAGGCGTGGCGTTGGGGATCAACGCCGATAGTGCGCTCATTGCGCTGCTGGAAGACGCCCCGGAGCGCGCGATGCATGTTCAAGCAATCTATCCTCCCACGCTCCTCTCGCACGAGACTGCCTTCAAGCTTTCTTCGCAACCGGCCATCGCCAGCGCGGTGCAGCACAGCCAACAGGTCGCTCTGGCGTCGTCGCAGCGCGGCGTCCACGCTTTGGCGGCGCTGATGGGCGGCCAGGCCGGCCCGGCCATCGTCCAGCCCATGCTCTGCCAGGAGCGGACGTTGGGCGTCATCGTCGCGCTCAACCATCGCAGCCAGCGCGCGTTCACCCAAGACGAGCAGCGCGTGTTGGAAGCCTTGGGCGCGCAGATCGCCGCCGTCGCCGAAAACGCTTTGCTCTACAAGCGGCTTGACACACAAGCCCGCGAGCTGGCCAAGCTGCTTGCCGCACGCCAAGAGGAAACAGACCGCCAGGCCGCGATCCTGGCCTCCATCGCCGATGGCATCATCGTGACCGATCATCGAGACCAAATCATTCTCGCCAACGCCGAGGCGACCAAGATCATGGGCCTCCCGCCCGAAAAGTTGGTGGGGCAACCTTTTGGCTCCATCTTGGGTCAAGTCATCCCGGTCGGCAGCGGCGAGGCGACGGGTCGGGGAGCCTTGCGCGCCATATTCCAGGTCGGCCCGCGCGTGATCCAGAGCAGCCTGGCTCCGGTGCAAGCCCCCAGCGGGCAACACCTGGGATGGGTCGCCGTCCTGCGCGACGTCACCGCCGAGCGCGCCGCCGAGCAAGCCGAGACTGAATTCATCTACACCATCTCGCACGAGCTTCGCACGCCGCTGACTTTTGTCAAAGGCTACGCCGACTTGCTCATGGCGGGCGCCGGAGGTGAAATGAGCGCAGTTCAGCGGCAATATGCAGAGACGATCCACTCCGGCGCTGAGCGGTTGACGACCGTCGTCAACGCCGTCATCCAGTTCTCGGAAATGGAACAGGGCTTGGTGGAAATCCACGCGCAGCCCATGGATGTGGGCGCGATCATCGCGCAAGTGGCCGACTCGACCCACCCCAAGGTCGAAGCGCGCGGCCTGTCGCTCAAGACAGACATTGCGACCAACTTGCCGCTCGCTCACGCTGACCCCAGCCGCACGCAGCAAATCATCGAGCAACTGCTGGATAACGCGATGCGCTTTACGTCCTCAGGCGGCCAGTTGTCCGTGCGCGCCATTCCCTCGTGGGATGGAATGAATACCGAGCAGCCTTCCCACGTCGCCATCACAGTGACCGATACAGGCGTCGGCCTGACCTGCCCCGATCACGAGCGCGTCTTTGAGCGATTCTATCGCGCGCCCAACCCAATGCAGGTCAGCGCGGGCGGATTGGGGATCGGGCTGGCGATTGCGCGCGCATTGGCGCAGGCGCAAGGCGGACGCCTTTGGGTTGAAAGCCCCGGCGCAACGGACACGCGCCCCGGTCAGGGCTGCAAGTTTACGCTGCTCTTGCCGGCCGCGCGCACAACCGTCGCCGCGCCCGAGACGGCGGGCTCGACCCCATGGCTGGAAGAAGCGCTCTCGTTCTTGAAGGACGGAAACTGACGACCAGTTTTCCAGAGACGCCCGTGGGATTCTGGAAAACTCGAACTCTTGGACTGCTGCGCGATAAGGTGTATAATCCACGCACCACGCGAAGTGGACATTCGTAACTCGACATTCGACATGGACGCGCTCACTAAAGCTGTGCGATTCCTCAGCGTTTTACCGGGCGACCTGGTGTATCACCTCGTCGTCTTGTTCGCCATCGAGGCCGTGCTGGCCATGGCGCTGCGTCAGCACCGGACGGCTCGCGCGCGCCGATGGGCGCTGGCCGCGTTGGGACTGGGTGCAGGTCGTCTGCTGCTGATTTTGGTCGCCGTGTTGGGAGCCTTGAAACTCATCCCATCTCCGGGACCGGTCGCCATCACGCCACTGCTTGAGCGATTCGTCGAGGTCGCCAGTCTGGGGCTCCTGGCGTGGGCCTTTGTGCCGCTATTCGAGCGACACCCGCGAGCCGGTGTGATCCTGGCGATGGGCAACCTCATCCTGGCGGCCATCGCCTACGCATGGGCCGCGCCGCGCTGGTTCATTGCTTCGAGCACGGGCGTGTTTTTCAACGGCTCGCAACAAGACATCGCGTGGGGAGTGTGGGCGCTGGCGCTAGCGGCGCTGGCAATGTTCGCCTCGCTCGGTCGCCGCCAGGGCGGTTGGGCTGTCAGCTTGATGGCGTTCGGGCTGCTGGCTGCCGGCCAGGCGCTTCACCTCCTGTTTCCCGATCCACAACTCTACGTGGCGGAATGGGCGCGGCTGGGGGCGCTGGCCGCTTATCCGCTCTTTGTCGCGCTCGTGTTCAGCCGGATTGTCGAAGCGCGCGAGCCGCCGCCGCCCCTCTCAACTTTTGCCACGCAGCCTGCCGCGCCGCAAGCCGATAGTCTGTGGTCAGTCGTCGAAGCCTGCCGGTCGGTGGCCGAAGCGAACGATCTCTCCCTCGCGCTTCAACAGGCGACAAGCGCCATCGCCGCCACGCTGAACGCGAGTCTGGCTGCTGTGGGATTGCCCGGCGGCTCGCCCGATACCGTCGAACTGGTCGCCATTCATCATCCTGGGGCCGCGCCGCAGTTGGGCGCGACCTTTCCACTCGAAAGCCACCCCACCGTCAAGCGCGCGATCACGAGCAAGCGTCCGGTCACACTCGGTCCTGAACAAGGCCCCGAGACGCTGTCCCTCTCGTCACTGTTGGGCAGCCAAACGCCGCGCCCGCTGCGAGTCGAGCCGCTCGTCCACAACCGGGAAACGCTCGGCGTGCTCATCCTGGGCACAGAATACGGGCAACCCGCGCCATCGAGCGGCCAGGGCTTGCTCGATTCACGCGCGGCCGGCCAACTGGCCGCGGCGCTCGGCGTGGCGCGCAAGGCCGAGACGCTGACGGGCCGCGCCGACGAGCTATCCGCCTCACTGCGCGATCACGAGACGCGCGTCACGCAGGCGCGGCGGGCGCTCGAAGCGCAGCTCGCGCAAAGCCAATCCGACTTGAAGTGTGTGACGGAACAACTGGCAGAGGCGCAGCGGCAGGCGGCGCATCAGCACAAGCGAGCCGAGCAACTGGCCGCGCTCGTCGAGCTGCAAAATCAAGAGAGCCGCGCGGCGCGCCCACTGGCGGCGACGCCGGATCAGGAACACATCCGGCAACTGACGGCCGAGCGGGCGCAGGCCGTTTCGGAAGCGCAAGAATGGCGGCAAGAAACCGAGCGATTGCTCGAGCGGCAGGCCGCGCTGGAAAAAGAGCTCGAGAGCGCCCAGCAGCAAACCGCCCCACTCCAAGAAACCTTGGCACGACAAGAGGGCACGTCCGCGTTGGCGGCAGCGACGGGCAGCGACGAGCCGGAGAACCGCCAAGAGATCATTGCCAGCCTGGCGCAAGAGCTTCGCACACCCATGACTTCGATCAGCGGCTACACCGACCTGCTGCTCAACGAATCGGCGGGCATCCTGGGCGCGATGCAGCGCCAGTTCTTGCAGCGCGTCAAGGCCAACATTGAGCGGATGAGCGGGATGATGAGCGACCTCATCCGCGTGACGGCGATTGACACCCGGCAGATGGCGCTGGAGCCGGAGCCGGTGAGCCTCGTCGAAATCATTGACGAAGCCATCATGAGCAACTCGGCGCAATACCGCGAGCGCAACATCACCCTCCGGCTCGACCTGGCCGACCGCCTGCCGCCGGTCCAGGCCGACCGCGACAGCCTGTATCAGATCATGTCGCACTTGCTCGCCAACGCCGGCCTGTGCAGCCAGCCCGGCACGGATGTGACGGTCGGCGCTCACACCAAGCCCGAAGCACAAGATTATTTGGTCGTCAGCGTCGCCGACACGGGCGGCGGCATCCAGTTGGCCGACCGGCAACGGGTGTTTTCGCGGCGTTATCGCGCGGATAATCCACTCATCGAAGGGTTGGGCGACACGGGCGTCGGCCTTTCGATTGCCAAGGCGCTGGTGGAAGCGCACAGCGGACGCATCTGGGTGGATAGCGAGATGGGGCGCGGGTCCACGTTCAGTTTCCTGTTGCCCGTTGCGCAGGGTCAGGGAGTGCCGAGTTGAACACAGCTAACAGCGGATGGCGTCAACTATTCAGCGGGATTGCGGTCGGCCTGGTTTCGGTGGCGACGGTGCTGGCGGGCATTTTGCTTTCTTCACAGTCGCCCAGCGGGCCTGCGCCCACCTCTGTCGCGCTTGCCTCGCCCAGCGCAACCCTCATGCAGTTACCCACGCTGCCTCCGACGCCGTCGCTCACTCCCCTTGTCGCTTCGCCCACCGGCGCCATGCCTCCGACGGCGCCCGGCGCCACGACGGCGCCCGGTCCGACGGCAACGCCGTTGCCGCCCACGGCTTGCCCTGTCCCCGGAGGATGGTCAGTCTATACTGTGCGCGCGGGCGATTCGCTCGAGTCTCTGGCCGGCAGGTTTGGGATCAACGTCTATACTATCATCGAGAACAACTGCCTGGCGGACACGGACCTGAGGACGGGGCAGACGCTTTATCTGCCTCCTTCTCCCACGCGCGGCCCCACGCCGACGCGAGTGCCCTGTGGCCCGCCGTTCAACTGGGTGTATTACAGCGTCCAGCCGGGCGATACGCTTTACGGGCTTGCCGTGCGACACGGCACAACGGTCTCTGCGCTGGCGCAGGCGAATTGCATGTCGGGCTATATGCTTCGCGTCGGCCAGTCCATCTATGTGCCGCCGGTGACTGTTACGCCGACGCGCGTCCCTTCGGTCACGCCGCGGCCTACAGCCAGCCTTGTTTCACCGTCACCTACGGTGACTGCCACTGGCATCGCGCCCTCGCACACGCCGACGCCGACATCATCCGTCGCGCCGACGACGACGCCCACGACCGGCCCGAGCGAAACGCCGTCTCCGGTCACGCCAAGCGTAACTCACACGCCGACGCTCACACCACTGCCGCCGACGCTCACACCACTGCCGCCGACCCTCACGCCGACGGCGACGACCGGCGTCACACCCTCGCCCACCATCAGGCCATCTGCCACTACGACCGCTACAACGCCGCCGCCGACCGCTACACCGGTCCCATCCCTCACATCGCCATCGCCGACACCGTGACATTCGACACACCAGGCTCAGACTCTCATGCGCATCCGTTGGTTCGACCTCATTGATGCCGTTCTGTTGACCGGCATTGTCATCCTGTTGCTGCTCATCGCGCGCTTGCTCTTGCTCGACCAAGTGCAGGCAGAGGCCATCGCCCTGCCAACCGTGCCGCCCGCGCCGACGCAGACGATCAAGGCGACGCCCACAGTGACCGCGCGCTCCGTCGCCGCGCCCACGCTTGCGCGCACGGCCACATCGCTCCCGGTCAAGCCGTCGCCTTTTGCGACTGCCACGCCCACGCTGCTATCTACTGCCACATCGCTTCCGCCGCGCGCCATGTCCGCTCCCAGCGTCACGCCCAACGCGACGACGATGATCAGCAACACGCCGGTTCCACCGCCCGCGCCGACCGTGCAAGTTCCGCGCGGCTCGGTGACCATCGCGCTTCTCGGCAGCGACAAGCGCCCCGGCCATTCCGACTATCGCACCGACACCATCATCCTGGCGAACGTGAACCCGAGCCTGCCTTCCGTCACGGTCCTCTCGATTCCGCGCGACCTGTGGGTCTATATCCCCGGCTACCAATTCAACAAGATCAACGTGGCCGACGAGCGCGGCGAGTTTACGCATTTTCCCGGCGGCGGGGCCGGGCTGATCAAGCAGACCATCGAATACAACCTGGGCATTCACGTGGATTACTATGCGCGTGTGGACTTTGCCGGGTTTATAAAGATCGTGGACACGCTGGGCGGGATTGACGTGGTCGCCAATTGCCCGATAGAAGATGTTTTCCCCGACGACCCTATCAGCGAGAACCCGACCATCACCGGGACGCTCTCTATCGCCAAGCCGGGCATCGCCCACCTGGACGGCAAGCACGCGCTGTGGTACGCGCGCAGCCGCGAGACGAGCAGCGATTGGGACCGCAGCTTGCGCCAGCAGCGCGCCCTGCGCGCCATGTGGGCCAAGGCCAATCAGCAAGGAGTGATCGCGCGACTGCCTGAGCTTTGGGGCGACCTCTCGTCCAACGTCCAGACCGATCTCAAGCTCAACGACATCATCTGGCTGGCGAGCATCGGCACGCGGCTGGACCCGACGCGCATCAAGGGCCGTACGCTCGACGGCAGCGTGCTGTATCACTGGACGACGCCCGACACTCGCGCCTGGGTCGTCTCGCCCATCCCAGACAAGATCGGCCCGGCGCTGCAAGAAATCTTTAGCCCGCCTCAGAACGTCGCCGCGCAGGCCCAGGTCAGGGTCGAGGTGTGGAACGGCGCGCCTGACCCGGCGTGGGGACTTTTGGCGGCTGACCAACTAAAGTGGGAAGGATACCTCGTCTCGAACGTCGCCCCGGCCGACCGCAGCGATTACGCCCAAACCAAGCTGATAGATTTTTCCACGACCTCTAAAGGCTCACGACGCGGGGCGCTGGCTGCCATGTTGCGCGTCAACGCGGCCAATATCGTCGCGCAGCCCGACCCGAACA
>CAYHAR010000174.1:6339-7607 GCA_964354595.1 uncultured Anaerolineae bacterium | reverse complement strand
GTGTAGCGGCGGATCGAACGGCGCGCGCGAATCGCGTTCAAAACCATCGTATAGTATTCAGTCATCAGATATCTCTGCCATTCTAGCTTGTTTCGGGAGGATAGGCAAGCCGGCGCAAAAGCCCAAAAATTGCCTCTTGACTTTTTCAATATTTCTGTGGTATGATATGAACGTTCACGAGAACGTTCTCGTGAACGCTCTCCGCAGACATAATGTCCCCTATGATAAAACGAGTCACGATCAAGGACGTTGCTGCCCACGCTGGCGTCTCGTACCAGACGGTCTCGCGCGTCATTAACGACAAGGGCGAGGTCAGCCCGGAAGCGCGTGCTCGTATCCAGGCGGCAATTCAAGAACTGGGCTACCGTCCCAGCGCCATCGCGCGCAGCATGGTCAGAGGACGCACGCATACCCTGGGCTGCATTGCTCCCAACCTCACCGACTATACTTTTGCTTGTATCCTCGAGGGAGCCAAGTCTGAAGCCCAGCGGCACGGTTATTTTTTGTTGACGGCCAGCGCGGAGCATGAAAGCGAGGTTGGCGCGCTATGTGACGAGATGCTGGGCAGCGGACGTGTAGATGGCCTGCTCGTCATCAATCCTTATTCCGATGGGCGCTACCGCTGCTTTGAGCAGTTGATCGCGCAGGGCGCAGCCGTCGTCTATTCCGGCGCTCGCCCGCGCGGCGGCGCGGCAACTTGTTCAGTACGGCTGGACGACGAGACCGGTGGTTATCAGGCCACACGCCATCTGATTACACTCGGCCACAGACACATCGCTATGATTGCCGGCCCATCTTCTGAGGATTGCGTGATGGACCGTTCAGCCGGTTACATGCGCGCGCTGGTCGAAGTGGGCCTATCGTATCAAGCCGAGCAGGTTGTTTACGGCGATTGGTCAGCGACGACAGGGTATCGGGCAATGCAAACCCTACTCGACGGGGGCGCCGAGTTCTCTGCGCTTTTTGCCCAAAATGACCGGATGGCTGTCGGCGCAATACGGGCCGCGCATGAGCGTGGACTGGCGGTGCCCGGGAAGCTGGCCGTGGTCGGCTTTGACGACATGCCACTGGCTTCGTACTTTGATCCGCCGCTAACCACAGTTCGCCAAGATGTCTTTGAGCACGGCCATCAGGCAGCGCGCTTGCTGATCGAACGAATAGAACAACCCGAAGCGCCCCTTCGCCAAGTCGTCATCCCATGTGAGCTAGTCGTGCGCCGATCGTGTGGCGCGAACGACAACTAGAAAGGAGGGAACAGCAATAACCAT
>CAYHAR010000174.1:2221-6239 GCA_964354595.1 uncultured Anaerolineae bacterium | reverse complement strand
GCTGCCCAACCGACCCAGCCGCCGGCCAAGCAGATGGTGACCATCCGCTGGCGCACCCGCCCGGACAACAAGGCCGAGCAGGATGTGTATCAAGCCATCAGCGATGATTTGAGCAAGCAGCTTGCGGACAAGGGCATCACGCTCAAGTACGATCCCGCCCCGGTGACCGGCTATATGGACAAGCTCACCACCGAGTTCTCGGCGGGCAATGCGCCCGACATCGTCTGGATCCCTGGCGCTTCCGTGGCGGACTATGCCACCAAGAATGTGCTGCTCGATCTCAAGCCCATCGCCGATAAGGACAGCAGCTTTAAGCTCAGCGATTACTATGACGCGCCAATCAAAGAGCTGACCCAGGGCGGCACCAAGCTGTGGGGTCTGCCCCGCGATATCTCGACGCTGGTGATCTATTACAACAAGGACCTGTTCAAGGCCAAGGGCGTGGACGATCCCGCCGATCTGGCGAAAGCCGGCAAGTGGGACTGGGAGAACTTTGTGCGCGTCGCCAAGGCGCTGAACGATCCGGCCAAGAAGGTCTATGGATTTAGCATGACCAACTGGTGGGGCCCGTGGGGTTGGTTTGTCTATTCCGCAGGCGGCAGCATGTTCAACGCCGACCGGACAGCCTGCGGCATGGCCGATCCCAAATCGCAGCAAGGCCTGCAGTTCTTGCAGGATGTCTTCCAGAAGGAAAAGATTGCGACCATCCCCGGTATTGAGGGTGGCGTGGGCGAAACCGAGTTCATCGCCGGCCAGGCGGGCATGATCCCGAATGGCCGCTGGATGACGCCGGCCATGCGACAGAACGCCAAGTTCAACTGGGGTGTGGTCGAGATGCCCAAGGGGCCTGGCGGCAATGCCACCTGGCTGTTCTGGGGGCCGTACGTGGTGGCTGCCAAGACCAAGTACCCGAACGAAGCCTGGACCGTGGTCAAGGCGCTCACCAGCGCCGCCGTGCAGGCCAAGATCGCCGCGTTAGGCACCAACATCCCCTCGAACAAAGCCAAAGAGGGTGTGGATGCCTTTATGAACTCCAAGCCGCCGGAGGACAATGCGCCCTTCATCGCCGGCGCAGCTTACGCTCAGGCCGAAATCCCGCTCTTTACCGCCAACTGGGATGAGGTCGTCAACGGCCAGTATCAGCCGCTGGTTGACCAGATCATAAGCGGCAAGATGAGCGTGGCGGATGCGGCCAAGAAGATGTGCGACGGCGCGAACCCCAAGTTCAAAAAGTAATTCTGTGGTGAAATGTAGGTCACGCCTGGCACAGCCCCGCTGCGGGTAGATGTGACCTACATCTACTCTGAGCGAAGCGAAGCATCGCCGGCACGCAACGATGAAAACCTTCGCTTCGCTCAGGACAGCTGATTCACCGGAATGCTTGTCTTACGTGAAAGGAAGGTCTAGGCATGTCAAAGAGACAAGTCCGTGAAGCCATTGAAGGCTACCTCTTCCTGGCGCCTAATCTGCTCGGCTTTTTGATCTTTATGGCCGTACCCCTGGTGCTTTCCGTGTACTATTCGCTCACAAAGTATGATCTTCTCACGGAACCCACATGGGTAGGCTTGGGCAACTATATACAGGCCCTGGGTTTTACGATCCAGGGGGGCATCGTGCAGCCCAATGACGCATTCTTTTGGTTGGCGCTGGGCAATACGGCCGTATATTGCGGAGGCGTGTTGCTTTTTACCATCCCTATAGCTTTATTGGCCGCCTGGCTGCTGAATTCCAAGATCCAGGGCATTACGTTCTTCCGCGCGTTGTTCTTTATCCCTTTTGTCGCTTCCATCGTCGGCGTCGCCCTGGTGTGGTTTTGGATTTACAAACAACAGTCGGGTGTGCTCAATACCATCATTTCGGCCGTTATCCAGGTTCTGAACGGAATTGGCCTGCGCGTAGAAGACCCCAATATCGGCTGGCAGACCGATTCGCAGTGGGCGCTGTTCTCGCTCATTGTGATGAGCTCGTGGGCGATGATTGGCTACGACATGGTGATCTTTTTGGCGGCCTTGCAGGGCATCCCCAAGCAGCTCTTTGAAGCGGCCTATGTGGACGGCGCGTCACGCTGGTTGACCTTGCGCAAGATCGTCATTCCGCTCCTTTCGCCCACCATCTTTTTCGTCCTGGTCACCAACACGATCAATGTGCTTCAGGTCTTTTCTGAGCCGTACATCATGACGCAGGGCGGCCCGGCCAATTCGACGATGACCATCGTGTTGTATCTGTACCGGAAGGGTTTTCAGCGGTTTGAGATGGGCTATGCGGCGAGCCTCGCCTGGATTGTCTTTGCCATCATCTTTATCATCACCCAGATCCAGTTCGGGCTGTCTCGGCGCTGGGTGTATGAGGAGTAGCTGCCATGTTTGGACAAGTTGAACGCACAACGCTTTTGCAGAGAGCCATCTTTTACGGAGTGATGTCTCTCTTGAGCCTCATCATGATTTACCCGTTTTTCTTTGCGCTCAGTACGTCGCTCAAAGACAGCCCAGAGGTTTTCAAGAACATCATGGCACTCTTTGGCGAGCGGCTGCGCTTTGACAACTATGTGACTGTCGTCACTGCGGTGAACATGGGCCGCTACACGATCAACACGGCGATTGTGGCTGTCGGCGTCACCATCGGTCAGATCATCACTTCGATTCTCGGCGGTTATGCTTTCGCTCGCATCAACTTTCCGGGCCGTGACCTGATCTTTCGCCTCTATCTCGGCACGATCATGATCCCGTTCGTCGTCATCATGATCCCTACCTACAAGCTCATGTTGGTCTTTGGCTGGGTAGACAAGATGCAAGCCCTGATTATCCCGTGGATGTTTACGGCCTCTGGCACGTTTCTGATGCGCCAGTTCTTTGCCGGCATGCCCAAGGAGCTGGAGGAGGCTGCGGTGATTGACGGGACGAGCCGCTTTGGGATCCTCTGGCGTATCTTTGTCCCGCTGGCCGGCCCGGCCATCGCCACACAAGGCACTCTTTCGTTCCTGTATGCGTGGAACTCGTTCATCTGGCCGTTGGTGGCTATCCAGAGCAAAGTGAACTATGTCGCCACGTTGGGACTGGCCGACATTCAAGGCGGCTATCATGCCCAGCCTCCGCTTGTCATGGGTGGGGCGATCCTGGCGATCCTGCCGACGGTGATTGTCTTTCTGCTGGCGCAGCGTTACGTGGTGGAAGGGATTGCCACGACCGGACTCAAGTAGAATCTGCGCTTGATGTTATAATATCAGCGCGATACATTTAGCTTGCAGACCGCCGACCGCCGACCGCCGACCGCGGCCTGTGATCGGCGGTTTGTCATGCACGATGGCAGCCCGATGACCGCGCCCAAGCGCACGGCTCCCGCCCCGGCTTTGGCGAAACATACCATACCAGGAGAAATGAATGAAAATGGAAAATGGCCGTTTTATCGTTTACGGGAATGCGCTCAAACGATCCCATTCCCAAGAGACTATAAAATGGCACAACTGGCTCGCCAAAAAATTTAACTATGACCCTAATGAAAAGTACACCCTCAGTCTACAAGATAACCCTTACCTGGGACAGATTTTTGGACTAAAAGACATCGTGCGCGGCGACCAGGAGCAACCCTTGGTCAAAGAAAACGCGGTCGTCGTCAGCACGATCCGAATGGGGTTCGGCCATTATCGAATTGCCATGGCCGGTGTCTCTTGCGCCAGAGCCATGGGCTTTGCGCCGTATTGGCTAGACCTGTTAGCCATCCCTGGAATCACCACGGACGTGATTAACTGGTGCAATGCGAATTACAGCCGCTTTTCCCGATTGTCGCAAAAAAGCGGGTTGTTCAACAAGTACGTTTGGGAGTGTCTCACCACAGGAGAGCCGACTTTACCTATCTTGAATTTCCTGCTCAACAACTGGATTGTGACCTGGCCGTGGAGATACTTGAAGACCAATGTCAAAGACTATGAAATGAGCGCGCTGTTCAAGAATCTGTATCAGGCGCTTCCTTCGGATATGCCGATGCTCACCTCGCACATGTGGAACTGCATGGGGGCCGTGGC
>CAYHAR010000174.1:0-2121 GCA_964354595.1 uncultured Anaerolineae bacterium | reverse complement strand
GAACGCGTCGGCGGGCATGAGATGTGGGGCGCTATCAGAGGCGCAGAGCTTGGCGACGGCACTGTTGAAGCTCGCTCTATTCCTCAGACGCTGCAGGCGATAGATATGCTTACTCATGCCAACGATTTGTTAGAGTTATTCTGTGACCGTATCGTCAAAAACAAAAGCATCGGCATTTACGATGGCGCTTACAAGAGCGTGGAATTGGCAACCGGCAAGAAATTTGAGAGAATACAAAGACGAACTTGAACCTGGATATTCAAAACAACGATCTGACTCTCTCACGTGACGGCATCGTCATCCTGCGCGGGCGACTCGACACACGCGCGGGCGCACCGCGCATCACGCGTGAGCCAAATGGCTGGCGCGTCGAGCACCCTGCCCATGCAGACGCCGAAGATGTGTTCGACTTGCGCGCGTCGGGACATTGGTTCGGCGGACAGGAATTGATCCATCAACTCTGGCCGCTGGAGTGTGCAATGCTGGACGCCGCGCCACTCGTCACCAGCGACAACGGCCCAACGGGGCTATCGTGTATCCTCGCGCCGCTGTGGATCACGTCATCTGGCGTGGCGATTCTGGCCGATGACAATCAAGCGCTGCGCGTGGGGTTCAACGGTTCCAACACGAAGCAACCCGCTTATGCCTGGAATCTGGATGCGCCACCGCCGTTCGACCGCCGCCCCGCTCCTGATGACGGCACAGGCAATGGTTCGTTGCACCTGGGCGGACGTGAATTGTGCTATCGTCTTTTGACTGCTGACAATGCACCGCAAGCCTGGCGAGCCTGCCTGCCGCTCATCGGCCACCCTACGAACATCCCACCAGAAACTCTGTGGCGCTTGCCTATCTGGACGACGTGGGCGCGGTTCAAGACCAATATCAACCAAACACGCGTGATTCAGTTTGCCCACGAGATCATCGCGCACACTTACCCGCATGGCGTGATAGAGATTGACGACCGCTGGCAGACACACTATGGCGATCTTGCCTTTGATCCGGCGCGCTTTCCCGATCCGCGCGCCATGGTGGACGCGTTGCACGCACGCGGCTTTTCCGTGACGTGCTGGGTGATGCCGTTCATCAACCCGGACGCCGATTGCTTTGACGCAGCCCGGTCGCGCGGCTATCTGCTCGGACAAGCTGATGGATCACTGTTCCCCGTGCATTGGTGGCAAGGCGATGGTTACCTGCTCGACGTCGCCAACGCGGAAGCGCTTCAGTGGTTCGGCGACAACCTGCGCGCGCTGCAAGCCACTACCGGCCTCGACGGCTTCAAATTCGACGCGGGCGAGGCGATCTTTTTAGGCAACCACGAGGGCTGCCCCAACCCGAACGATTATACGCGCCGCTATGTAGATTTTGTCGCGGCCAACTTTCCGTTCTCCGAAGTGCGCTGCGGCTGGAGCAACCAGCGCGCACCGTTGCTTTTCCGCCAGTGGGACAAATCGTGCGCATGGGGAACCGACAACGGGTTGAAAAGTGTCATCACCGGCGCTCTGGCGATGAGCCTGGCCGGTTATCCGTTCGTGCTGCCTGACATGGTCGGCGGCAACGCCTATCGCGGCGAGCGGGCCGACGCCGAATTGATGATCCGCTGGACGCAGGTGAATGCGCTTTTGCCCGCGATCCAATTTTCTTTGGCTCCGTGGGATTACGGCGACGAGTGTAACCGCCTGTGCCGGGCCGCGCTCGACTTGCGTGAGCGGTATCTGGATCGCATCGAAACAGCAATGCACGAGGCCGCGCAGAGCGGCGAGCCTATCATCCGGCCCGTGTGGTGGCTCGCGCTCGATGATGAACGCGCCCAACTTTGCGATGACGAGTTTTTGCTGGGCGATGACATGCTCGTTGCGCCGGTCGTCCAGCCAGGCCAGCGCGCGCGCAATGTCTACTTGCCGCGCGGCAAGTGGCGAGAGGCGCACACCGGTCAGGCGATCACAGGCCCGGCTGTTTTGCCCAACGTGCCTGCGCCGCTGGATACTTTGTTGGTGTATAATCTAAGCTAGACCGAGACGCAAAGAACACCTTGCGGTTCCGAGGAAATTATGAACCTCTTTTCTCATCCACACCGACGCTACAATCCGCTCACCGGCGAATGGATCTTGGTGTCGCCGCATC
>CAYHAR010000173.1:0-7662 GCA_964354595.1 uncultured Anaerolineae bacterium | reverse complement strand
CCGCACGCGAAGCGTGTACCACAAGTGCAGATGTGGGCAGGGAGCATGAATTATCTCGCTTCAATTGCGAGTACCGCTTGTCTCTGACGTATAGTGTGGCATAATCGCTTGTACCAACTCGACACATCGAAGGGTGAGAACGATGCACATCCTACATGGCTCCTGGCGGATGGGCGACTATGCCGACCCATCGAACGGTTTTGTGCTGTGGGCCGAAACAAGCGACCTGCCCACGTCAACTACCACGACTCCTTTGTCCTCCCTCAAGCGAGTCAAGCCGCATCCATTTGCCGCTTCGGCGTCCGCGCTCAAACGCGCGCTGCTTGATCGGCTGCCGTCGGTGGATGGTCTGGTGCAAGCGGCGCGCGAATCCTCGGCGGTGGTGCAATTGCCCTCACGCAAAATGCCGCAAGCCTCGCCGGGCCTCGTGCTGAATGAACCGAGTGCAGTCCGTAGTAAGTTGAAACTGGCCGCGTGGAAAGTGGGTGCGCTCGTCATTTCGCCACAAGATGTCTTCGGTTTGCTGATGGCTCTGCCGTCGGACGATGACACGATGCCGGGCGTCAAGGTCGGCGCTGATTTGCGTTACTGGAGCATGGTCGGCAAGCTTGCGCTCGATGTGTTGGCGCGTCAACGTTTCGTGCCGACGTTGATCCGGCGGGACAATCGCTACCTGGCCGTGTGGCAGCCCTTGCTCGACGCTTGCGCGCAGGACACCCTCAAGGGGAGTGATGCTGCCGAGCAAGCGCGCTTGGATCGCCTGGCTGGAGCGATGCCGCCCTCGTGTCGAGCCATCTTGCTCGACAAGGACAAACGCAAGCCGCCCGCGCCGCGCGCCTTGTTTGATAGTTTCATGCGAGTCGTCATAGACGCGATGGCGCGCTCCAGCGCTGACTTTGGTCGTTACGAGCCAATCAAGCACGGCACGACGGCGGATGCCTGGCTCGAGGCTTTGTGGAACGAATCGCCGGTCATGGATGAATCGGACGCCAGCCTGGCCGCGTTCTATGAAAAGTATCGCGCGTGGGCCGAGCTGGTTCCGGGCGTCCTGGGCGGCGACACATTTCGGATTTGTTTCCGGCTCGACCCGCCGCTGATGGATGAAGACGAAGGCATTGTCGAGCCCCAGCTCAAAGTGCAGGACTGGATGCTGCGCTACTTGTTGCAAGCGACTGACGATCCGAGCTTGCTGGTGCCCGCAGGATCCGTTTGGCAGGAGCGAGGCAGCACGGCCAAGTTTCTCGATCGCAAGTTCGATGCGCCGCAAGAACGTTTGCTGGCAGGATTGGGCCAGGCCTCACGCCTCTTTGCGCCGATTGAAGCGAGCCTGCGCTCGGCCCGTCCCGAAGGCTGCGCGTTGAACGTCGAGCAGGCGTACATGTTCATCCGCGAGACATCCTTGCTGCTTCAATCGTTTGGTTTTGGCGTGCTCGTGCCGGGCATCGGGAGTAAATTTGGCGTGCGGGTGGGCTTGCGGTCTAAGCAAAAACAACCATCACAAAAAGGCGGCGTCACCAGCCTCACGTTCGAGTCCATCGTCGAGTACGATTGGCAATTGGCCTTGGGCGGCGAGCCACTCTCGCGCGCCGAGTTCGACAAACTTGCCGCGCTCAAAGTGCCGTTGGTGCAGGTGCGCGGCCAGTGGGTCGAGTTGCGACCAGAGCAGATCGAGCAGGTCGTCAAGTATTGGGAAAAGCGCCGCCCCGAAGGCGGGATAGGTGACGCGGGCGAGATGTCGCTGCAAGAAGCGCTGCGATTGGCGCTGTCGCTCGAGCCGGGCGGTCAAGCGGGCGGCTTGCCCGTCACCGAAGTTGTGGCCGATGGCTGGATCAGCGAACTGATGCAGCAGCTCGCGGGCGGGGCCAAGATGCAGGACGTGCCCACGCCATCCGAGTTCAAAGGCACATTGCGGCCTTATCAATCCACGGGCCTCGCGTGGTTGGCATTCTTGCGCCAGTGGGGATTGGGCGCGTGCTTGGCCGATGACATGGGACTGGGCAAGACCATTCAAGTGATCGCGCTCTTGCTCGCCGAGCGTGCAGCGCAACACGAGCATCGCCCCGCGCTCCTCATTTGCCCGACCTCGGTCGTGGGCAACTGGCAGCACGAGCTGGCGCGCTTTGCGCCCGATTTGCGTGTGCTGGCCCATCATGGCACGGGACGCAAAAAAGTCACCCTGGCCGATCAAGCGGCGCAGCACGATGTCGTCATCAGCTCGTATGCGCTGCTGCATCGCGATGAAAAACATTTGAGCGGAGTAGAGTGGGGGGATGTGATCCTCGACGAAGCGCAGAACATCAAGAATCCTTCCACCAAGCAAGCCCAGGCCGCACGCAAATTGCCGGCGCAGTGGCGCGTCGCGCTCACGGGCACGCCAGTCGAGAATCGCCTGTCCGAGTTGTGGAGCATTTTCCAGTTTCTCAATCCAGGCTATCTCGGCTCGCAAAAAGATTTTCAAGAGCGGCTGGCCAAGCCCATCGAGCGCATGAACGATCCGGCGGCGGCCAAAAAACTAAAATCGCTCGTCGGCCCGTTCATCCTGCGGCGCGTCAAGACCGATCCGAACGTCATCAGCGATCTGCCGGACAAGAACGAGATCAAGGTCTACTGCAACCTGACCAAAGAGCAGGCCACGTTGTACGAAGCGGTCGTGCGCGACTCGGTCAAGCGCATCGCGGAAGCCGAAGGCACCTTCGGCCGGCGCGGCATCATCCTGGCAACGTTGATGAAGCTCAAGCAAGTGTGTAACCATCCCGCGCAATTCCTGGGCGATGGCAGCGCATTGCCGAGCCGCAGCGGCAAGCTGGCGCGGCTCACCGAAATGCTGGACGAAGTCCGCGCCGTGCGCGAGCGCACGCTGGTGTTCACCCAGTTCGCCGAGATGGGCGGCCTGCTCAAAGGCTATCTGCAAGAGACCTTTGGCGACGAGGTGTTGTTTCTGTATGGCAGCACGCCGCCCAGGTCGCGCGACAAGATGGTGGAGCGTTTTCAAAATGATTCGAGCGGGCCGCTGGTGTTCATCCTCTCGATCAAGGCGGGCGGCACGGGCCTCAACTTGATGCGCGCCAATCACGTGTTCCACTTTGACCGCTGGTGGAATCCCGCCGTCGAAAATCAAGCGACCGATCGCGCATTCCGCATCGGGCAGACGCGCAACGTGCAGGTGTACAAGTATCTGTGCGCGGGGACGTTCGAGGAAAAGATTGACGACATGATCGAGCGCAAAAAGGCGCTGGCTGAAAGTATCGTGGGGACGAGCGAGGGCTGGCTCACCGAGCTTTCGACCGATCAACTGCGCGACCTGTTCACGTTGCGCAAGGAAGCGGTGGGTGACGAATGATGAATGACGAATGTTCGACGCGTCGTTTGTCGTTGGGAGAGACAAAATGAGTTGGGGCTGGAACTGGTATCCGAAACCGAAACCGCGCCGGCCGGCGAACGGCATCAAGGCGCAAAGCAAACAATTCGGCAAGACGTGGTGGGCGAGCAAGTGGCGAGGGGCGTTGGAGCGTTTGGTGGATTCGGCACGCTTGAGTCGCGGGCGTTCGTATGCGCGCAGCGGCCAAGTGCTCAACCTGGACATTCACTCGGGTCGAGTCGAGTCGCGCGTGCAGGGTAGCCGTTCGCAACCGTACAAGGTCAAGATAGGGGTCGCGCCACTTGCGAGCAAAGAATGGGACAAGGTGGCCGATGCGATGGCGGAGCAGGCGATCTTTGCGGCCAAGCTGTTGGCCGGCGAGATGCCGTCCGACATCGAGCAGGCTTTTGCGGCGGCGGGCGTCAGCCTGTTTCCCGCGTCGCGGGGTGACCTCAAGACGAATTGTTCGTGTCCCGACTCGGCGAATCCGTGCAAGCATGTGGCGGCGGTGTACTATTTGCTGGGTGAGCAATTCGATGCTGACCCGTTCCTGCTCTTTCGCCTGCGCGGCAAGAGCAAAGACGACATCATGGCGATGTTACGCGCGCGGCGCTCAACCGCCGAGCCGGTTCAAGCGCCTGCCGCAACGGAAGGCAACCCGCCTGTTATCGCGGAAGAGCCGGCCACGCCGTTGGAGGCAAGCCTCGATCGCTTTTGGGTGTGTGCCGAGAGCCTGGACGATCTGGCGGTGAGCATACAAGCGCCGACGGTGGATGCGGTGCCGGTCAAGCGGTTGGGCGTGCCGGGGTTCTGGCATAGCAAGGCGGATTTTCTTGCGTTGATGACGCAGGCTTATCAGGCGATCACGCAGGAAGCGTTGGATGTGGCCTTGGGAGTCGAGGGCAAGTGAGTTGGGAGATATACTGGGTGATGCAAGTTCTTCCCGAGGAGAGACATCTGACCTGCTCTGGCCGGCGATGATGCTAGCCCGATGAGGTTTCCCTCGTCGGGCTTTTTTCTTGGCGGCTGACCAGTTGCCGTGCGGAAGCGCGGCACTATCACAGTCTGCCCGGCAGGCTGAGTTGGCCCGTCTGCCTTCAAGCGTTTCCAGCGTTCCGTCACGGCGTGTCTGGGCAGATCTTCAACATTGTCATAGACTGTGGGACTACCGAGTCAGACGGGCTATCCACATGCCTATTTTAAGGCAATCTGAATGGTGTTGGACGATTCACCGACATATTATCAATCGAGGAAACTCCGTTTTGAGGAGGTGGGGAAGCACCACGCTCAGCTGGACCAGATGACGCTGCAGGCTCGCCCTGAGCCACAGGGCGGAGAAATTGCCTTTTGGTTCCGAGCATTCGGCGCGGATGAACACGATGAACCCTTCACCTACAACGAGTGGTGGATGGCGTTGGTCCTAGAGGGCAAATTCAGGGGTGACCGAGCCAAGTGCCGGCGTGCGATGCAAGTCAAGCCAGATGCGGCGTCAAAGCTGGCGCTCCTCGACCAACTCGAACGCTGGCTAGTCCAATATGCTGAATACCTTGACGAACTTGACTATGAGCGACTGCCGAAGCCTGAGGACTATGCACGCGCTGAGCATTGGTTCGACCAACGAATCGGTGAATGACACGCGCGCGTGGTAAAAACGCGGAACATAATCGGGAACTGTCATCAGTGTACTGTGCGAACTTTCCCACACAAGATTCATAATACTGCGTGATTGCACTTGGCGGCTTGCGAGTATTTATAATTTGCGCTATTATTGTTCTCGCTAGAGGGAACAATGCAAGCGCAAACTATTACCCCCAAAACGCTAAACTCTACTGAATCGCATCTCTTGACCACGCTGAGCGGACGAGGGCAAGATATTTTCACCACGCGCGAGGCCGAAGGTGTGCTTCAAAAGCCAAACGGTGCTGTGCGCAAGGTTCTGCATGGCCTCGTCAAGCGACACTGGCTACAGCGATTGGAGAAAGGCAAGTACCTCATTGTGCCGCTCTCGGCGGGAGCCGACAGTCACTACACCGAGAACGAGTTAGTGATAGCCTCACACCTCATTGCTCCATACTATGTTTCTTACTGGACAGCCTTTTCGCACTATGGCTTGACTGAGCAGCCCACTCGCACAGTATACATTGCCACGACTAAGCGCCGTCAACCGCTCTTGCTGCATGGCGTCAACTATCATTTCGTTGCGCTCGTTCAGAAGAAATTCTTTGGTCACATTCGCGTATGGCTCGGTGACAAGCCTGTCGAGATGGCCGATCGCGCCAAGACAATTGTAGACGGCCTCGACCATCCTGAGCTGTGTGGCGGCATCATCGAGATCGCAAAGGGGCTATGGCGAGGCCGTCACGAGATGGACTGGAAGCAGTTGGGGGTCTATGCGGAGCGCATGGGCAATGGAGCGGTTCTAAAGCGCCTTGGCTATTTGCTCGACGTCATAGAGTTAGGGCCACTCGACTGGCGCGACCGCCTACACAAGAAATTGAGCGCCGGCTATGCCGTTCTTGATCCATTCGCGCCGCGAAAGGGAACATACAACGCGCGTTGGCGAGTGTTTGTCAATGTGAGCGAACAAGACCTGATGGCGTGGAGAGAAACCTAGATGATCAGCCAACGCGAAGTGCAACGGCTCGCCTATGAACGCCAAGTGCCCGAGCAAATGATCGAGCGCGATTACATCTTGTCGTGGCTGCTTGGTGTGCTTGCTTCACCTGAGCAGAAACCGCGCCTGATCGCCAAGGGCGGCACTGCGCTCAAGAAGCTATACTTTGCCGACTGGCGCTATTCCGAAGACCTGGATTTCACATCCAATGAAACCATACAGCCTGACACGCTCAACACACTCCTCGCTCAGAGTTGTCGCCGTGCGCGCGAAGCAGCCGGATTGGAAGTTGCAGTTGGCTCGATGGAGCCGCGCCACGACGGGGAAACGTTGCACAACATCACCGCATATCTGGACTATATCGGCCCGTTGCAAAGAACGCGCCGACCACGTCAGCTCAAAGTGGATGTGACGTTTGATGAAGTCATCGTCAACGAGCCGATCAATCGTCCACTCATTCGCTTTTTCTCGGATGAACCCGAACCAGCGCCGCTTGTGGTCGTATATACGCTCGAAGAAATCTGCGCTGAAAAGTTGCGGACACTTTTGCAGCGTACCGAGCCGCGTGACCTTTACGACGTGTGGCGAATTATATCTGAGCAGGGAAGCGAAATAGATGCACAACAGTTGGCGACCACACTACGCGCCAAGTGTGAACATCGCGGCCTATCCTTCACTCGCGCCAGTGCGATTCTTTCGCCTGAGCGTGTGGCTCGATTTCAGGGAGCTTGGGAGCGCCGACTCGGTGAGCAGATGCCCGACATTCCGACGCTTGATGCTGTTGCGCGCGAGACGCGGCGCTTGCTGCGGACGATAGAGTAACTTGTGTGGCGCTGCCCAAGTTGTTTGCCACAAGATGGGCTACCGCACCCATTCTTTCACCGCGCAAAAGGCCATGATTGGGGGTGTATGGATTCTGGGATGTTCGAGGCAGTCGTGAGAAACCTAGAGACTGACCGATTGCTGGCAGAAACGGAAGGTGAGTTAGCCAAGCTCAACATCCGCAGGGCGGAGTTACTGACGCAAATCGCTGCACTGCAGCAAGAAAAAGCCGCGTTCCTTCAAACGTTGGAAGCTCCGTTGCAATCGGCCGGTTTGCCACTTGTCACCAACCAGTCTTCCCAGGAAGCGAAAATTGCGCTTTTCCGCAGTCTGTTTCGAGGGCGCGAAGATGTATACCCCAAAAGATTCGAGAGTCTGAAAACGGGCAAAAAGGGATATCAACCCGTTTGTCGCAATGAGTGGGTCAGCGGGATTTGCGAAAAGCCCAAGATTCGGTGCGATGATTGTGCGCATCGCCAACTTGTGCCGATCACGGACGATGTAGTGCGAAACCATCTTCTGGGAATGGATCCCCAGGCCAGTTCAGGACGCGACTTTACCATTGGCGTCTATCCAATGCCGCACGACGAGACGTGCTGGTTCCTGGCGGCCGACTTTGACAAAGCTTCCTGGCACCAAGATGCAAAGGCATTCCTGGAGACATGCAAGCTTTTCGATGTACCAGCAGCGTTGGAGAGATCGCGTTCGGGGAATGGTGGTCACACGTGGATATTCTTTTCCGAGCCTGTCCCAGCAGCACTGGCGCGCAAAATGGGAGCCTTCCTTCTGACGCAGACTATGGAGCGTCGGCCTGAGATCGGATTAGATTCCTATGACCGCTTTTTCCCCAGCCAAGACACACTCCCCA
>CAYHAR010000172.1:3771-7662 GCA_964354595.1 uncultured Anaerolineae bacterium | reverse complement strand
CCAGCAGCAAAACCTGGTTGTCAAAGTTGATGCCACGCTCCGCGTCGTGAGCTGTACCTTCGACGCGCAATGTGCCGACAGCGCAATCGCGCGTGAGCGGCGCGATCCACGTGCAACGCGCGGCCAACGCGCGCCCCTCTGCATCGAGCCAACCGGTGTGCAGCGTGTATATGCCGGGCGCTGAGGGTGCCGGGATCGTCACGCGCGACATGAGCGCACGGCCCATCGGCCATTGTGATGTGGGGTACTCGCCCGCGTAAGGCTTGACTTGCGTCGAGTTGACCTCGACGCCTTTGGCGTCAATCCACCGCAATAAAAGTGTGCGATCCGTCCCGACTTTGGTGCGCGACCATTCAAACACGACGCTGACCGGCTCGCCGGGCGGGAGCACGCCCGGATCGCTTGCGCCGGTGATGAATAATTCGTCGCCAAAGCTGGCGCGCAGCGGACGCGCCAGTGGAACGTTTGGTGATGGTGGCACTTGATCGAGCAAGACCACGGTGAACCACGGACTTTTTGTGCCATCGCGATTCAAGCCTTCGTCTCGGAATGGAAGAAACAAGCCCACTTCCAATCGCAACAAGCCAGGCGGAATCGTTGCGTCGGCAGGAATCTCGTGATAGTCGGCCACGACCTCACCGGGCTGCCACGCGACCGTCGGATTGTATCCGCCCGCCGGATGCGCGCCGTGATCTTGCCACCACACCTGTCCGCTTGGCCCGACCCAGCGCAGCCGGACGTGATAGTTCGTGTCGAGCTTGGCCTGTGCCTGCCAATACAGTGTGATGCGCCAGGCGACCTCGCCTTGTCCAGGCTCCACGTCGAGGCCCAACAGCGTCACCTTGCCGCCGCCCCAGTTGACGCTGTCGAGTCGTTTCTGCATCGGCGGCGGAGAGGTCATCGGCTTGGTGGTCACGCGCACCAGCGGCCCCAGCGAATGCAGGCGATACGGCCCGGCCAGACCGGGCAGGTAACGCGCCAGGTACACGGGCTGCCCGGCGGCTACGCGCCGATCCAGCTCCGCGCGATACAAGCCCTCGTCGCCCAAGACCAATGTCTCGATGTCGGGCCGCACGTTTTCGATGCGCTTGAGGTAATACAGCGGCGCGATTTTTTCGCTATCGGCCAAAATCGCCGATTTTTTCGGCATGGGCAAATCCAAAACATACTTGCCCCAGCGATACAATTCCCAGTCTGCGTTGCTTTGATCCACGAGCGGGCCATTCGTCCACGCGAGGCTGAGCGGCAAGAGCGCGAATGCAACCCATACCGACGTTGTGGCCCAACCTGCCAGCTTGTCAGACGAATGGCGGAGGACAAAGTACGAAAACTGCGCCGCTGCCACGCCGATCCATATCGCCATCACGATATGCGCGGGAATGAGGAACACCGAAACATCAGGAACGTTGTAGATCAGACCGTAGGCGAAATAACCGGCAAAAGCGACGAGCGTCATCGCTGCGATGCGCCGTCGGCGTGCGACCAGCCCCGCCCATCCGAGCGCGGCCAGCGCCGCGCCGACCGGGCCGAATGCCTGGAGCATCAGCTCGCCGACGATGCGCCAGCGCGTCACGTCGCGCCACAGACCAAGCTGCACCGCGCCGCCGAATTGTTGTCCTGTGATCCAGGCGAGGAAATCTTTGAGCGGCATCCATGCGCCGTTGTGCAGCGCGGGCCAGCGCAGCGGGATGTACAACTCGATCAACAGCGGCGCCAAGAAACAGCCGCCGACCAGCAGCCACTCCCATCGCCGCAAGCCCGGTCGGGCGAACCACACGCCCAGCGCAATGGCTGGCGCCAGAATGACCATCGTCAAGTGATGTGTCAGGCTCAGCCCGTACAGTGCCGCCAACGCGCACAGCCATCGCCGTCTGGTGGACGAGCCGGCATCTTGTCCGACAATAAGCATGAACAAGATCGCCGTCGCAAAAGCCGCGTTGAGCGGGTATACTTCGGCCACGACCGCTTGTGACCAGAACACGCGCGATGAGGCCAGGCACAGCGCGGCGAGCGCGGCGACTGCGCGTTGCCCGGTCAGCCGCGCCAGAAGGGAATACAGCAGCGCTGCCGTCGCCGTGGCGAATGTCACCGAGACGAGGTTCACACGCCAGGCCACCGAGCCGATGGGGATGAGCGAAAACAGCTTGCCGATGAGGATGAACAGCGGATAGCCGGTGGGATGCGCGATGCCCAGCGTCGGCGCGACGACCTGAAATTCAAAAGTGTCTGCCGCGCCAACGGTCTGTCCCATCGTCCGCAGATAGGCGGCCAGGACGACGACAACAAGCGCGACGAGCAAAGCCAGCCGGATTAACCATCGTCTCTCGTCCGGCACGAGCGCGCGCAAGACCAAGGCCAGGCTCAGTCCCATTGCTCCAATGAGCAGTATGCCTGCCATCAGGAGGTTTACGTCCGGCCAGAAGAGATAAGAAATGAGAAATGAGAATGGCAGGAGGGCCGTTGAATGTAGAGTTGGGAGGATTCCGAGTCGTTGGGCAAAGCGCGACAAAACCCAGCCCAGCCCCAGCGCGATCAGCATCGCTATGGCTGCCGCGCCTCCGGCCCCCGGCCAGGTTGCCAGCGCGGCTCTTGACGGCCACAGCTCGAACGTCACGCGCGCAAAAAAGAATCCGGCTACCACACCGGTCAACGCGGCGGGCAGCCAGGGCCAGAGTGCGCGCAAGCGACGAGGTTTCTCGGCGTCGTTCAATGGATTCCCATCGAACCGCAAGCCGCAAGGTCGCCAAGCATGTCTAAAAGAGAAAACTGGGCGTCCTTTGCGTCTTGGCGGTTAAAATCTTTTACGACTTGGGCGCGCGGCCCAAGTAATAGTCCAGAATCTTTTTCGCCACCGGGACGGCGTGCTCGGAGCCTTCGCCGCCGTTGTAGATATAGACGACCAGCGCGATTTGCGGATTGTCTACCGGCGCGAACGAGACGAACCAGGCGTGCGCGGGCGTGTGGCCGGTGTAGCAAAAGCCCAGGTTGCGCGCCAGGTCATCGCAAAACTCGGCGGTGCCGGTCTTGCCCGCCACGCGGACGCCGGGCACTTGGGCTTTGGTGGACGTGCCCCACATCACCGCCGCTTCCATCCCTTGCTGCACCAGTTGGAGATTTTCCAGCGATATATCCACACGCCGGATGGGTTGCGCCTTGAACGCGCGCTTGACGTTGCCCTCCGCATCGGTGATGCGATCCACCACTTGGGGCTTGTACAACGTCCCGCTGTTGGCGACGGCGGCGGTCATGTTGAGCATCTGCATGGGCGTCACGAGCAAATACCCCTGGCCGATGGCATAGTTGTATGTATCGCCGGTGGCCCAGTTCTCGCCGAACGTCAACCGCTTCCACTTTTGCGTCGGGACGTGACCGGCGGCCTCGCCGGGGATGTCCACGCCGGTCAACTCGCCCAGCCCGAACATTTGCGAATACTTGACCAGCCGGTCAATCCCCAGCCCGTCGAATTTGGGATGATCGGGCACGTCGTAGCCGGCGCCGACCTCCCAGAAATAAACGTCACACGAATAGGCCAGCCCGTGCAACAAATTCACATCGCCGTGGCCGGTCTTTAGCCAGCAGGTCAACTTTTTGGCCTGGCCCGGGTCATTGGGGAAATACTTGTTGGGGATGACGATGGTGCCCGGATCGTAGATGATGGTCTTGGGCGTGATGACTTTTTCTTGCAGCGCCGCCGAAGCGGGGATGAGCTTGAAAATCGAGCCGGGCGCGACCTGGTCGCTGACGGCATGGTTGACCATCGGCAGGTGAACATCGGAGACAATCGCGTTCCACGCGGTTTGCGAGATGCCGCGCGTGAACAGGTTACTGTCATACGTCGGCAGGCTGACCATCGCCAGGATTTGCCCGTTCTGCGGGTTCATGGCAATGACC
>CAYHAR010000172.1:0-3671 GCA_964354595.1 uncultured Anaerolineae bacterium | reverse complement strand
TCAACGTCCGGGTCATAGTTTTGATCCTTGTAGCTTTGCGCGATCTCTTCCGGCACGTGGCCGACGTAGCCGAGAATCTGCGACACTAGCGACCCCAGCGGATAATATCGCGTGCCGGTGACTTGCACCTTGACGCCGGGCAGCTTCATCGTCTGCTCGGCGACGATCATGGCAGCCTCGCGCGGGATGCCCGTCTTGATCGGAATCTCGCGGTAATACTGGCCTTCCCTCACTGCTTTGTCCACAATGTCCTTGATGCCCGGCTCGCCGCCGGATGGCCTGGACGAAGCCGCCGCCGACGTGATGGGCATGTTCAGCAAGAGCGACAGCTTGCGATAGACCTCCATCTCCTCCATCTCGTCGTCGGGCAGATAGGCGGGGACGATGCTCACGCTAAAGCTGGGGATGTTGCGCACCAGCGGCGCGCCGCTGCGATCATAGATCATGCCGCGCGGCGCTTCGACCAGCACGAGCCGGTCGCTGTTGACGGTGGCCTTTTTGCGATAGTACGCGCCTTGAGCGACCTGAAGGTACCACAGCCGCGCAAAGAAAATAAAAAACACCAGCACGACGAGGCCATACAGCGAGAGTTGCCGCATTTGCAGCGGATTGGCCTGCGGCGGTTTTTGAGTGGGCGGCTGCGCGTCCAGGCCAGCCGCTTGCTGCTCCTCGATGGACATGCGCCAGTCGTCGCTTGAAAGTTTGATTTCGTTACTCATGTCGTGTATCACTTGTAGCGTATCGCCTATCGCGTATCGTCTGATGGACGATAAGCCATAAGCGATGCGCAAATCACCACTGCAATCGCTCGCGGCTCGTCCGCCGATCTACGATACTGAGCAATCCATACACCGCCGGGACGAGCACCAGGTTCAACACCACGCCAGGCAAAATCACACGGGCCATATCTGCGCCCCAAAAGACCGGTCGCCCCGTCAGCGCCATCGCCGCCAGGAACGCCAGGTGATAGACCAGCGTTCCGAGCGCGGTCATCAACGCCACCAGGAGTGGTGCGGGAATGGCAACGCGTACGCCGATGATGCCGACGACCAATGCGGCGACCATCAGCGCCAGCGCGCTGGCTCCCAGTGGAGCGCCGGAGAGCGAGTCCAGGAATATCCCACCGGCAAATCCCCACACGATCCCGTCGTTGATGCCGCGCGTCAGGCTGGGCGATTCTCCGGCGTATTCCAACTCGCGCACTCTGAACGCGGCCAGCAGAGTCCACGACACGATAGAAGTGAGCATCAGGTCGGGCCGCGCGCCGACCACGGCCAGTCGCGGCGCGGCGGTGGACTGCAAGATCGCCACGACGAGCAAGAACGGAATCGTAAAGTACGGATTAGGACTCATGAGAATGACGAATGTCGAATTTGCAATTTGTCACTTGGTCGGCTGTGTGGTCAGCGGCTCAAAGTTGGTAATCACCAGCACGACTTCTAACCGGTTCAAGTCCACCGCGGAGCGCAGCGCGGCGGATTGAAACAGGTCAATGTCGCGCCGCGTCACGCTGGCGACCTGGCCGACGACCATCGCCCGAGGCAGATCGCCGCCCAGCCCGCTGGTCAACACAATGTCGCCGGGCTGCACCTTTTCTTCCAGCGGGATAAACTCCATCGCCAGCGTGCCGTCGGGCTGGCCGCGCACCAGGCCGGTGGCGCGGCTGCTTTGAATCATCGCATTCACCGCGCTCGACACATCCTCCAGCAGTTGCACTTGGGCCGTGCGCGGGTTGACCTGGATCACGCGCCCGACCAAGGCCGATCCGCCCGTGATGATCGGCATGCCAGGCTTGAGGCCGCGATTTTCTCCGACGTTGATGATGATGGTGCTGAGATACGGGCTGGGGTCACGACCGATGACATCGGCGGCCAGCGTGGTATAGTTGGGATTGTTGCGTGTGAACTTGAGCAGGTCGCGCAGGGTGGCGTTTTCTGCCTCGAACTCTTTGAGGCGGATGTTTTCGGTGATGAGCCGGTTGTTCTCCTCTTGGAGTCGCCGGTTTTCTGTGCGCAGCTCGCGCGCGTCGCGATACGTGCTAAACAGGTCCGCCGTGCCGCCGACCAGGCTATCGAAAGAACGCAGCACCGGACCGATGACGTATTGCGCCAGGTCTTCGACGGGTTGGAGTTGGCCCGATTCGTGCAGGATCAGGGCGATGATGGCGATGCTGGCAAGAACGAGGAGCGTCCACGAACGCGAGCGAGGGCGGTTGAGCACTAGTCTCCAGTCCTCTAGTCTCTAGTTGGATAGTAACTTATGTTCGACTATTTGACTATATGACGACCCGACTGATCACATGTACGCAGAGCCGCCGCCGGTCGGTTGCCCGCGTCGCATCCCACGCCGGTCGGTGGTAGAGAGCACCACTCGGAGCACGTCCAGCTCTTCCAGCACTTTGCCGGCGCCCACGGCAACGCACGTCAATGGATCCGGCGCCACCCAGCAGCGCATCTTGGTCTCTTCGGTCAGTCGCTGCGCCATGCCCTGGAGTTGAGCGCCTCCGCCGGCCAAGACGACGCCGGTCTCCATCAGATCGGCGATCAGCTCGGGCGGCGTTTCGTCCAACGTGGTCTTGACCGTGTCCACGATGATATTGACCGAGTTCGATAGCGCCTCGCGGATCTCGATGGATGACACGTCCACGGCTTCCGGCAGGCCCGTCACCAGGTTGCGTCCCCGGATGGTCATGACCTTTTCTTCCGGCAGCGGGTACGCCGAGCCAATTTCAATCTTGACCCGCTCGGCCATCCGCTCGCCGATGAGCAGGTTGTACTTTTGCCGGGCGTATTGCATAATGTCTTCGTCCATCTCGTCGCCCGCCACGCGAATGGAGCGAGCGACCACGATGCCGCCCAGCGAAAAGACTGCCACCTCGGTCGTGCCGCCGCCAATATCTACGACCATGCTGCCGCGCGCTTCGATCACCGGCAGGCCCACGCCAATCGCCGCCGCCATCGGCTCTTCGATCAGGTAAGCCTCGCGCGCCCCGGCGCTCACGGCAGCATCGTATACTGCGCGCTTTTCCACTTCGGTCACGCCGCTAGGGATGCCGATGACGACGCGCGGGCGCGGGATGGGCAGCAAGAGCTGGTTGTGCGCTTTCTTGATAAAGTAATCCAGCATCGCCTCCGTGACTTCAAACTCGGAGATGACGCCGTCGCGCAAGGGCCGGATGGCGACAATGTTGGCCGGCGTGCGGCCCACCATCTCTTTGGCCTCGCTGCCGATTGCCAGCACTCGCTTGGTGCGTTTTTCAATTGCCACCCAGGAAGGTTCGTTGATGACGATGCCCTTGCCCCGGACGCTGACCAACGTGTTGGCCGTGCCCAAGTCAATACCAATGTCAAGGGAAAAGAGGCCCAGGATGGCGTTTATGGGGTTGAACAAATTAAACTCCTCAGGGGGCCTTGGAGGCCAACTGCCGGACAGCGATTATACCACACCGCCGCACGCAAGCAACTCGCTTTTTGAGGCTGCTGCTGCTATAATCTTGCAAGGAGTAAGTCAGAGGTCGGAGGTCAGAATGGAGGCAGTGGTCAACGGTATTCGCCTTTATTATGTTCAGGTTGGACAAGGTACACCCTTGCTGTTGATTCACGGCTACCCGCTCGACCACGCGCTGTGGCAGCCGCAGATGGATGGGCTGGCGGACGCGGCCCGCATCGTCG